>JAYUUV010000184.1:0-14051 GCA_043754695.1 Planctomycetota bacterium
CCTGGAACGGATCGTTCAGGCCGTGCAACCCGCCCGCTGACTGCGCGAAGGGATCCATGAAGAAGAAGCCGCCCAACGGAGCGCTGCCCCCAGCGCCGGGGAACATGCGTTGGCGCAGCGCCTCGAACGGATCCTCTGCGCCAGTGCGCGAAGCCGTCGACTTCGCGCGCGCCTTCAATTCGCGCAGCGCGAGCCGGCAGGTCCAGGCGAATTCGACGTGGCCATTGTCGGCGGCCCATTGCTCGAGTTGCGCGCGCGCACGGTCGCTTTCGCCGACGCGCTGGAGCAGCGCCTCGAAGTCGCCCTCGCGCGCGGCGAGGTCCTGATTCTGAAGCCGCTCGCGCCAGGCCTGTTCGTCGCCGAGATCGTCCGCGGGAACCACGCTGCGCGTATTCCCGTTCGAAGGCGGCAGTGCGGACTGCGGGGAAGTCGTGAAGGCGGCCAGCGCAAGGCCAGGAGCCGCGAGCATTGTCCATCCAATTGAATTCATGGTGATTGTTACCTCGAGCTTGAATCGCCGAGCCAAGGGCCCACGGACTCAGCGCAATTCGATACCGGCGAGCGAGTTGGGCTCGCCTCGCGCATCAACGGGCAGGCCTTGGCCGAGGCGCCCATCCAGCGGCGCGGAAGAATCGCGCAGCCGCTCTTCGCCGGGTTTCGCGCGGCGCAGAGCGCCGGCGGGCAGCTGTGCGGCAGACTGATTCTTCGCCACCTTTTCCGCAGGGACGATCGGACTGACCGCGGGCAGGAAAGTCGGCGGCGCTTCGGTCTCGAGGCCCCATTGCAGACTCAACAACAGCGCGGCTGCGGCAGCGATCGAGAGCGGGATCCAACGCCGGCGCAAGGCATTCGGCCGCTTGCGCGCCACGCCGTCGGCGAGTGCTGCGGCGGGGCGCAGCGCAGCGCGCTCCTGCACGAGGCGCTGATTCAGGGCCGGCCAGAGATCGACCGATTCCAACCCGCGCGAGGATTCCCGGCCCAACACGGCAATACGCTCACGGCCAGACGCTGCGCGCGCCAGTTCGTCGCGGCAGCCCGCGCACAGGGCGAGGTGCGCTTCGACCTCGAGGCACAACGGTTCCTCGAGGTCACGCCCGGCGTACAGCGCCAGGTGCTTTTGGATCTTCGGGCAGTCCAGATTCGCTTGACTCATGACTCGGTCTCGGGCTCGTTGGAACCCTCTACGTCGAAGGCAGTCGGTTCGTTGGCGCGATCCTGGTGGCCGGCGGCGGCCATGCGCTCGCGGCGCTCCCACTCCTCCTGGAACAATTTTCTACCCCGGTGCAGGCGCCAGCGCACCGTGACGTGGGTCGCACCGACGATGCGCGAAATTTCAGTGCAGGCCAGCCCTTCGAGTTCGCGCAGCACGAGCACGGTCTGGAAATGCGGCGCCAGGCTCGCGATGCAGGCGCGCACCCGCAGCGCAGTCTCGGCCGCGTCCATGCGGCGCTCCGGCGCGGGCGCGGAATCGTCGACGAGATCGAAGTCGCTGCCGTCGTCATCGCTTGCCGCGGAGGTGCTGCGGGCCACGCGCCGTCGGCGCAGATGGTCGATCGCGAGATTGGTCACGATGCGGTACAGCCAAGTCGAGAATTCGTGCTCGAAATCGAAGCGCTCGAGCGAGCGGAAGACGCGCAAAAACGCCTCCTGAGCGAGGTCCTGGGCTTCGTCGGCA
Organism: Planctomycetota bacterium; assembly: GCA_043754695.1. Taxonomy (GTDB): domain Bacteria; phylum Planctomycetota; class UBA1135; order UBA1135; genus JADJQU01. The sequence goes on from JAYUUV010000184.1 coordinate 1,676, forward strand.
TCGGCGATCAGGTTGCGCGCCACGCGCAGGGCCCGAGCCTGATGGCGTCGGACGAGCGCTTCAAAAGCAGCGCCGTCCCCGGCTTGCGCCCGACGAACCCATTCGTGGTCGCTGACTTCGCCGGCGGGCGCGGACTCCGGGCTGGAGAACGCCGTCCCGTCCGCGCTCGGGCTCGGTTCGCGCCTGGGTTCCTGCGGAGGTTGCGGGGAGCGTTGCATGCGTGCGGGAAGAGCCATAGGACCGGCGCTGAGCCGGTTGGAGTGCTACGCAGAAGCGCCGACTGTGTTGGCACCGCGCAGCCTTCGCGGCCCCTCAGGATTCCTGGGCGACCGGGAATCGGCCGGGCAACACGCCCATCTGCCGGTAACGGCGGCGGCGTTCCGCCACCAGGGTCGCCGGCGGAATGCGGACCAACAGGTCAAGTTCCTTGAGAATCGTCCGGCGCACCTCGTCCATGGTCACCGTCGGGGCGCGGTGGGCGCCGCCGGGAGGCTCGGGGATGACCCCGTCGATCACCTTGAGCTTGAGCAGGTCCTCCGCCGTCAACTTGAGGTAGGCGGCGGCATCCGGGGTGCGCTCGGCGTCCTTCCAGAGGATTGCCGCACAACCCTCCGGGCTGATGACTGAATAGTAGGCGTACTGAAGCATGAGCACGCGGTCGCCGACGCCGATCCCCAGGGCTCCGCCGGATCCGCCCTCGCCGATCACGATCACCAGGATCGGGACCTTCAGTGACATCATCTCGAGGATGTTCTCGGCGATGGCCTGGGCCTGGCCGCGTTCCTCGGCGCCGATGCCCGGGTAGGCGCCCGGGGTATTCACCAGGCAGACGATCGGCAGACCGAGGCGCTCGGCCAGCTTCATCTTGCGCAGCGCCTTGCGATAGCCCTCCGGGTGCGCGCAGCCGAAGTTGCAGGCCAGCCGCTCCTTGGTCGTCTTGCCCTTGCGGTGGCCGACCAGCAGAAAACGCAGCCCATCCATCGTGGCCAGCCCGGTCACGATGGCGCGGTCGTCGGCGAAGGCCTTGTCGCCGTGCAACTCGACCCAGTCGTCGAGGATGTGCTGGATGTAGTCCCCCGCCACCGGCCGCTCGTTGTGGCGCGCCACATTGACGGTTTCCCAGGCGGAAAGGCCCTTGTAGGTGTCCACGATCGCCGCTTTCAGGCGCGTCTTGAGCGCCTCGACTTCGCTGGAGATATCCAGCCTGGTGCGCAAGGAAAGCGCCTCGAGTTCGGCCAGTTGAGCTTCGAGTTCTTGGATCGGATGCTCGAAGGCCATGCCGCCGGCCATCGGCTCGCTGGGTCGGTCGCGTTGTTCGCTCAAATCATCCTCCGCGGGGTTCCCGTGCAGTGCGCCAAGACCGGAACATTCCGGCCCCATGCTGGTCCACCCGGCGCGAGTGCGCAACAGGTCTTTCCGGAGCGAGGCCTCACCCGGCCAGGATGGCGACTTCCAGGCCATCCACAGGCGCCGTAAACCTATGGAGCGGCCCCCAGGAATTGTGTACATCTTTTGCGCTGCACCCAGCACTTGCGTCTTTTGGGGGGCCGTGAGACGCGGGCGGGTGCACGGCGCGCATCGCGCGAACCCAGGTTGTGTGCCCCCTCGAGGGCCGCGTGCCATCGGATTGATCTTATTCGAGCATGCCGATTTCCAGGACGACTTCCTTGAGCGTTTCTCCCTTGCGCACTCATTCCGTCGACGCGTGGCGCATCGAGGTGTTCCGCCAGCCACAGCGCGATGATCCCGAGGGGAATCGCGCGCAGAGCGCCTTGCGCGAACTTGGACTGGGCGCCAAGGAGAAGTCGATTCGCGCGCGCGTCGGCAAGGGTTATCTGCTCTCGCCGGGTCTGAGTGCAGCGCAGGTCGAGCGCATCGCCCGCGAACTTCTAGTCGACCCTGTGCTCGAACAAGCGCGCATCGTCGCGCCGCGCGCTGCAATGCATGCCGCAGTCAAGGGCTTGCACCGCCTGCTCGTGATGCGCCGTCCGGGTGTGATGGATCCGTGCGCGCTGACCATCGAGCGCATTCTGGCGCGAACGGAGTTTGCGCGCCTGCCCAACTTTGAACGCGTGCGCGCGCTGACCTTCACGGCCTATGAGTTGGAACTCGACTCGAATGCGGACACGTTGCTGCGCGTCGGCCGCGAATTGTTCGCGAACGAAGTCATCGAAGAGTTGTTCGTCGATCGCGAGGACCTGCACTTCGAGTTTCCGCAGGCCGCGAGCGAACGCAGCGACGGCGCGATCGAAGTGTTGAACGCCTCGGACGACGAATTGGTGCGGCTGTCGCGGATCGGCGGCCTGTCGTTGTCGCTGGAGGAGATGCGCGCGATCGCGGCGCACTACCGCAGCCAACGTCGCGAGCCGACCGTCTGCGAACTCGAGACGCTGGCACAAACCTGGTCGGAGCACTGCAAGCACAAGACCTTCATGGGCCTGATCGAGTTCACTTCGCCCGCCGGCAGCGAGCGCATCGACAATCTGCTCAAGCAGACGATCAAAGCCGCCACGGTCGAGCTCGACAAACCCTGGTGCGTCAGCGTGTTCAGCGACAACGCCGGCATCATCGAGTTCGGCGACGGCTTCGACATCTGCGTCAAGGTCGAGACGCACAACCACCCCAGCGCGATCGACCCCTACGGTGGCGCCGGCACCGGCATCGGCGGCGTGATCCGCGACATCCTAGGTGTCGGACTCGGCGCGCGGCCGATCGCCAACACCGATGCGTTTTTCGTCGGCCCGCTCGATCTCGCGGAAAAAGCGCTGCCCAAAGGCTGCATGCATCCGCGCCGCATCCTGCGCGGCGTGGTCAGCGGCGTGCGCGACTACGGCAATCGCATGGGCATTCCGACCGTGAACGGCGGAGTCTGGGTGCACGAAGGTTACGTCGGCAATCCGCTGGTTTTCGCCGGGACCATCGGTCTCTTGCCGCACAAGTGCGCGTTCAAGAAAGTCGAACCCGGAGACAAGATCGTCGTGCTCGGCGGCCGCACCGGCCGCGACGGGATCCACGGCGCGACATTCAGTTCGATCGAGCTGCACGACGAATCGAACGTGGTCTCTTCCGCCGCGGTGCAGATCGGCGATCCGATCACCGAGAAGCGCGCGCAGGACGCGTTGCTGCGCGCGCGCGACGAGGGTCTGTACAGCTCGGTCACCGATTGCGGCGCGGGCGGTCTGTCGTCCGCTGTCGGCGAGATGGGCGCGGACTGCGGCGCGCACGTACACCTCGATCGCGTGCCGCTCAAGTATCCTGGGTTGACGCCGGCGGAAGTCTGGATCAGCGAAGCCCAGGAACGAATGGTGCTGGCCGTGCCGGCGAAAAATGTCGCGCGCGTGCTCGAGTTGTGCGCCGCGGAAGATGTCGACGGCACGGTGATCGGCGAGTTCACGGCCAGCAAGCGCTTGGTGCTCGAACATCGCGGGACGAAAGTCGGCGACCTCGACATGCACTTCCTGCACGAGGGCACGCCGCGTCCGCTGCGCAAGGCGGTCTGGAAGCCGATCGTGAATTCGGACCCGGGTTGCCCGGCCAGCGCCGACCACACGCGCGTGCTGCTCGAGCTGCTCGCGCGGCCGAACATCGCCAGCAAGGAGTGGATCGTGCGCCAGTACGACCACGAAGTGCAGGGCCGCTCCGTATTGAAGGCGCTGGTCGGCGTCCACGATGACGGCCCCGGTGACGCGGCGGTGCTGCAACCGCTGGAACATTCGCGGCGCGGCTTGGCGATCGGCTGCGGTGCGAATCCCGATCAGGGTGCGCTCGATCCGTGGGCGATGGCTTCTGCGTCGATCGACGAGGCTTTGCGCAACGTCGTCGCGGTGGGCGGCGATCCGGAGCGCACGGCGATCCTCGACAACTTCTCGTGGGGCAATTGCCAGCGGCCCGAGAATCTCGGCGCGCTGGTCGAAGCTTCGCGCGCGTGTTACGCGACGGCCAAGGCCTTTGGCACGCCGTTCATCTCCGGCAAGGACAGCCTGAACAACGAATACCGCGTCGGCGAGGAGACGATCGTCATTCCGCCGACGTTGTTCGTCACCGCCGTCGCGATCGTGCCCGACATCGCGCGCGCGCTGAGCATGGATCTCAAGGAGGCCGGCAACGCGCTCTACCTGGTCGGCATGACCCACGCCGAACTCGGCGCGGCGCAGTACACGGCGCTGTGCGGTCTGCGCGGCGGACGCTCGCCGCGGCCCGACCTGGCACTCGCGCCGGCGCGCCTGGCCGCGTTGCATCGCGCGCTGCGCGAAGGTTTGGCGCGCGCCTGTCACGATCTCTCCGAAGGTGGACTGGCGGTGGCCTTGGCGGAAATGGCCTTCGCCGGCGGACTTGGGGCTACGGTCGACCTTTCGCGTGTCCTGTGCGCCGACTTGGCCGCGGAGTACGACCCGACCTCGACGCGCCTGTATTCAGAATCGTGCACACGTTTCGTGGTCGAAGTACGCCCGGAACACACCGCCGGCTTCGAAAAGCTCCTGGCGGGCCACGACTGCGCTCGCATCGGCACCGTCAGCAGCCAGCCGCGCCTGGAAGTGCGCGCCGCGCCGAATGCGCTGGTCCTGGTCATCGATGTCGAGATCGAGCGTCTGCGCGCCGCCCACAACGGAGGCTTCCAGGGATGAAGACCGCGCCGCTTGCCATCGTCGTCCGCACCGCGGGCACCAATTGCGATCGCGAAACCGCCATGGCGCTCGAGCGCGCCGGCGCGCGCGTCGAACTCTTGCACTTGCATCGCCTGATCGAAGAGCCCGCGCGGCTCGACGCGGCGACATTGCTGATTTTCCCCGGTGGATTCAGCTACGGCGACGATGTCGCGGCGGGCCGCGTGCTCGGCTTCGAAGTGCGCCAGCACCTGGCCGGGCCGCTGGCCGAGTTCGTCGCGCGCGGCTGCTTCGTGCTCGGCGTGTGCAACGGGTTCCAGGTGCTCGTCGATACAGGCCTGCTCGAAGGTCTGAACGCCTCGGGAGAGCGCACGCTGGCGCTTTCGAACAACCTGCGCGGCCGTTTCGAATGCCGTTGGGTGCACTTGCTCAACGAAGACTCGCGCTGCAGCTGGCTGCCCGCCGGCCGCGTGTGGCCCGTGCCGATCGCCCATGGCGAAGGCCGTCTCGCCGTGCGCGACCCTGCCGTGCTGCAAAAACTCACGGCCGAACGCCGCATCGTGCTGCGCTACGTGCGCGCGGACGGTTCGCGCTCCGACGACTTCGAGACTTGCCCGAACGGATCGCTCGATCAGATCGCCGGGCTGTGCGACATGACCGGCCGCGTGATCGGCCTGATGCCGCATCCTGAGCGCAACATTACACCCTGGCACCATCCGCAGTGGACCCGCCTGGCGGGCACGCGCAGCGAAGGTGAAGGGCTCGATTTCTACCGCCGAATGGTCGTGGCCGCCTCGCAGTCGGCGACCACGCGTTCCGCGCGGGTTCCAACCAACTCCTAGACACCAAGGACTCTTAACTATGCGCACTGCAGTGTTTGCCGCTCTTCTCGCTCTACCTCTGTTCGCAGGTTGCGCCGCCGCCGTGATGGGCGGGGCAATCGGCGGTCTCGTGCTCGGCACCGACGTCGTCGGCAGCAACATCTACGAGACGCGACTCAATCTCGACGTCAGCAAGGTCTGGCCCACGGTCAAGACCACGCTGTCCGACACTTCGCTCGACACGATCGAGATCGACGAAGGCGTGCGCATGGCGAAAGCCAAGGTGGACGGCGCTTCGGTGACCGTGACCTGCGAAGCCTACGATCTCGACAAGACCGTGATGCGCACGCGCGCGGCCAAGTACGCCGGCACGGTCAACGATCCCGACATGGCCAAGCTGATCCAGGAGCGCATCATCCTGCGGCTCGAAAAACTGAAGTGATTCAGTGCGCGAGCTTCGAGCTCGCGGAATTCGCGGGCGCGGCGGATGTGCGGGACTCCCGCCCGTCCGCCGCGCTCTTCTTGTGCTTGGCAACGCAGGCGCGGCAGTAGCCGATCAGGCGGTGGTCGTGCTTGAGGATCTCGAAGCCCTTCTTGCGCGCGGCTTCAAGCTGCAGGCTCTCGATGCGCTCGTCGTGGAACTCCTCGATGCGACCGCATTCGAGGCAGACCATGTGGTCGTGGTGGCCGTGGCCGAGCACGTGCTCGTAGACCCATTCGCCGCGGCCGACGTCGAGCGTCTTCATGAATTCGCCGTCGAGCAAAAGCCCAAGCGTGCGATAGACCGTCGCGCGCGAAACCTTCGGGCCGGGCTCCTTGGAGAGCCATGCATACAGGAGTTCGGCGCTGAAGTGTTCGTGCGTCGCGAAGGCGCGATCGAAGATGCGCGAGCGCTGCGAAGTCAGCTTGAGCGAACGCTCGCGCAGGAAAAGCTCGAACGCGCGTTTGATGGCGGCTTGTTTCATGGACGCTTGACTCAGGCCCGAAGCCTTTCGAATCGCCGAACGAGGATGGTCTGTGCGGTGCCCTGACGCAAGCGGTGCGCTCTGGCCGCGCCGTTCAGCGCGCGCCTGGCCGACGCAGCGGCCGGTCCGACTCATCGGCCCGCGAGGGCTGCGGGGCGGAAGTCGGATCGCCGGAACTCGACGGCTTGCGCGTGAGATGCCGCAGGCCGATGTCGCGGCGGCAGAAACGGCCTTCCCACTGCAACTTGTCGAAGGCGGCGTAGGCGTGCCCGCGTGCCTCGCCGAGATCCTTGCCGAGCGCGGTCACGCAAACGACGCGGCCGCCGTCGGTGACGACTTCCTTGTTCAAGCCGCGCCCGAAACGCGTGCCGGAGTGGAACACGACGACCTCGGGTTCCTTGTCGGCTTCCTCGAGTCCGTGGATCGGATCGCCCCGGCGGATTTTTCCTGGATAGCCCTCGGCGGCGCCGACGACTCCGACGCAGACGCGCGAATCCCACTCGGGGCCTTCGAGTTCGCCGAGCTTGCCCTTGGCGGTCGCGATCAAGTACGGCACGAGATCGGACTTCATGCGCCGCATCAGGGCCTGCGCTTCGGGGTCGCCGAAGCGGCAGTTGTATTCGAGCACGCGCGGCCCGCTCTCGGTCAGCATCAGGCCGACGAAAAGCACGCCGCGGAAACTGAGCTCTTCCAGGCGCATGCCGTGCAACGTCGCGAACAGCACGTGCTGCTCGATCTGGCGCATCACGCGCCGCGAGAGCACGGTGACCGGCGAGCACACGCCCATGCCGCCCGTGTTCGGCCCCGTGTCGCCGTCGCCGACTTGTTTGTGATCCATCACCGGATCGAGGATCAAGAGCGCTTCGCCGTCGGTGATCGCGAGCACGGAAACTTCTTCGCCTTCGAGGAACTCTTCGATCACGACTTCGTTGCCCGCGTCGCCGAGCGTGCGCTCTTCCATCAAGGCGTCGAGCAGCGTGCAGCCCTCGCGCGCGCTCTGCACGATCGTGACGCCCTTGCCGCCGGCGAGCCCGCTGGCCTTGACCACCTGCGGCCATTGCGTGCAGGACTCGAGGTACGACTTCGCCGTGCCCGAGCGATCGAAGCGCCGCGATTGCGCGCAGGGAATGCGATGGCGCGTGAGAAATTCCTTGGCGAAGACTTTGGAACCTTCCAGGCGCGCGCCGCTCGCGTCGGGCCCGAAGACCAGGATGCCTGCAGCGCGAAGCTTGTCGGCAAGGCCCAGGCAGAGCGGTTCTTCCGGGCCGATCACGGCCAGTTCTACCGCTTCGCTCTTGGCAAGTTCGACCAGCCCCGCAATGTCGTTGGCCTTGATCGGCACGTTGCGCGCGACCGCGGCGGTGCCGGCGTTCCCCGGAGCGCAAAGCAGCTCCGTGACCAGCGGGGAAGAACGGATTTTCCAGCACAAAGCGTGCTCGCGCCCGCCGGAACCGACGACCAAGACCTTCATCCGTAAATCCTCATTGTCTGCGATCGGCGTTCGGGCCGGATCGGGCAAGCCGCAGAGAGTACGCCATCGACCGGCTCGCGCGCCAGTGCGCTCCCTCGCTCCAGGGTTGGATCCGCGCTACCCTAGCGGGCTCGCGCGGGGAGTACCTCAGTTGGTAGAGGGGTAGCTTTGGGTGCTACCAGCCGTGGGTTCGAGTCCCATCTCCCCGACCAGGCGCCCGTAGCTCAGTTGGATAGAGCATCCGATTTCTAATCGGACGGTCGCAGGTTCGAGTCCTGCCGGGCGCGCCCTTTGGGCCGCCTGAACGCGCCCGCCTGGCCGCGCGCCGTGCCGCGCAAACGCACGAGCCCGCCCAATCCCGCGGAACCCGGCCTACGATCCCCGAACTCATGGGCTCGGGTTCCTTTTTCAGCGCGTCGCCGGCACGCGCAAAGACTTGGGCCATTGCCTTCGTCCTGTTGGCGGTGGCTTGTGTCCTGTACATCAGCACGGCACGGCGCACGTACTTCTACGACAGCGACACGAGCACGTACCTCGAGCTCGCGCGTTCGCTCGCGGGCGGCCAAGGTTATGTCTTCGACGGCGAAGCGCATACGAAGTTCCCGCCCGGAGTTGCGTTGCTCCTGGCTCCCTGGATCGCGCAGCATGACGGCGACTTCGCGCTCTTGTATCGCTGCTGCGTCGCCGTCTCGCTTGGCGCCCTGCTCTGCGCACTGTGGTGGTTTCGCGAGCGCGTCGAGTCCCGCGCGCTGTTGCTGCTCGCGCTGTGCGCGGCGAGCGCGACCTGGTACGAATTTTCGACTGGAGTATCGCTCTCAGAAGCGCCCTTCGCGCTGCTGCTTTTGTTGCTCCTCGCCGGCGCTGAAAACGCGCTGCGCCGAAAGCGGCTGACTTGGTTGGCGGCCCTGGCCGGAGCTGCACTTTTGCTCGGCACGGTCTTGCTGCGCAGCGCGGGCTTGGCCGTGCTGGCCGGAAGCTTCGCGACCGTTTTGCACCTGGCCTGGCGGCGCGAGAAGTTCTTCAGCGGCCTTGGCGGTCGCACGCGCGCGGCCCTGCTGCTCGCGCCCGCCATGATTGCGGTGTTCCTGTGGTTCGTGTGGTGCTCGCGGCCGGCCGCCGCTCAGCATGCCGGCGATGTCGGACACGAGTCGTCCTACGTCTCGCTTTGGGCGCTCGCCGATCCGCATTGGCCCGACCTCGGCTCCGTGACGCTGCTCGGACTGTTGGGCCGCTCCTTCTTGATGCTGCTGCGCGAAGGACGGCATGTGGCCGAAGTCCTCGGCAATGTCGGTTGGATCACCGGCTCTTCGCCCTCGCCGCTCGTCGTGGGAGCGCTTGTGGCAGTCGGGCTTGGCTGGCGCGCGGAATTTCGGCGCGCGAATCCGCTGGCCGCGTGGATCGCGTTGTTCTATTCGATCCTGGTGTCGCTTTGGCCTTACGACGAAGGCCGACGCTTCGTCATGCCCTTCGTTCCCTTGATTTTCGTCTTCGCATGGCAGGGGTTGCGCAGCGCGGCGAACGCGTGGCGGAGCCTTGGCGCGGCCCGAGCCGGAACGCTGCTTGCCGCGAGCTCGGCGCTGTTCGCCATCTGGTCCGGCATCGTCGTCGCGAGCTTCGGGCCGTCGCGTGGCGTCCAACCGCGCATCGACACAGTCATTTGGATGGCTTGTTGCCTGCTGGGCCTCGCTCTCGCCTGGAGTCCGCGCCTGCGCACGAAGCTCGCACAGACGAATCGCGCCGCGCAGTTTGCGTTGGCCGGATTCCTGCTGGCGTATGCGACTTTCGGCTTCGTCACGATCCGCGAACTGGCCGCCAAGAACCTGGTCACGCCCGGCCATCCGATGCGTCAGCAGGCGACGATCGAAGCCTGTCGCTGGATCGAGGAGCACACGCCGGCGGATGCGCGCGTGCTGGCCACGGACTACGCCGCGATTCGCTACGCCACGCGCCGGCGTGTGGCCTTGCTGCCGGTGACGAAGAATCGCGCGCGACTTTCCGCTGCGCTCGTGGACGAACAGCCCGACTACGTCGTGATCAACGAGCCGCGCAACAACGAGTACTTTTTCCCGCCGGAACCGGCGCGACTCTTGGTATTGCAGGAAATCTTGGCCGACCGCCTGGAGCCCGCCCTGCGCACAAATCGCTGCAGCATCTGGCGCGTGCTGCATTGAGAAACCCGGCGCTTACCGGACGGCGACCTTAGACTTGCGCGCCTTCGGCCGAGCGCAGCGTGCCCGGTCGCTAGCATGGGTTCCATGAAGACCTTGCTCGCCGCGTGGATGCTGCTTCTCGCTGCCATGCTTCCCGCGTGTTTCGATCGCGCGCCTTCCCCCGAGCAGGCCGCGATCGCGCTGATCGAACGGCTCGGTGGCAAGTACGAACGCGCGGGCGGCAAGCCCGATGGCGCGATCGAATCGATCGACTTGCACAGTAGCAGCGTGACCGACGCTGACCTGGCCGCGCTGCGCGGATTGGACTCGCTGCGCAAGCTCGACCTGCGCCTGACCGGCATCGGCGACGGCGCCGCGACGCACATGGGCATGCTGCACTCGCTGCGTTTTCTCAATCTCTTTCGCACGCACGTCGGCGATGCGACGCTTTTGGAACTCTCGAAACTGGTCGAGTTGGAAACGCTGCTGCTCGGCGGCACGCGGGTCACGGATAGCGGGCTCGCGCAACTTGCGCCGTTCCAGAAGCTGGTCAAGTTGAGCGTCTTCGACACGAATATCGGCGACGGGGCGCTCGAGCACATCGCCGCGTTGAAACACCTCGAAACGTTGGTTGCGGGCAATTCCAGGCTCACGCCCGAGGGTCTGGCCTCGCTGCAGGCCCGCATCCCGAAGCTGCGCTTCAACGAGTGAGCGCCGGCGCACCGCTCACAGATCCGGATGTTCCAGATGGAACGTGCCGGCGCGCTGCCAAATTTCGGCAACGGCCAGCAGACGCGCCTCGCCGAAGGCGTGCCCGGTGAACGAAAGCCCCTGCCAATTCCCCTTCGCATTTCGCCCGCTCGGCGCGCAGACCGTCGGATGCCCGCTCAGATTCGTCGCGATCACCCATGCGTCGTCGTTCGAGGGATGCACCACGGCGTCATAGGGCGCGAGCAGGCGATCGAGCTCTTGGGCCAGGGCGCGGCGCACGCGTTGCGCGCGCAAGTACTCGACCGCGGAAATCAACTGTCCCTGGCGCATCACGTTCGGCCAGGCGTCGGCCACCTGTCGCACCATCCGTCCGTCCTTGCCGCTGCGCGTCAGCTCGTCGAAGGCACTCGAGGCTTCGGCGGTCAGGATCAGCAGCAGGTCTTCGATGGGCAGTTTTGGAAGCTCGACGGGCTCGAGTTCGAAACCCAGCCGGCGCAGCTCGCCCAATGCGCTGGCTTCGTTCTCGGCGCTGCCCCAGCCGCCCTTCGCAAACCCTAGCTTGTGGCCGTGCGGATCGAAAAGCCCCGAGCGCAGGAACGCGGGTTGGCCGAGGCTCGTCGGATCGCGCGAATCCTCGCCCGCAATCGCGGCAAAGACCAGACCGGCGTCTTCGATGCTGCGGCACAACGGACCGAGCTTGTCCATCGTCCAAGCAAGTTCCATGGCACCGGCGCGACTGACGCGGCCGAAAGTCGGCCGCAGCGAAGAGCAGGCGCAGACCGTCGAGGGCGAAACGATCGAGCCGCAGGTCTCCGAGCCGATGGCGAACACCACGGCACCCGCGGCCGTGGCGCTGGCCGGACCGGCGGAAGAACCGCTCGAACCCTGCTCGGGGTTCCAAGGATTCCTGGTCTTGCCTCCGATCCAGACATCGCCCCAGGCCAGTTCGCCTAGGGAAAGCTTGGCGACGAGCACGGCGCCGGCCGCGTCGAGGCGCTCGATCACCGCGGCATCCGCCTGCGGCACGCGCTCGGAGTAAATCGCAGATCCCCAAGACGTCTTGATGCCGCGCGTGTCGAGCAGATCCTTGGCGCCATACGGAATGCCGTGCAGCGGGCCGCGGTCCTTTCCGGCGGCGAGTTCTTCATCGAGCAGCTTGGCCTGTGCCAGAGCGCGCTCCTCGCACAGAGTCGCCACGCAAATCAACTTGGGGTCGAGCCTGCGCAGACGCGCCAGCGAAAGTTGCGCGAGCTCCACGCAGCTGACACGCTTCGCGCGCAGCATCGCGCAAAGTTCCGGAATCGTGGCGAAGGCGAGTGCCTCGAGCAGCTCTGGGCGTTCGCGCAACGCTGGAGCAGGACGCGGGAGCGGCCCAGCGTAGCGCGCGTCCGAAACCAGGCCTGCGAGCGCGACCGTGTAGCCGATCGCCGGCGGCAAGCCGGCGGGAGCGGCGAGCGCACGCAGTCGATCGAAGGACTTGCGCAGGTCCGCGAGGCCCGGCTCGGCCAGCTTCAGTTGCTCGTCTGAGTACTCCAGACCCAGGAAACGTGCCGCGCCGCGCGCGTCTTCGCGCGCCGGATTCGGAGCGGTCGCCGGTTCGGCCTCGGGGGGCTTGGGGGACTGCCAGATGGACAGCAGGAGTACGCAGAATAAG
>JAYUUV010000185.1:0-8707 GCA_043754695.1 Planctomycetota bacterium
AGGCCTGCCGCTCGAGCGATGTCGAATGACCTGCCGCGTTCCACGAATACGACTCCACCCACACATCAGCCAGCGAATACGGCCACTTCGCAACCCCCACTCACTGCGCCGGTGCCACGCTGAATCCATAATCAGGAGCTTGGAATGACTAGCCTCGAAGTCCTGAATCGGCGCAGTGCCTGCCGAACGTAGCGGGCTCTCGAACGCGACAAGCCCCCAAGGACCGCCTACAATCGCGAGCCTTCCCCAGGAGAGTTCGAATGTTGCCGTTTTCTCGATTGATTTCGCTGATCTTCTGTTTCGCCGCATCCAATTCGTCGTGGGCTCAAGATCCGCCCGTTTCCGGCGCCGAGCCCGAGGAAGCGCCGGCCACTTTCGAGGCGGAACTCAAACGCATTCCGTATTTCCAGACGATCGCCTGGACGACGGACGCCACCTATGCACCCTTCGAGATCCTGGTGCAGAAGCAAGCGGTTCCCGAGCCGAACTTCGAGCGCGTGGTCGCTCAGTTCTACGGGCCCTGGCTGCAGCAGATGGCCAAGCTCTTCGAGGAGACCGTGGCCACGCCGGCCAAGCTCGAACCCGCGCTCGATCCCAAGCCGATTCGCTTGATCGTGCTGCTGACCGAGGGCGACTATCTCAACTACAGCAAGAGCGTCAAAATGCGCGAGGGCTACGGGCGGACCGCGAACTACGACGAGCGGATTCGATCGATCGTGACTTGCTGGGAATTCCTCGGCCCGGCCTATTCCAAGCGCTATCCCGTGCTGCGCCGTTTGGTGTTCGCGCTCCTGCACCAGCGCTGCAATTCCAGCAGCGGCCGACAACCGGCGCTGTGGCTGCGCGAGGGCCTATCAGGCGCGCTGGCCTGGCACCTGGGATCGGATCCGGCTACGGCCTTCGCGAAGCCCATGATCGAACCGACCGGACTCGAGCGTCTGGTGGCGATCTCCCAGGATGCGACGCGGCAGAACGTGATGCTCCTTCCGCTGCGCACGATGGCGGGTGTGATCTCGAGCGAGGATGTGCGCAAGTGCGTGCTGGCCCAGGCCAAATCCGCCGGCATCGAGATCGGCGAAAACGATCCGTGGTACGAGGGCTACCTGTACGAATCGATGCTGTGGATGCACTTCCTGCGCCGCGAAGGCGCGCAAGCTCATCACCGCGCGTTCGAGGACTATCTGCGCGCCTGCATGCGCGGCGGAGGCTCGGCGCTCGATCTCGAAAAGGCGCTCGGCGGGCAGGATCTCGCCGACCTCGACCGCGAGTTCTTCCGCTGGGTCTACGCGCGCGCCAAGGATGCCGGCAAGCCGCCCGCGGACGAGTCGCGACTTGCAACCTTGTTCGCGGAAGGAAGCCGCGCAGTTGCCGGCACAGCGAGTGCGGGTGCCGCGCTTGCCGCGAAGCTCGCGCCTCCGCTCGAGGAGCCGCGCGTGGCCCATGCGCTTGCGCTTCGGAAGGCAGGCCACGGCGATATCGAAGCTGCGCTCGCGGAGCTTGCGAATCGCATCGAGGCTGCGCGCGACGATCCGTCGGCCGCGGCGATGCGCAAGGATGTCGAACGTCTCGGCGTGTGGAAGGCCGTGCGCGATGGGTGGCTCGCGGAACAGGTTGCGGCGGGCGCGAAGATCCAGCTCGAACGCGAGGGCAAGAAGATCTTCCTGAAGGCCGCGAAGTTCGAGAACGGCGTGCTCCAGCTCGAAGGCGGGAAGAGCAAGGAAGAGTTGCCCGCGACCGCGCTCGATTCCGCGCTGCTCGCCGGGCAGATGAAAACGACGCCAGCTTCGGCTCCGCAGTGGGCGCGCGCCTACGCGATGCTGCTTTGCGCGGACGAACGCTGGGACAAGCTGCTCAAGGACAAGAGTCCGGAATCCCTGGCGCTGCGTCAGGACGCCCAGGGCGTATATGCCGAACTCGCGAAGTTGGGGCTTGCGGCCGAGCATCTTTTGATCCTCGCGCAGCATGTCGCGCCGGCCAACGCGGCCGACGCGAACTCGGTCCTCGAGCGCCTGCATCGGGTCCGCGTCGAAGTTCCGACGCAGCCGATGATCTTGAAACGTGTCGATGCCCTGCTCGCGCTCGCGCGCATCGCGGCCGAAAAGTCCTACGACGAATTGCGCCCGGCACCGGAGTTCGGCGGCAAGGCCACCTGGTTGGACGGCACGACGCTGGAATTGACGTACGAGTTCAATTCGGAGAGCGAACTCGCCGACTGGGAATCGCGCCCGGACGATTTCAAGCCCTGGCGGGCCAAGATGCAGCCCATCGCGATTCCGGAGTCGCAGCAGTTCTTCCGGCTGTCCGGCGGGGTCTGGGCCGGGCAGGGTTCGTTCGTCTTCCGACATATCCTTCCCTTCGACGCTCCGCTGTACGTGTCAATCACGCTGCGCCACGGCAATGCGGCCAACGAGGACGTGGATCTCGGCCACTTCCTCGTGCGCATCTGCGACGAGGGCCTGGGCAACTACATCGCGGTCTCGAAGGAGGGCGAGATCTTCGTGCACGACGCCAAGTCCAACACGGAGATCAGCGCGCCGGCGACGAACAATCTGGGCACTGCCGTCGGCGAACGGGTCGAGATGGAGGTGGTCCACGACGGCGAACGAGTCCGTCTCGTGCACGCCGGGGTCCGCGAAGCCGAACAGGCCGTCGGCTCGCGTCGCTCCGGCGGCATTTGTCTTGTCGTGCACACCAACCGTGAACTGATCCTCGAGTCCATTCACCTGCGCGGCAAACTCGGCGCCGAGGCGATCAAGACCCTGCGCGAGCGCTGGATTTCTGCCGCGATCCTCAGGACGGGATTGAAGTGAGCGAGCGCGGCCCTGACGCAGGGCGCCGCGCCAGTGGAACGCCCGGCACGCCTCGCCCCGCAGAAACAGCCGATACCACCGCTTCGCTGCTGCCGTGAGGGGAAGATCAAGCGCTTGGAAGGACGATCCTCGTGGCCCGCTTCGATGACCCGTCTTTGGATCACCCGCCCCTGCGCCGCGTCCAGATCACGGCGAGGATGAGCCCGAGCAGCCCACCGAGGTAACTCGCCCAGTGCATCCACGCGACAATCGCAAAGCCACGGACATCGACGAGTTGCAGCGACTCCCTCCATTCGCGCCACCCGGAGACTTCGCCGCCGCGCGTCGTCGCGGCGCCGAGCGCGACTCCGACGCAGCCCGAGATCAGCGCGACTCCAAGGATGATCCCGAACGCGCGCACGACGACCGGGCGCGACGACGGCGACCTCGGATCGACGCGACCGACTCGCGCCAGCGCCCAGCCCGCGATCAACCCCACCCACCATGTCGCGAGGAACCCGACCTGCGCGACGAAGGCGCGCCGCGGCCAGCCGAAGTCGGCCCACGCGAACTGCTCGAACTTCAGCTTCGTGAAGTACTCCGGCGAGATCGTGTAGCTGACCTGGTCGTGCAGCGCGCCGTACGCGCCGGCCACGATCGCTCCGAACGCCGCGAGGCGGATTATCGACGGCAGCCGCTCCTTCGGGATCTTCGGGTAGAGGAGATTCATGCGCGCGCCTGGATCGACAGCGGCTGCAGCGCCCGGAATCGGTCAGCGACGTGTTTTTTTCGCGGCACTGACTTTGGGCGCAGGCTTGGCCGCCGCGCGCTTCTTG
Source organism: Planctomycetota bacterium (assembly GCA_043754695.1). Taxonomy (GTDB): domain Bacteria; phylum Planctomycetota; class UBA1135; order UBA1135; genus JADJQU01. The sequence continues at coordinate 3,626 of JAYUUV010000185.1, forward strand.
GAAGCCGTGGGCTTCTTTCGCGGCGCGGGCTTCGTGATCGCAGCCGGCTTCGACGACGCGGAATCGATTTCCTTGAGTACTTTCTTCGGCGCGATCGCGCGATAGCTCTCGAGCACCCACGCGCGTAGCTGCTGCATGTTCGGCCGATCGCCGGGCGAAAAACTCGCCGAGACCCAGCCACTCTTGCCCAGGCCGTAGCCCGTCGGTTCGGTGAAGGACTGATCGAGGGCCTGCAGGCCGGACTGCGGCAGCTTGACCGCCAGCATCAAGCGCGGCTCATCGGGCGTGCTGCGCCCGAAAAACACGAAGACCTTTTTGCCGACCTTGGCCACGCGCTCGCCCCAGGGAGCGTCCTCCCAGGCGCCCGGCAGGGACAGCGCGTACTCGAGCAGAGCTTCGTGGGACTCGCGCAATGTATTGTTCATGATGCGTGCTTTTTTGCGCGGATTTTCCGCGACGCTTGACCTGCCCCCCCGCCCTGCGCGGACAATCTTGCCGTGGCCCGCCCGCTTCGCAACCTCTCGCGTGTTCCGACCGTCGCGCGCCGCCGCCATCGCACCTGGGTCATGTCGATGTGCCTGGCCACCGCGGGTCTCGCGGTCTGGGGCACGACGGTCGTCTGGATGCGGCTCGACCGCCACAGCGCGCCGAGCCTAGAGACTGCATTCCTCGTCTCGAGCCTTTTCTCGTTGCCCGGCGTGATCCTCGGACTCTTGACGATGCGCGCGAAACGCTCGTGGCTCTTGTTCGCGTTCTTTCCGATCGCCTTCAACGCGATGTTGCTCGCCTTGCCGTGGATCCTGATCTGGCTGCGCGAGCATCGCAACCAGGCGCCCTGACGATCAGAGTTTCGGCGACCAATAGAGCATCAGCGTGCCCGTGATCGAGGCCGCGGCGGTCAAGACGAGCACCAGCATCGCGGCCCAGAAGTGCAGACGGCGATGGGCGCGCGCTTTCAGCGTGCGGATGCCGGTGATGATCGGCAGCACGTAGGACGCCGCCGCGAGTTTCGCGATCGCCATGTGGATCGGATAGATCGCGCCGCTCTCGGACAGGTGGTAGACCTTGCCGAGCTTGAGCGCGAACACGATCGCGACGGTCAGCGAAATCAGCGTCATCACCACGCAGGGAATGTGCACCGTGATCTTGCCGCGCACGCCGGTCACGACGACGATGACCAGGAACACGACGGTCGCGCCCACCGCCGCGCAGAACGGGATCAGCGGATCCACTTACGCGAGGCCCTTCATCTCTTCGGACGGCTCGCGGCGCATCAGGTCGAGCACCGCTTCGCGTGGCGATTTGTTTTCGAAGAGCACGGCGTGCACCTGCTCGGCGATCGGCATCGAGACGCCTTCGGTCTCGGCTTCGGGGCCGAACAGCGCCTTGGTCGTCCAGACGCCTTCCGCGACCATGTTCATGCGCGCCAGCACTTGCTGCAAAGTCTCGCCGCGGCCGATCGCCTCGCCGACGTTGCGATTGCGCGAGTGCTTCGAGCAGCAAGTCGTCACCAGATCGCCGATGCCCGCCAGGCCGAAGAACGTCTCGAGCTTGCCGCCGCGGCCGACACCGTAGCGCGCCATCTCCATCATGCCGCGCGTGAGCAGCGCCGACTTGGCGTTGTCGCCAAGACCCAATCCATCGCTGATGCCGGCCGCGATCGCGATCACGTTTTTCAGCGCGCCCGCGAGCTCCGCTCCCAGCGGATCGTTGTGCGTGTAGACGCGGAACATTTCGCCGTTGAAGGCCGCTTGCACGCGCAGCGCGAAGGCCTTGTCGTGCGACGCGGCGACGACGGTCGCGGGCAGGCCGCGGGCGACCTCTTCGGCGTGACTGGGTCCGGTCAGGATGCAGATCTCGCGGCCGCCGAGCACATCGCTCAGGATCTGCGAGGGCGGAGCGAGCGACTCGATCTCGAGGCCCTTGCTGGCCGAGACGATGCCGATCCCGCCGGGCAGCGCATCGTCGAAGCGCGCGGCCACGGCGCGCAAGAATTGCGTCGGAACGGCGCTGATCACCAGGTCGGCACCGGCCGCGGCGGAATGCGGATCGGCGCTGTAGGTCAGCGACTCGGGCAGCGGAACTCCCGGCAGAAAACGCACGTTCTCGCGCAGTTTCTTGAGCTCTTCGCACTGCGACTTGGCGTGACACCACAGCACCGTGGGAGTGCCGCGGCGCGCGAGCAACATCGCCAGCGTCGTGCCCCACCCGCCGTCGCCGATCACCAGCGCGCGCTTGACCGCCGGCTGGCTCATGGACCAACTCCTGGTGTCTGCTTCTTGCCGATCTTGGGTTCCGCTCCGGCCAACATGCGCTGAATGTTCGAACGATGGCGCACGATGATCAAGAGCGCGAGCAAGCTCGCGCCGACGACCAGCGGCCCCGCTGGCGGCGCGCCAAGCAAGAGTGCCGCGATCGGAAACGTGATGCCCATCAGGATCGAGGCCAGGCCGGTGTAGCGCAGGCCGAACAACGCAAGTACCCAGACCACACCGCCGATCAGGGCAATGCGCCAATCAAGGGCCAGCAACGCTCCGCAACCGGTCGAGACGGCCTTGCCGCCGCGGAACAGCAAGTAGAGCGGGAAGCAATGTCCGAGCACGGCCATGGCGCCGCTTTCTACTTGCAGGGAAAGCGTGTGCTCCGCCGAAAGCGCCAGGGCCGGCGCGATCCAAAACACAGGCGCAAAACCCTTGAGCACGTCGAGGGCGAAAACCGCATAGCCGACCGGTTTGCCGCCCGCGCGCATGGCGTTGGTAGCGCCGATATTGCCGCTGCCGAAGCTGCGCAGGTCGATGCCCTTGACCAGGCGCACGAGCACCAGCCCGAACGGAATCGAGCCCAGCAGATAGGCAACGGCCGGCGCGGCCCACTCGAGGCCTTGGGGAATGAACCATCCCGGTGTTTCGACGGCGGGCATAACGCGGGCCAACTTAGCGAATCGGCCGGGCAGAGTCAGGCGCGGGGCCCGAATGTGTCCTACTGAGCGCAGGGAGCGGTCGCAATCGCCTCACGTGTTCGTATCCTCGTCGCCCGATGCCCCCGCGCGCGCACATAGAAGTCGTCGGAGTCGATACCGGCGGCACGTTCACCGACCTGGTGCGCATCGACGCGCAGCGCAATGTCGAGCTCGCGAAACTCGCCTCGACACCTGCCGATCCTGCGCGCGCCGTACTCGCCGGTCTTGCCCGCTTTGGCGCGCTGGGCAAACGTCGCGTGGTGCATGGCACGACCGTCGGCCTCAACGCACTGCTTTCGGGAAACATCGCGCGCACGGCGCTGGTCACGGGCCGCGGTTTCGCCGACCTGATCGAGATCGGCCGCCAGGATCGGCCCGATCTTTATGCGCTTCATCCAGTGAAGGTCGAAGCGCTCGTGCCGCGCGAATTGCGCTTTGAAATCGGCGCGCGCCAATGGCCCGACCCGAGCGATCGCCGCAAGCTGGTCGAGATCGAAGCGCCCAGCGATGCCGCGTTATCGAAGTTGCGCAAACAACTCGCCGCCGCGCGCGTCGAATCGGTGGCGATATGCCTGTTGCACTCCTACGCGGATCCGCGCCAGGAACTGCGCGTCGCGCGCGCGCTCGAGGCGCTCGGCGTGCCGATCACGACTTCCTCGAGCCTGGTGCGCGAGTACCGCGAGTTCGAACGTTTTTCGACCGCCGTGGTCAACGCCGCGCTCGCGCCGTTGATGCGTCGCTACCTCGAAAATCTCGCGCGCGAACTTTCGCCCACGCCGCTCGAGTTGTTGCAATCGACGGGCGGAAAATTGTCGGCGCAGCGCGCGGCCGAAGAACCCGTGCGCGTGCTGCTCTCCGGTCCCGCCGGCGGCGTGGTCGGCGCCTCGCGCGCGGCGGCGCAAGCGGGCTGGAAGCGCCTGGTGAGCTTGGACATGGGCGGCACGAGCACGGACGTCGCGTTCGAGGACCTCGAGCCCGGCGGCGAAGCCACTTTCCGCGAGCGCACGAGTCAAGTCGCCGGCCACCCGCTCGCCGTGCCCGCGCTCGACATTCACACGATCGGTTGCGGCGGTGGTTCGCTGATCGAAGTCGACGCCGGCGGCGCGCTGCACGTCGGTCCGAAGAGCGCGGGCGCCGATCCTGGGCCGGTGTGTTACGGCAAGTCGGATCGTTTGACGGTCACCGATGCGCACGTGTTGCTCGGCCACGTCGGTCAAGGTCCATTTCTCGCTGGCGAACTCGAACTCGACATCGACGGCGTCAGCCGTGCGTTCGAAAAACTGGCGCGCAAACTTTCGAGAACGCCTCACGCGACCGCGCTCGCCGTGCTCGCGGCTGCGCGTGCTTCGATGCGCCGCGCCGTCGCGGTGATGACGATGCAGCGCGGCATCGATCCGCGTCAGGTAGCGCTGCTCGCATTCGGCGGAGCGGGCGGTCTGCATGCGATCGAACTCGCGCGCGCCGTCGGCATGCCCGCCGCCTTGGTGCCGCAGCATCCCGGTGCGCTGTCGGCGCTGGGCCTTGCGACGGCGCGCGCGCAGTGCGAGCGAGCACGCAGCGTGCTCTTGCCGCTGGAGCGAATCTCCGCGAGTCGTCGCGCGGCGTTGTGGAGCGCACTCGAGCGCGAAGTGCGCGCCGAACTCGCGCAATCGAACGTGGCGCGAAGTTCGAGCGAGCGTCAGCGCACGCTGCACCTGCGCTACGAAGGCCAGAGCTACGACCTCGCCGTGCCCGAGGGACCGCACGCGGCGCAGGTCTTCGAAGCGAGTCACGAGCGGCTCTACGGCTATCGCCTGGAGGGTCGCACGATCGAACTGGTCGCAATCCGCCTGCGCGGGATCGAGCACGAAAAAGCCGAAAAAATGCCCGATTTCGTGCCGAAATGCGCGCTCCCGCCCGCCGCCATCCTGGGTCAGCGCAGCGTACGCTTCGAATCCGGTCAGCCCACACGCACGCGCCGCATCGATCGTGCGCAACTTTTCCCCGGCGTCGAATTCAGCGGTCCCGCCATCGTCGAAGAATTTTCCGCGACCACGTTGATCCCCCCGAGCGTGCGCGTGCGCGTGACCCACGGCAGCCACCTCGAACTTCGGATGCGAATGTAGCGGTACGGAGCCAGCCTC
>JAYUUV010000186.1:0-13926 GCA_043754695.1 Planctomycetota bacterium
GTCCTCGCGATCGTCGGCCTGGCCGGCATGGCCCGCGGCGGCAAATCGGTCTTGACCTGATCGCGGCGAGGCCGTCGCGCGACGGCCCGCAGCCGATTCGCGCGAAGGCGTGAAATGGAACGCACGACCCAGTACTCACGGCTGGCCACACTTGCTGCCAGCGTGCTGGCGATCGCGGTGCTCTACCTGGCCAAGGGCATTCTCATCCCATTCGCCTTGGCGATGCTGGTGTCGTTTCTCTTGGCGCCCTTGGTGCTGCGACTGCAGCGCTGGCGCTTCAATCGAATCGTCGCGGTCGTCGTAGCGATGCTGCTTGTGCTTGTCGTAAGCAGCGCCATAGGTTGGCTGGTGGTCGGGCAGGTCAGGGAGGTGACTCAGAACCTGTCCGTCTACAAGCAAAACATCCACGAACGGCTTGAAGCTGTGCGCGGCGTGGTCGTTCAACCCGTCGAGGCCGCCACGGCGATGGTCACGGGCTTTGGATCCGACCTGGCCAGCCCGTCAATCGGACAGGCCGAGCCGATTACGACAGTGCGCGTGGCCGAGTCGACGAGGGGCATCTTCGGGGTCCTGCGCGATGCTCTCGGACCCGCGCTCGGCATCCTGACGACAGGTGCGATGGTCTTCCTGTTCGCATTCGTGATGCTGCTGCGCAGGGACGATCTCGGCGATCGTTTCATGCGCATGGTGGGTCGCGGCAATATCCTGGACACGACTCGAGGACTCGAGGAAGCCGCGAACAAGGTCAGCAGCTATCTGTGGCGGCTCTTGCTGCTCAATGGTGTGCACGGTCTGGCCGTCGCGATCGGCCTTTCCTGGATCGGTGTACCCAACGCGGTGCTCTGGGGACTGATGTCCGCCACGCTGCGTTTCATTCCTTACGTCGGCCCGTGGATAGCGGCGGCGTTTCCGATTCTCACCGCGCTTGCGGTTTCCCCAGGCTGGTCTCAACCGCTCTTGACCTTCGGTCTGTTCGCCACGCTCGAGCTGATCAGCAACAACGTGCTGGAGCCTTGGATCTACGGCAAGGGCACAGGCATTTCGCCGCTGGCCATCCTGGCCTCGACCTTGTTCTGGACCTGGTTGTGGGGCCCGGTCGGTCTCGTGCTTTCGACACCCTTGACGGTCTGCGTCGTGGTCATGGGCAAGCACGTGCCGCAGTTGCACTTCCTCAACTTGGCCTTTGGCGACGCGCCCGGCCTTTCGCCACCCGCAAGGCTCTACCAGCGCCTGATCGCCAGCGATCAGGATCCGGCCTGGCTGGTGCTGCGCGCCGAGCTGGAGCAGAAGTCGCTGCACGAGGTCTACGACTCGGTCGTCCTGCCGGCTCTCTCGATGGCGGAGAACGACCGCCAACGCGGCGCACTCGACCAGGAGATCGAAGGCCGCATCGAAGAGACGATGAACTTGCTCATCGAAGAGGCCGGAGAATTTTCCGCGGCTTCCGCCGGCCGGGCGGATTCGGCGCCGGCGTCGACGGATGCCATTCCTCTCCACGTGCTATGCATCCCGGCCCGCGGCGCGGTGGACGCATTGGCCGCGGCCATGCTGCGCCAAGTACTCGAGCGCGATGGCGTGAAAGTCGAAATCATCACCAGCGTCGAATTGTCGGGGGTGAACCTGAACTTGCTCGAAAGCCGGCATGTGGACGTCGTGTGCATTTCGGCCGTTCCGCCGTCGCGTTTCATCCACATGCGTGCGCTGTGCAAGCGGATCGCGGCGCGCTTCCCGAATCTGCCGATCGTCGCCGGCATGTGGACGCTAGAGCAGGAAACGAAGGAACAGGCTGATCGCCTGCCCATTCCCGCGGGCGTGCTGGTGGTCACTTCGTTCGCGGACGCGCGCGCGAAAGTCGACGAGCTAGCGGCTTCAAGGCGTGCGCAGCGGCCGGGGGAAACGCAACCGGCACTGGTCGCCGCGACCTGACTCAGACCGAGAAGTACTTCGCGCTCGGGTGGTGGCAGACCAGCGCACTGGTCGACTGCTCCGGCTCGAGTTGGAATTCTTCCGACAGCGTGATGCCGATGCGCTGTGCGCCGAGCAGGTCGAGCAGGATCGCTTGATCCTCCAGATTCGGGCAGGCCGGATATCCGAACGAGTAACGCGAGCCGCGATAGCCCTGCTTGAACATCTCGCGCATGTCGCGCGCGTCGTCGCCGGAAATGCCGAGCTCGCCGCGAATCTGTTTGTGGATCAGTTCCGCCAGGCCCTCGGCGGCTTCCACAGAAAGGCCGTGCAGGTGCAGATAGTCCTGGTAGCGATCGGCGGCGAACCATTCGCGCGCCACGTCGCTCGAGCGCTGGCCCACGGTCACGACCTGCAGAGCGACGACATCCGGCTCGCCGTCCTGGCGGAAGAAATCCGTGATGCACAGATTCTTCTTGCCCTTCTGGCGCGGAAAACTGAAACGCGCCGCGGTCTTGCCGTCGTCCTTGGGATCGAGCAGCACCAGCGTGTTGCCTTCGGGGATGCAGCGCCAGTAACCGTAGGCCGCCATCGGCGTCAGGATCTTTTCTTTCGCGCACTGCCGGCCGAGTTCATGGAAAATCGGGCGCACGTGCTCGTCGATGAATTTCTTGTAGTCGGCGACGCTCTTGTTCTTGCGCCGGTAACCCCATTGAAACTGGAACAGCGTGACCTCGTTGATGTAGGGAAACACGCTTTGCAGATTCACGGCTTCGACCAGCCGCGGCCCGAGGAAAGGCGCGACGGGGTAGGCGAAATCGCCGGTGAGTCTGGCGCGCGAAAGGTCGGGCTCCTCGACTTCGGGGGCCGGGCGCATGTCGCTGACGACGCTTGGAACCGCGCGCGCCAGTGCCGCCGAAGTGGTCGCCATGGCGAGCGCGGGCTCGGCCGCGAGCGCGCCGACTTCCACTTCGACGGGCTCGACGATGCTCTCTGAGTCGTTCGACGAAGCAAAAAGCCGTCGCTCCGGCCGTGGCGCCTTGTTCATGACCTTATCCATCACCGCCAGGCCTTCGAAGGCGTCCTTCGCGTAGTACAGCGCGCCCTTGTAGATCTGTCGCAGGTCATCCTCGACGTACTTGCGCGTCAAGGCCGCGCCGCCGAGCACGACGGGCGTCGAAACGTTGCGTCGATTCATTTCCTCGAGGTTCTCGCGCATGATCACGGTGCTCTTGACGAGCAAGCCGCTCATGCCGATCACGTCGGGCGAATGTTCGTGGGCGACGTCGAGGATGTGCTGGATCGGCTGTTTGATGCCGAGGTTGTAAACGGTGTAACCGTTGTTCGTGAGAATGATGTCGACCAGGTTCTTGCCGATGTCGTGCACGTCGCCGCGCACGGTCGCGAGGACCAATTTGCCGCGCGAGGAACCGGATGTGCGCTCCATCAAAGGTTCGAGATGGCGCACCGCGGCCTTCATCGTTTCCGCCGATTGCAGCACGAACGGAAGCTGCATTTCGCCGCGGCCGAAAAGGTCGCCGACAGTGGCCATGCCGGCCAAGAGATCGACGTTGATGATCTCGAGCGGTTTCTTCTTGGCCAGCGCCAGGTCGAGATCGGCCTCGAGTCCCTTGCGCTCGCCTTCGACGATGCGCCAGCGCAAGCGCTCCCAGATATCAGCGGGCACCTCGCGCACTTTCTTCGCGGAGACGCCGACACCCTCGAAGAGTTTCAGATACGCCTGGAGCGGGTCGTAGCCCTCACGGCGGCGATCGAAAATCAGGTCTTCCGCGATGCGCCGAGCATCCGGATCGATGTGGTGCAGCGGCGTGATGCGCGCGGAGTGCAGAATCGCCGCGGTCAGGCCGGCTTCCTGCGCATGGTGCAGGAAAACGGAATTGAGCACGTGGCGCGCCGCCGGATTGAGCCCGAACGAGATGTTCGAAAGTCCCAGCAACAGGCCGACACCCGGCAATTCCGCCTTGACCTTGCGCATGCCCTCGAGCGTCTCGAGCCCGAGCCTGCGATCGTCGTCGTTGCCGGTGCAGATCGTGAAGGTCAAGACGTCGAACAGCAGGTCTTCCGCGCGCAATCCAAAATCGTGCACGCAGATGTCAAAGATGCGCCGGGCGATCGCCAATTTCTCGTCGGCGGTCTTGGCCATGCCGCGTTCGTCGATCGTCAGGCAGATCACCGCCGCGCCGAATTCCTTGACCAGCGGCAGGACTTTCTCGCAACGCTCCAAGCCGTCCTCGAGGTTGATCGAATTGACGATGCAACGTCCGCCGCACTGGCGCAGTGCCTCGGCCAGCACCGGCGCCTCGGTCGAGTCGATCATCAGCGGCACGGGCACTTCGGTGCGGTAGCGGCGCACCAACTCGTTCATGTCGCGCGCTTCGTCGCGGCCGACGTAAGCGCAGCACAGATCGAGCACGTGACTGCCGTCGCGCACCTGCTCGCGGCCCATTTCGACCATTGCGTCGACGTTTCCGGCCAGTAGATGTTCCTTGAAAGCCTTCGAGCCGTTCGCATTCGAGCGCTCGCCGATGAACAGGACCGAATTGTCCTGCAGCAGCGGAACAGCCGCGTAAATGCTCGTCACCGACGGAGCGAGCGCCGTCTGGCGCGGCTTGGGTTTGCGCGTGCCGATGCGTTTCGCGACGGCCGCAATGTGCTCGGGCGTCGTTCCGCAACAGCCGCCGACCATGCCGACTCCGTCCTCTTCGACGAAGCGCTGCAGCCAGTCGGCCAGTTCATGCGGCGTCAGCGGATAGTGCGTGCGGCCATCGACGAGTTGCGGCAGGCCGGCGTTGGGGAAGACCGCGACCGGCCGGCGCGAAGATTGGCCGAGCAGGCGCACGTGCTCGCCCATCTCGCGCGGACCCGTGGCGCAATTGATGCCGAGCATGTCGATCGGATACGGATCGATCAACGCGATCGCCGCCGCCATTTCCGTGCCGACGAGCATCGTGCCCGTGACTTCCATGGTCACGCTGACGATGATCGAAATGTCGGCCTTCGCTTGTGCGCGCGCTTGAAGCACGGCATTGAGCGCGGCCTTGATCTGCAGCGGATCCTGGCAAGTCTCGATCAAGACGCCATCGACTCCGCCCTCGATCAGGCCGCGCGCCTGCACGAGGTACGAGTCCTTCAAGGTGTCGTAGCTCGCGTGCCCGAGCGTCGCGAGCTTCGTGCCCGGTCCCATCGAGCCCAGCACCCAACGCGGCCGCTCCGGCGTGGAATGCGCCAGTGCCGATTCGCGCGCAACGCGCGCGGCTTTCACATTCAATTCATGGGCGCGCTCGGCGATGCCGAATTCGCCGAGCACCAACGGATTGGCGCCAAAAGTGTTGGTCTCGACCACGTCCGCGCCCGCCGCAAAGTAGGCGTCGTGGATTTTGCGCAGCACGTCCGGCCGCGTGGCTGCGATCAATTCCATGCAATTCTCGAGGCCGAGATAATCGGTCGCGAGATCGAGGTCGGCCGCGTGCAGTTGCGTGCCCATGGCCCCGTCGAGGATCAAGACGCGCTCTTTCAGCGCTGAACGGAAACTGGAACTCATCGTGTCGGCGTTCCCGTTACTTTTGCGCCGTTGCGGTGAGCGACATGAAATTCGGCGGCTGCGGATCGCGCGCCGAGCGCGAGACCTGAACGTTGCGCAGCCCCGCGGCGGAAAGCAGATTCGCCAGCACGCTCTCGGTGAATCCGAGCTGCACGTGGCCCAGTTTTTCGCGCACCCAATCTTCCTGGTGGGCGAGCAAGTCGATCACGAGCAGGCGGCCGCCGGGCACGAGGATGCGCGCGGCTTCTTTCAAGGCGGCCAGCGGCTCATTCGCGTGGTGCAGAGCTTGGCTCATCACGACGATGTCGTGCGAAGCCTCGGGCAGGGGCAGCGAATCGATGTTGCCTTCGACGCTGACGATGTTCTTGATGCCCTTGGCTTTCGCGCGCGCATCGAGTTGCGCCAGCATTTGCGGCGAGAGATCGACGGCGGTCACCGAGCTCGCGACTTCGGCCAGCATCAGCGTCAACAGTCCGTCGCCGATGCCGAGGTCCGCGTAACGCGCGCGCGGCGCGAGCAGCAAGAGCGAGCGCGCCAATCCCTCCCAGGTGCGGCCGGGCAGAAGCTGTTCGCCGAAGCTCGCCGCCACGCGGTCGAAGTAGGCGCGCTGATCGCCGCGGCGACGCTCACGCAAGGTGACGAGTCCGGCGATGTCGGCCACGAACTCCGGGCTGTCTTCGTTCGCGGTCAGGACCTCGTGCCAGAGTCCGGCGGCCGGACCCGAGCCGAGACTGAAGAAGGTGCGCCGGCCTTCCTTGCGATCGTTGACCAGCCCGACTTCCTTGAGCAGGTTCAGGTGGGTTGAGACCCGTGACTGCCCGACGTTGAGGATCTCCATCAGGTCCGAGCCCGTGAGCTCTTCCTGCGAGAGCAGATGCAGAATCCGCAGGCGAGTATCGTCCGCGAGGGCCTTGAGCAGGCGCGAGGTAGTAATTAGACCGATCATGGCATCTAGATTCGTTGATGGATCGGCTTTCGGCAAGGGGGTAGCCGGACTGAAGCTTGGGATTCTGCGAACCTTCATAAGGAAGGAGCCAGCGGTCCAGGGCCCGGGCGGTCGATGATCTCTGACCCCGGGCGTCCTTGGGTGCTTTCTAGACCTCTTCCCCGGCTACGATCCGCCCTCCCATGTCCCGCCGCGCCCTCCCGAGTCTGTTCGGCTATGCCGCCCTGCTTGCCGGGGCGGGGGGGGCCCTGTGGGTCATCCGCTCGGCTGGAATGCGACTCCCGGCAGCGGCACCCACGGAAGGCGCGCCGCTCTTCGGGCAGCAGGAGGTGCACACCGGCGGCGGTGGGTTCCTGCACGTGCTGATGGCTCTGATCGCGATCCTGCTCGCGTCGCGCCTGCTCGGCGCACTGTTCAAGAAGATCGAGCAGCCGGCCGTCATCGGCGAAATGTTCGCCGGCATCCTGATCGGGCCGTCTTTGCTCGGCCGGATCGCGCCCGAATTTTATCAGTACCTGTTGCCGACCGGGATCCGCCCGCAGATCGAGGTCGTCGCGCAGATCGGCGTGGTGCTGTTCATGTTCCTGGTCGGCCTCGAGCTCGACACCAGCGGCATTCGCAAGCGCCCGCAGGCCGCGATCGCGATCTCGCAAGCGAGCATCGTCGTTCCGTTCGTGCTCGGCTGCGTGCTCGCGCTGTATGCCTATCCGCGCTTTTCGACGAGCGACGTGCCCTTCTTCGTCTTCGCCCTGTTCATGGGCATCTCGATGTCGGTCACGGCGTTTCCCGTGCTCGCGCGCATTCTGACCGATCGCAAGTTGAACAAGACGCGGCTTGGAATCGTCGCGCTGACCTGCGCGGCGATCAACGACGTCACCGCGTGGTGTTTGCTCGCGCTCGTGGTCAGCGTCGCGCGCTCGAGCCCGAGCGATGCGCTGCTCACCACGCTGTTCACGGTGCTGTTCGTGGCCGTGATGTTCTTCATCGCGCGTCCGCTCATCCGGCGCTGGGCCTGCAAGCGCAAGGCGGACGAGCAGATATCACAGGTGACGTTGGGTCTGGTGTTCATCGGCTTTCTGGCTTCCGCGTTGACCACCGAAGCGATCGGCATTCATGCCCTGTTCGGCGCTTTCGTGTTCGGCGCGTTGATTCCGCACGATTCGCCACTAGCGCGCGACTTGACCGTGCGCTTGAACGACGCGGTGGTCGTGCTGTTCCTGCCGGTGTTCTTCGCCTACACCGGTTTGCGCATGCAGATCGGGCTGGTCAGCGGCGCGGAAGCGTGGTTCGCCTGCGGTTTGATCGTGCTCGTCGCGACGGTCGGAAAATTCGGCGGCAGCTACGTCGCGGCGCGCATCGCGGGCCTACCGCCGCGCGATTCAGCGACGATCGGGATCTTGATGAACACGCGCGGACTGATGGAACTCGTCGTGCTCAATCTCGGTCTGGACCTGCACGTGATCTCGCCGGCGCTATTCGCGATGCTCGTGCTCATGGCGCTGATCACGACCTTCGCGACTTCGCCCGTGCTGCACCTGCTCTACCGCGGCCGCAGCGTGCAGGAATCGTTTGATCAGTACGGAGTCAGGTGACTTCGTCCACAGTTGCGCAACTCTCCGTCGCTGCGACGGTCGCTATCGAGGCCCTCGCCGATCCCCGAGCGATCAACCGCTGAGCCAGCTCCGCCATCCGCAGGCCGTACGCACGATCCTTCGCCATTCGTTCTCGATGTCGGTCCAAGGTCGACTTGACCGCGCTCTTCGACAGGCCGCAGCGCGGAGCAATCGCCCTCAGACTGGCCCCACACAACAATCTGAGTAAGACCACGTGAGCGGTCGTCCACGCATCGGCCGATGGTCCGTGACCGGCCAAGCTCCAAGCGCCCTCGCGGTTGCGCGCATCCAGGACGAGCAAGCGAGCATCCTTGGGGTCGCAGAGCGAAATGCCCGCCCGCGTGCCGTCCCCGATGGCCGCCTTCCGAAGCATCCATTGGAAGACCCGAGTCGGCGTGGCGCTGCTCAGGGAATCGAGCTCATCGTCGGGTTCGCCGCTCGTCAGTACTCGCGTTCCGACCCATGTAGGCATTGCCGCAACCTCATCGTCGTGGAAGACGTTGGTGTAGTCCTCGGATCGAAAGTTCGAGCGGCCGCAGATGCGAAGGACCTCCGCTTCGATCCACGTGCGTTCCAACCACGCTGGACCGTCCTGCCTGTGGTAGGCACGCGCGCTGCAGAATTCGTAGAGTTCCGGACGCAAGGCGAGTCGTGCGTCCATCGGATTCCTGTCGATGTAGCGGACGACCGCAAGGCGGTATTCGTTGTTCGTGATTCGTCGCGAGCAATAACGCCCGCGGAACAGCGGTCCGTCGCGCTTTCGGCTTCGATTGAACCAGCGAACGTAGGCGTTTTGCACGCGCCGCATCGCCTCCCCAAGTTCACCCCCGGGACTGCGAACGAGCAGGTGGAAATGAGTGGACAGCAACGCATAGGCATGCACCTCGATCCGCTTCGAACGCACGGCGCGCGCTAGCTCGGCGAGGAACATGCGCATGTCCTTCCGCCCCTCGAACACGGTCCGCCGCGCCAGCCCACGATTCATCACGTGGTGCCATGCATCAGGCTCGTCATTTCGTTCGGTTCTCGGCATCTGTCCTTACAAAGCATCGACCGATCCACGTGGGCAAAAGTGGCGAGAAAAATCCAAAATCTGTGCGAAAGCTAGACGGCGTTGCCCAACTGAGCGAGGTGTGGCCGTACTGTGGACGAAGTCACCTGACTCCGTACGGGGGGGCGCGGGCTCAACCCCTGCGCTGGGCGTGGTCGAAAAGGGACGGCAGACCCTGCTCGACTCCATGAAAGCGCCCACCTTCACCGCGACTCAAACGCTGCTTGCCACCTCATTAGTGCTCATTGTCGGCGTCATGGCTTGTCCCAATCCGAACTGGGATGCCGACAATCCGCTGCGCGAGTTGGAGCGCATGCATGCGCAGGTCGTGGACGAGCCTGAAGCGGAGACTCGCACCAGCGAGGTCGCGCTGAACGTGCTCGTGCGCGCGCCCGATGGTGCTCCCGCTGCCGGCGTGCCGATACGGATTCTCGACACGCAGCGAAAATCCGTCGCCGGCATTTGGAATCCTTCAAGCAAGCACTCGGCGCTCTACGAGGGTGTGACCGGCCCGAACGGCCGCTGCATCGACTCGATTCAATTGCCACAGTCGCTGTCGCAATTCGCGATCGAGTGGCGCGCGCCGCGAGCCCCCACGCTAGCCGCGCGCACGATCGTCGAGCGCAGCGAGCTGTCGCAGTTGGAACTTTCGCTCGCGCGACCCTGAGCATTCAGCGCTTGGAGCCCGAGGAAGCCTTCGACGAAGCCTCGATCGCCGGCGCGCCTTTCACGTAGCGATCGAACCAGGCGATCATCTCGGCTTGCGTGTCGAGCACTGATTCGCGCGCCGCGTAACCGTGGCTCTCGCCCGGCAACACGACCAGGCGCACGGTTCCGCCGAGACCTGAAACCGCCTGGAAAAGACGCTCTGATTGGATCGGGAACGTCCCTGGATTCGCGTCCTTCTCGCCGTGGATCATCAATAGCGGCTCGTTGATCTTGTCCGCGTGGAAGAACGGCGAAACAGCGGCATAGGTTTCTGGCGCTTCCCAAAAAGTGCGCCGCTCGGACTGGAATCCAAACGGCGTGAGCGAGCGGTTGTACGCGCCGCTGCGCGCGCAGCCGGCACGGAAAAGATCGGTGTGCGCCAACAAATTCGCCGTCATGAACGCGCCGTAGCTGTGACCGCCGACGCCTACGCGCGCAGGATCGGCGATGCCCAGCTCCGCAGCCTTGTCGATCGCGGCCTTCGCGGCGGAAGAAATCTGCTCGATGAAAGTGTTGTTCATCGTTTCAGGGTCGCCGACGATCGGCATCGTCGCGTTGTCCATGACCGCGTAACCTTGCGTCAGGAAAGTCAGCTGCGAAAGCCCGCGGATCTGCGTGAAACGATACTGCGAACCGGAGACCTGACCCGCCGTGCTCGCGTCGTTGAATTCGAGCGGATAAGCCCACACGACCAGCGGCAAGCGCGTGCCAGACTCGTAGCCCGCCGGCGTGTAGATCGTCGCGGACAAGTCGACGCCGTCGGCGCGCTTGTAGGTCACTAGTTGTTTCTTGATGCCGCGGATCGAAGGCTGCGGATCGGGGAAGTTGGTCAGCGCAGTCGTCTTGTGCGTCTCCAGATCTTGGAGTCGCAGGTTCGGCGGCTCGGTCGAAGTCTCGCGGCGTGTGATCAAACGCGGGATGCCCGTGGTCGAAACGCTTTCGATCGCGACCACGGATTCGTAGCTGCTGTCGGCCGAGGTCCAAAGTCGATTGCTGGCCAACGTCGCGAGGTTCTGGCGCGCAAAAAATGGTTTGGCGCCCTCCTTCGTGTCGCCTTCTCCTGCACGAAAGATCCAGTTGCCTTGCCTGCGCACCACGCGCGTTCCGTTCGCGCGAACCTCGGTCATGATCTGCCCGGGATTGCCGTAGCGATCGTTGACGCTGCGATCTTCGAGGACGACGTCGGGGTTGGCGAGTTGGCCGATGTCATGCAAGGTCACGCGCTGCCAGCGGCGATCTCGGTCGTACTCGCTGGCGATCACTAGGTCGGGAGAGGGCAGCCATTGCAAGCCGCGCGCGCGATGCTCGGTGCGCAAGAGTTCGAGCGCATCAGTGCTGAACGGGAAGGCGCGCTTCATCCAACGATCGCGGTGCTCCACCTTCGTCTTGGGATCGCCGCCGTCGAGAGCTTCGACCCAGACCAACGTCGCTCCGCCGAACGGCGCCCAGCCCACGTTGCGCGGCCCCTTCGAAACGCCGTCGATCGGAATCGAATCTTCGAGCGGCTGTTGCGCGAACAGTTGCTCCAACAGACCCGCGGCATTCCAGATCTCGAGGCGCCTGGGGAAAAGGTCGAGCGGAAGCACATAGGAAAACGGCCGCTCCAGGATTCTCACCAAGAGATGCAATCCGTCCGGCGACCAGTCGGCGTCGAGAATTTCCTGCGGCTTCCCGATCGGCTTGCTCGAGTTGTCGCGCGGATCGACGATCGCAAGCTGCGCCAGCGCGAAATGTTCGAGCAAACCAGCGTCGTTCTCGTCCTTGAGCAGGTCCGGATAGGTACGCACGGGCGATTTCTTGCCCTTCGATTCCATGGTCGTCGGCCCACCGGGAACGCTCGAGGCCACGGGCAACTCGCGCGCGGAGTCGGGCACCAGGCGAACCAGGATCCGCTCGCCGTCCGGCAGCCAGGTCGGTGAACCGAAAACGGTGTTGACGTGACTCGCGACACGCTTGGGCTTGGCGCTCGCGACGTCGCAGGCCCACAGCTCCACGCCGTCGTCGATGCGCACTTCGATCCAGAGCGAGCGACTATTGTGCGACCAATCGACGCCCTGGATGCGCGCGTTCGCCGGGAGCTCGAGCTTCTTGACCGTCTTGCCGTCAAGGCTCTGCAGCGTCAGCGCGGAATCGAAGCCGATCTCCTGCAGCGCATGCGCCTTCGGATCAACGCGCAGTCCCGCGAGACCGATCCACGGACGCGTCACGTCGGCGATCGAAGGCAGCGGCGGACGCTCGACCAGCAGGAGCCATTGCGCATCAGGGCTCGGGCGCACGCTCGGTGTCACCGCTGCGTCGAGCAGTTCGACGACTTCCTTCGGCGGGAGCTTGTACGAATCCTGGGTCGCCGCGGGTTGTGCGAAGCCAATCGTCACTGCTGCGAGCGCGCAAAAGATCTGGAGCATGGGACCTCGTTTCGGCGTGGGGGGGGGGGACTCGCCGATTCTAGGCCGAGCTTCATTCGCCGAGTTCGCGCTCTTCCTCTTCCCACTCGCGCTCGACTCTGTCGCGATCGCGCGGCGTCACGAGCCGGATCTCCAGCGCTCCTCCGCGATGCACACGGCGGAAGCCGAGTACGCCAAGGTGTTTCGCTTCGGTGCTGAGCAGCCAGTGCTCGACGTGCGAGCGCAACACCGGCTCCTGGGTCGCGTTGCCCAGACCCAGGCCCGTGATCGCCACCAGACCGGCCTCTCCGCGCACCCGAGCCGCATGCATGGCCTGCCTGAGAACTCGGCCGGCCGTGCTCCACGCAAGCCGGTGCAAGTCAATCTGCGGCAGTGGTTTACGGTCGTCCGACTCCTGAGCCATGGGGCCAGATTACAGGAAATTGACTCCTGCTTCCGTGCGGGTTGCCTAATCTATCACGGTCCGCGAACCGATTCGTGGACCGTTGGCAAGGCCGTCGTCCTACTGCGGTGGCCCTCCTTATAGAAAGCAACGCATCAACCAAGGGTCGTCCACGACCCAGCTCTGGAAAAAAGGACCCACCTATGAAGAACCTCCTCCTCGGTCTCGCCCTCGTCGCCACTGTCGCCGCCTGCTCCTCGCAAAAGAACGCCGTCTCCGACGCCACGCCCGCCTCGGGCGCGAAGGTCGAAGGCTGTGCGGGTTCCTGCGAAGCCGGCAAGTCCGAATGCTGCGATGAAAAGGCCAAGGGTGCCGAAGCCAAGACCTGCCCGATGTCGGGCAAAGTCCAGGGCTGATCGCACTTTCGACTCGACTGCCCCTCGAGGCGTCGATACCGAATTCCGCGGGTGGGTGTCGCTCCAAGAGCGCCCCCGCCTGCGGTTTTTTGTTTCCGGTGACCCTCGCGCGGAGGGGGCTGCAACAAGTCGTACAGCAGCGCGACCCGCGAAATCCTAAGATTGCCGTCCGCGTTCCACCGCTCAGGCCGTACGCACTACCTGTGCGCGCCTGACCTCAAACCTGAAGGAGATCAAAATGAAAATTGGCATCGCTCTGATCGTCACCCCGATGTTGTTGCTCGCCGGACTCGCCATGGCTCAGAAGCCGGCGGCACCGAGCGCTGGCCAGAAACCTGCGGACACTGCGCCCGCGCAGGCCGGTGGCGCTGACGCGAAAGTGATCGCGAGTCAGAAGCCGTCCTATCCGCTCGACAGCTGTCCGATCAGCCACGAGAAACTCGGCGGCATGGGCACGCCTGTCGACATGGTCATCGACGGTCAGCTCGTGCGCCTGTGCTGCGGCAGCTGCAAGAAGGGTGTCGAGAAGGACAAGGTCGCGATCCTGAAGTCGATCAATGATGCCGTGGTCGCGCAACAGTCCGTCGGTTACCCGATGGATACGTGCCCGATCTCCGGCAAGAAGATGGAGAAGCCGGTCGATCACGTCGTCGGCACGCGCCTGGTGCGCTTCTGCTGCAACGACTGCGTCAAGAGCTTCGACACGGACGCGGCCAAGGCCACGGCCGCGATGGCCAAGCTCGATGCCGCGTGGCTTTCATCGCAGAAGGCGAAGTACACCGTGACGACCTGCCCGGTCAGCGGCGAGAAGCTCAACGACAAGGCGATCGATCAGCTCTACGGGACGAAACTTGTTCGCCTGTGCTGCAAGGACTGCGTCAAGGAACTCGAGAGCAAGCCCGAAGTCGTGCTCGCGAAGCTCGACGAACTGAAGAAGG
>JAYUUV010000187.1:0-6566 GCA_043754695.1 Planctomycetota bacterium
GTGCATCGCTCGCTGGCCGAAAATGTGGACATTCCGATCGAGTTCATTTGGGCCTAACACAGAGTTTGCAGGGAATCCGCGCACTGGCGGGAACAGCAAGTGGTTCCACAGGTCGGAAGCTCGCTAGAGACACTGATTTCCCCTGCCCCCGACGTCCGCTGAAGGAGTTCTGCTTGTCGATCCTGCGAGCCACTTTCGTTTCGGTCCTGCTGTCGGCCACCGCCTGGTGCCAGACGCCCGCTACCGACTTGCCCGTGCCTTTCGCGGAGTTCACGGAGAGTTTCAAGAAGACCCACCACATCGACGTTTCGGATGCGGCGGGTTTCGACGCCCACGCGTTTCTGGCCCGCGAGTGGTTGTGCGACAAAGTCGGGACCTTCGACTTGCTCTACCCTCGGCTCGGACTGGACGCAAAAGTTCGCCAGGAGGAATTGCGCGGCCTGGTCGGCTGCATCGTCGATCTGCAGGCGCAGTGGCTCGAGTGGTTCGGTACTGGCGCTCCAGCCGACGCCGCGCGCGCGGACTTGGGGCTGCTCAAAAAGTGGATCGGCAGTGCGCGCGCCCAGCCCTCGAAGCTCGGCGATCCTGCGATCACACTGTTCACGTTCTTCTCGGCCGGCGAAAAAGAACTGTCCGCCGCGGCGCGCATCGTGACCGCATTCGAGGACGGCTCGGCACTCGGCTACAAGCCGAGGTCGGACATTCGGCCGCAAATCCTGATCGCGCCGACGCGCGAAGAATTTCTCGAGCTGATCGCTTTCTTCGGCTGGGCCGATCCCAACCTGCGCTCGAGTTTTTGGGACAACGGCGCGGCGCGCTGGAGCGAGTGCTTTTGGAATCAGATCCAGATGCTCTCGCTCGAAGATCCTCCGGCCAAGGCGAATCCCGCTTCGCCCTGGGAGGGCGTGACGATGAACCTGAAGGCCCCGACCGGCGTGGTCGAGCACGTCGCCACACGCTCGGCCCATTCGTTGTGCACGACCTATTTCGGCTACACGCTCGATGCGGCGTTCGAATCGGGCCTGTGCCAAAACGTGGCGATCGAAATCTACGGCCGCAACAACTCGCGTTCGGGCGGATCGGGTCGCGGCAAGACAACCGACGGCTGGTCGATGTTCATTCCCGGGGGCAACAAGAATGGCGGTCGCCTGCCGGGCATCTCGGCCGACTCGCCCTGGCGCGCGACCGTGGGCGCCGACTGGTTCGTCAAACCGCTGCGCGATTCGCAGCGGGTGGCGAGCAAGGACGCGACTCGCGGCAACGAAAAGACTTCGACCTTCGAGCTGACCTCGACGGACAACGTGAAGAAACTCTTCGTGCGCGCGCCGTTCTTTGGCCAGCCGGCGACGGTCAAGGACGTTCCGGCGACAGAGTTCTTGCCCGACTACCGCGAGTTCTTCCGGGCCTACAAGAGTTGCTTCGTGCACTGGCTGTTCGAGGAAGGCTCGGGCAAGGCGGGCAAGCCTTCGCATGCCAAGGTCGCGGAGCTGTTGCGCAGCGTGGCCGCTGCGCCCGAGGGCACGAGCTTCGAGGATTTGCTCGCGCAGAATTATGCGCAGCCCTGGTCCGCGGCTGAGCCCAAGCCGGAAAGCCTGGAGTGGAGCTTTCTCGCCTGGCTGGCGCGCCAGAAGTGAGCCGCGCTTGCAGAGAGCGCCGCGCCGCGCCACACTCTGGCTGACACCACACGTTTTTTTCTAGAACCAGAGGCACTTTCGTCGGCTCACGCGTTGAGCCGCTGAGAGCTTTGGGGGAACCCGGTGAGATTCCGGGACTGGCCCGCAACCGTGAGCCGCGCGCAGCGCTGCAAGTCGGATCGCCCGATCGCCTCGGTCAGTCACCTTCGGAAGCAGGGTTTGCATGGGATCGAATTCGGCCGGCGCACGGATGTGCTCAGGGCTTTTGCTCTTCGCCGCGCTGGCGTTCTGCGCCTGCGCTGAGCGCGAAGCGCCCGCGACCCCGGGCAACGGGCGCGAGGTGACCCTGGCGGACGGCCGTGCTTTCACGGTCCACTCGCGCGGACTGCGCGTTTTTCCGGCCAGCGCCAGTGTCGTCGACTTCCTTGTCGCCCTCGCGCCACCGGAGCGGGTCGTGGCGCTGCCGGAGCAGGCGCTCGACTACGCTTCGGTCCCAAGCGATATCGCCGCCTGGAACTCGATACCGCGGTTTTCGGCCTACGTCGCTGAAGCCGTCATCGCGCGCTCGCCCGACCTCGTGATCGCGGAGCCCTGGCAGGATGTGAACACCTCCGAGCGCCTGCGCAGCGCCGGCATCGAAGTCGTCGTGCTGCCCGAAGTGCGCACGTGGAAAGAAGCGCGCGCCACACTGCTCGGTGTCGGACAGATGCTCGCGCTCGAAGCCGGAGCGCAAAAACTCGTGCGCGAACTCGATCTGCGCGTAGAAAAGCTCGCGGCGCGGCCCGGTCCGCGGCGCGGTTTGCGCGTGATGAGTTATTCCAACTTCGGTTCCGGCGGATCGAGCGCGGGCGCGAACACCACGGTCCACGAACAGATCGTGCTCGCGGGAATGCTCAACGCCATGGGCGAACGCGATGGACATGTGCAGGTCAGCTTCGAGGATCTGATCGCGCTCGATCCCGATCTGATCCTGGTCTCGAAGCCGTTGCACGGCGGCGAAGGCACCCAGGGCGATCGCGGCGGAGCTTCGCAGCGCCTGCTCGAGAATGAGCCCAGTTTGCGCGGTCTTGGCGCGATCAAGCACCATCGCGTCGTGGCCCTGCCGCCCAATCTGTTCGCAACAGGGTCGCAGTCGATCGTGGCGGCCGCCGAAGCGCTCGCGTCTGCGGTCGATGAAATCTTGGCGCGTGAAAGTCCGCCCCCGGAATTGCGGCGATGAATGCCCACGCTCGCGAGCGCGGGATGGGCCTATGGTTCGCGATCCTGTTCGCGTTGTTGATCGCCGTCGTGCTCGGTTCGATTTCGATCGGCAGCACGGGCACGATCTCGCCCGCGGATGTCTGCAGCGGACTGGCCCACGCCTGTGGATGGGGGAAGGGTCTTGCGGACCCGAATACCGAGCTGATCGTCGAGCTGCGCGCCTGGCGCGCGCTGACCGCGGCCGGCATCGGCGCGGCCCTGGCGCTCTCGGGTGGCTTGATCCAGGGCCTGTTTCGCAACGGACTGGCTTCGCCGTCCTTGCTCGGTGTCAGCGGCGGCGCTGCGCTCGGCGCGGCGCTCGCGATCGCCGTGATCGGCGGATATGGGATTTTGGATCGCGGCTTTTCGCCGAGCGCGTTGTTCGTGCCGCTGTGCTCCTTCATCGGCGCGCTGGCCACGGTGTCGTTGGTGGCCTTCCTCGCCACGAGCGGCGGCCGCACTTCGGTGCCCACGCTTTTGCTGGTCGGCATCGCAGTGAACATGTGCGTCGCCGGCGCCTTTGCGGCGATCCAGTCGCTGACATTGAAGGATTACGAAGTCAGCCGCGCGATCATGGCCTGGACCTTCGGCACACTCGAGGATCGCTCTGCCCACCACGCAGCGATCGTCTGGGCCGCCGTCGCGATCGGCGCGGCCACGATTCCGTTCGTCGCCACGGAGCTGGATCTTTTCCGCGGCGGCGAAAGCGACGCTGCGGCGCTCGGCGTGCGCACGTCGCGAGTCAAAATCGTGACGCTGGTCGTCGCAGCGCTGACGGCGTCCGCGGCCGTTGCGGTGGCGGGCCAAATCGCCTTCGTCGGGCTCGCCGTGCCGCACCTGGTGCGCTTGATCGTCGGCGCGAGCCACCGCCGCCTGTTGCCGCTGTGCGTCGTCGCCGGCGCGCTGTTCCTGCTGGGCGCGGACCTTGCGCAGCGCGCCTTGTTCGGCTTTGCGTTGCAACCCGGTGTGCTCATGTCGCTCTTCGGTGGACCGCTGTTCGTGATCTTGCTCGTGCGTCATCGGCGCGAGGTGGGCGCATGGTGAAGCTGCTCGAAGCCCGTGGGCTCGCCCACACGTACCGCGACGGACCGCGCGCGGTCGATGGAATCGACTTTGCGCTGGCGCAGCACGAGCTCGTCGTCGTGATCGGGCCCAACGGTTCGGGCAAGAGCACGCTGCTGAAGTTGCTGGCGGGTTTGATCCAGGTCTCCAAGGGCGCAGTCGATCTGCAAGCTCGGCCGCTCGCGCAATGGTCGGAGCGCGAGCGCGCGCGGCAGATCGCCGTCGTCCCGCAGTTTCTCCCGGCACTGCCCGATCTGTTGGTTTCGGACTTCGTGCTTGGCGGAAGGTATGCGCACCTCAAGCGTTGGCATCAAGCTTCGCAACACGATCACGCAGTCGTGCGCGATGCCTTGGCGCGCTGCGATGCGAGCGACGTGGCTTGTCGCTCGATGCACGAAATTTCCGGCGGTCAGCGCCAACGCGTGCTCTTCGCGCGCGCGTTGGCGCAGGAAGCCGACGTGTTGCTGGTCGACGAACCGACCAACTCGCTGGACCCCGAACATCAAGTGCGCGTTTTTGCCCTGATCGCCGAACTCGTGCGCGGCGGTCGCGCGGCTTTCGTGGTCACGCACGACCTCAACTTGGCCAGCCAGTTCGCCACGCGCATCTGCCTGCTCTCGGCCGGCCGCGTGGTCGCAGACGGCCCGGTGGCGAGCGTGCTGCGGCGCGAAGTGCTCGAACCGGTCTACGGCGAGCATCTTTACTACGGCCGCTTCGAGGACGGCCGCGGTGGGGGGGCGCCGTTCGTGCTGCCATGGCTGCAGCGCTAGCGCTGGCTGCGCTCGCCCGTAAATTGCCAGGCACCCGTTGGGCGCTGCCGCGCGAACGCGGGAGCGCCCAACGGGTGCCCGGCACCGAACGGGCGAGACGGCCTTTGATCTGGAGGGCTTGCTGCGCGATGCTCTGGGCATGTCAGCTGAAGCCTCGCCCGTCACGGTCGCGCACCATCGCTACATCCGCGAGCACGTTCCGCCGGAAGATCCGTACCTGACGCGGCTGCGCGAAGCTGCGCTCGCTGCAAAAATTCCGCCGATCTGGATTGCGCACGAAGAAGCGCACTTCCTGGCCGTGCTGCTGCGACTGATCGGCGCGCGACGCGTGATCGAGGTCGGGACGCTGGCGGGCTATTCGGCGATCGCAATGGCGCGCGCCTTGCCGCCCGACGGCCATCTGGACACGATCGAGATCAACGTGGAGCACGCCGCCTTCGCCAAACAGTGGATCGGCAAGAGCAACGTCGCCGCGCGCATCAAACTCCACCGCGGCGCCGGCATGGACGTTTTGCCGTTGTTTGCAGCCAACTCTGTCGACGCGATGTTCCTCGATGCTGACAAAGGCAGTTACGGCATGTACCTGGAGCAGGCGCTGCGCATCGTCCGGCCCGACGGTCTGATCCTCGCCGACAACGCGCTTGCCTTCGGGCAATTGCTCGACGCCGTGCCCACCGATCGCGAAGTGCCAGCCGTGCGCGAGTTCAACGATGCGGTCGCCAAGAACCGCGGAGTCGAGGGGGTGATCGTGCCACTCGGCGATGGGGTTTGGGTACTCAGGAAACGCTGAGTTCTGCAGAGGCCGTACTCAGCGGCGCGTCTGTCCCCGAGGCTCTTCCGGGACGAGCGCAGAGGCGCGCAACTCGGCCAGGCCGGAGTAGGGACTTTTTCGGCGGCCTGCTAGACTTGGCGCCGATGAAAGGGACTGCGCAGAAATCAGGCGATGGAGCTGAACCCAGCTTCGACGAAAACCTTGCCGCCCTCGAGGCCATCGTGGCCTTGCTCGATCAGCAGACGCTGGGGCTAGAACCCGCGCTGGAGAAGTACCGCGAAGGCGTCGCGTTGGTGAAGAAATGTCAGGGCATCCTGACCTCGTTCCAGAAACAGGTCGAAGAACTGTCCGCGGAAGATGGAACCACGCGGCCCTATCCGAACGATCCTGACGTTCGCGCCGGCGCGAAGTAGCGCGCGGACCCGGCCTCCCGTGGATTCACGCTCCGCGCAATCATCCGCCCTCGCCGACTGGCTCGAGTCTTCGCGTGAGTGGGCCGAACTTGCGCTCGATCGTCATATTCTCGCGCCGAATGCGGCCGCGCCGCAGTCCAAGCTGCGCGAAGTGATGGCGTACGCGCTGCTCGGCGGCGGCAAACGCATGCGTCCCGCGCTCGTGCGTCTGATTTGCCGCGAACTCGGTGGCGCGGACCTAGACGCCGAGCGCCCGGCGGCGGCGGTCGAAGCGATCCACGCCTACAGTCTTGCCCACGACGACTTGCCGTGCATGGACGACGACGACCTGCGCCGCGGCCGGCCGAGTTGCCATCGCGTGTACGGCGAAGCGCTCGCGCTGCTGGCGGGGGACGCGTTGCAGACCGCGGCCTTCGAATGCCTGGCGTCGGACGCGGAGCCGCGCGCCGTCGATTGGATTCGCGTGCTGTCCGCGGCGGCGGGCGCGCGCGGCATGGTCGGTGGACAGGTGCTCGACATGACTCTGTCGAGCGAAGAGCTGAGCCTCGACTCCGTGCGCGAAATGCAGCGTGGCAAGACGGGCGCGTTGATCGCCGCCGCCGCTGAAATGGGAGCGATCGCTGCACGCGCCGATCTCTCGCGCCGCGAACGTGCGCGCGCCTTCGGTGCGGCGCTC
>JAYUUV010000188.1:0-12330 GCA_043754695.1 Planctomycetota bacterium
CCGCAGCGCCTCCCGCTTCCCTGCGAGCGATCGCCGATCAGCTCCCATTTGTCCGAAGAGTGAGGGTCCGGAATACCGTACCAGGTTCGACTTCGGTCCTTCGATCTCAAACGCTGAGCAAGTCGGCGTGCGCGATCGAGAGGCCGAAGTCGAACCTGGTACCGTATCCTCACGGGACTAGCAGGCTTGCGCCGATCGCGCCGGCTTGATCGCCGAGCGCGATGACGTGCACTTTGGGCGGGCGCTCGGGCGTGAACAGTTGCGGCAGCATCGCGTCTGCGATGCGATCGGCCATGGGTTGTCCAAGACGCGTGCCCAGCCCGCCGCCGATCACGACGGCTTCGACGTCGAGCAGATTGCAGGCGGATGCGAGGCCCACGCCGAGCGCCGAAACGGCGCGATCGATCAGGTCGATCGTGTACTTGTCGCCGTCCTCGAGCGCCTTGGCGAACACGCTGCTGGCAAGCTGCGTGCGGCCCTTCTTCTTCATGATCTTGAACAGATCGGTCTTCGCGCCGCGTTCCACGTCGATGCGCGCCTTGGCTTCCATCGCGCGACGGCCCGCGTAGGCCTCGAGACAACCGCGCCGGCCGCACGGACACCTCGCGCCGTCCTGGCGCACGACCATGTGCCCGATCTCGCCCGAGGCGCCGCGGCCGAGCCAGCGCTCGTGCTTCAGGACCACGCCGCCGCCGATGCCGGTGCCCCAGAAGACGCCAATAAAGGAGTTGTAGGGCCGACCGGCGCCGAGTTTTGCTTCAGCATCGAGCGCAACGCCGACGTCGTTGCCGAGGTAGACCTTGGCGCCTAGCACTTCCGAAAGCGCCGCCGCGAGCGGGAATTCCTGCTCCCAACCGGGCAGGTTCCCGGCGTGCTCCACCGTGCCGCGAGCGGAGTCGACGTGCCCCGGCGAGCCAACGCCGATGCCGCCGAGTTCGGCGGTCTCGACGCCGGCAAGCTTGGCGGCTTCGCTCAGCATCGCGGCCATGGCCTTGGCGACGTCCGGCGGTCCGCCGCTCGACGGCGTCGCGCAGCGCGCCTGTCCGAGCACGCGATGCTGCTCGTCGACGATCACCGCCAGGATTTTCGTGCCGCCAAGATCGATGCCGCCGCGCAATTTCATGCTCTTCCTGGGGTTGGAGGATCAACCGTGGGCCAAGGCTCGCTCAGTCTCGCGAGCCGCCGGGTGCTTGCCTATCGGCAATTCAAAAGCTGAGCTTCGCGTGAGATTTGACTGGCAAGCGCTATCGAAGCCGGAACCGCACCCAGATTCCCGGGAACGGCCCTTTGGCCGTGCAGCACCCGAGGCCTGATCCCGAACGGTCCGCAATCGCTTACCGTGTCGGCCCGCAACGGCTCGCGCCAGCCCCCTGGCGCGCGCCGCCAACGATCGATCGCCAGCGCGGCGCGTCACAGTGCGGCACGACGATCGAACCGGACAAGTTCCTGCTCCTTGCCGCAGCGCGCCCCACGCGCGCGAAGCTCCTCCCCAACGCTCAAAGGCTCCCGTGAACGAAGGCGACAAGAATCTCGACACGCTGTGCGTCAACACCATTCGCACTCTGGCGATGGATGCGGTGCAGCAGGCCAACTCCGGACATCCGGGGACGCCGATGGCCATGGCCCCGGTGGCGTACGCGCTGTGGCAGAAGCAGATGCGCTTCGATCCCGCCGATCCAATCTGGCCCAACCGCGATCGCTTCGTCCTGTCGATGGGTCACGCGTCGATGCTCTTGTATTCGATGCTGCACCTCTCGGGCACGCGCTCGGTCAACCCCAAGTACGAAGTGCTCGGCCACGTCTCGGTCTCGCTCGACGACATCAAGAACTTCCGGCAATTGGATTCGCGTTGCGCCGGTCACCCCGAGTACCGCTGGACCAGCGGCGTGGAAACGACCACCGGTCCGCTTGGCCAAGGACTCGCGACCAGCGTCGGCATGGCCATCGCGCGCCAGTGGATGGCGCAGCGCTACAACAAGCCGGGCTTCGAGTTGTTCGATTACGACGTCTACGCGATGTCGGGCGACGGCTGCATGATGGAGGGCGTCGCGTCCGAAGCCGCTTCGCTGGCCGGACACTTGCAGCTCTCCAACCTGTGTTGGATCTACGACAACAACAAGATCACGATCGAAGGCAACACGTCCTGGGCCTTCAGCGAAGACGTAGCCACGCGCTTCATCGCCTACGGCTGGAACGTGGTGCGCGTCGGCGACGCCAATGACCTCGAGATGCTCGAGCGCGCCTTCAAGACGTTCAAGAAGACCAAGGATCGGCCGACGTTGATCATCGTCGACAGCCACATCGCCTGGGGTTCGCCCAACAAACAGGACACGCACTCGGCCCACGGCGAACCGCTCGGCGAAGAAGAAATTCGGCTGACGAAGCGGCATTACGGCTGGCCCGAGGACAAGAAGTTCTTTGTGCCCGAAGAAGTTCGCGCGCATTTCGCGAACGGGATCCAGAAACGCGGCGGCGAAGTCCGCGCGAAGTGGATGGCGCTTTACGAGAGCTACAAGGCCAAGTACCCCGAGCTCGCGACAGAATTGATGGCGATCCAGCGCCGTCAGTTGCCCGCGGGCTGGGACAAGGACATTCCGACCTTTCCCACCGACGCCAAGGGCGTCGCCGGTCGCGATTCGTCGGCCAAGGTGCAGAACGCCGTTGCCAAGAACGTGCCTTGGCTGATCGGAGGCGCAGCCGACCTAGCGCCCTCGACGAAGACACGCCTGACCTTCGACGGCGCCGGGGATTTCACGGCGGAAAACCGCGCCGGGCGCAACTTCCACTTCGGCATCCGCGAGCACGCGATGCATTCGATCCTGAACGGGCTGGCACTCTCGAAGCTGCGCGCGTTCGGCTCGGGCTTCTTCATCTTCAGCGACTACGCCCGTCCGGCGATCCGCCTGAGCGCGCTGATGGAATTGCCGGTGATCCACATCTTCACGCACGACTCGATCGGAGTCGGCGAGGACGGACCGACGCACCAGCCGATCGAACAATTGCCCTCGCTGCGCGCGATCCCGGGCCTGCTCACGATCCGGCCCGGCGACGCGAACGAAGTCGCAGAAGCCTGGCGCGTGATCATGGAGCAACGCCACGAACCCGCAGTGCTCGTGCTCTCGCGCCAAGCTTGTCCGACGCTGGATCGCACGAAGTTCGCGGCCGCTTCGATGCTGCGCCAGGGCGCCTACGTACTGTGCGATGCGCCCGACGGAAAGCCGGACGTGATCTTGATGGCCTCCGGCTCGGAGCTCGGCCTAGTCGTCGCCGCGCGCGAACAACTCCTCAAGGAAGGTGTGCGCGCGCGCGTCGTGTCGTTCCCGTGCTGGGAGTTGTTCGAACGCCAGAGCAGCGAATACAAGCAGAGTGTCTTGCCCAGCGAGGTGCGCGCGCGCATCTCCGTGGAGCAAGCCTCGACCTTCGGTTGGGAGCGCTACGTCGGCCTCGACGGCAAAGCGATCGGCATGACCAGCTTCGGCGCCTCCGCCCCGCTGTCCCAACTGCAGAAGAAATTCGGCTTCACAATCGAGGCGGTCGTCGCCGCGGCCAAGGCGCAGCTGCAGCCGACGAAGTAGTCGCGCCGGTTTGCGTGCGGGAATTTGCGCCAGTCGCTACTCTACGCAAAAGCACATTCCCGCACGCGTTCCGATCCTTCGACCACAAGCACCGCGCGCTCAGTCTCCAGCGGAGCGCAGCCCGGATCCACGAGAGCCTCGCCATGCACGCCACGAAGACCCCGACCCAGGCGCGTCCCGCCAATCCGCTCGTCACGCTCGGCAAACTCGGCCAATCGGTCTGGCTCGATTTCATCAGGAAGCAGATCCTCGACAACGGCGAGCTCGCGCGCTTGATCGCGAAGGACGGCCTGAAGGGCGTGACCAGCAATCCTTCGATCTTCGAGAAGGCGATCGCCGGCTCGGACGATTACAAGGAACTGCTCGCCAAACGGCGCAGCGAGTGTGGCGTAGATCCCAAGGGCGTCTTCGAGGAACTCGCCATCGCCGACATCCAGCGCGCGGCCGACGCGCTCGCCGGAGTCTACAAGTCGAGCAAACGCGTCGACGGCTACGTCTCACTCGAAGTCTCGCCCAAGCTCGCGCGCGACACCAAGGGCACGCTCGACGAAGCGCGGCGGCTGTGGAAGAGCGTCAAGCGCCCGAATCTGATGGTCAAGGTGCCGGCGACCAAGGCCGGCATCCCCGCGATCGCGAAACTGATCAGCGAAGGCATCAACGTCAACGTCACGCTTCTTTTCTCGATCGACGCCTACCTCGAGGTCGCCTGCGCGTACATGGAAGGCCTCAGCGCCCGCGCGAAAAAAGGCCAGGACATCTCGAAGATCGCCAGCGTGGCGAGCTTCTTCGTCTCGCGCATCGACGGCGCGATCGATCCGCTGCTCGAGCAGATCGCGCGCGGAGATCAGATCGAAGCGAAGCGTGCGCTCGCGCAGTCGCTGCAGGGCAAGGCCGCGATCGCCAATGCCAAGCTGGCCTACGCCGAGTACGAAAAAATCCTCTCGGACAAGGCCTGGAAGAAGCTGGCGAAGAAGGGCGCAATGCCCCAACGCTTGTTGTGGGCCAGCACCAGCACGAAGAACCCGAAGTACAGGGACGTGCTCTACGCCGAAGAACTGATCGGTGCGGACACGGTCAACACCATGCCGCCGCAGACCTTCGAGGCCTTCCGCGAGCACGGCACGGCGCGCGTGACGATCACCAAGGACGTGCCGGAGGCGCGCGCGACATTGCAACAGATCGCGGAATGCGGGATCTCGATGAAGCAGGTCACCGACAAGTTGCTCGACGACGGCGTGACGATCTTCGCCGACGCCTTCGACAAGTTGCTCGGCGCCGTGGCGGCGCTGGCGAAAGTTCAAAGCGGCGGTCCCGCGCGTCTGACCGCCAAGCTGCCGGCCGAACTCGCCAAGGCTGTCGACGACACGCTGACCGACTGGCAGGTGAACGGCAAGCTCGCAAGACTGTGGGCCACGGACGCAACGCTGTGGACCGGCGCCGATGAAGCGGATTGGGTCGGCTGGCTGCGTATCGTCGAAAAGCAACAGGCCGAAATCGCCAAGTTCGAAAAGCTGGCTCGCGAAGTGCGCGAGAGCGGCTTCAAGTATTGCTTGTTGCTGGGCATGGGCGGCTCGAGCCTGTGCCCCGAAGTCCTGAAATACACGTTTGGCAAGCAAAAGGGTTATCCCGAACTGCTCGTGCTCGACTCGACGGATCCGCAGCAGTTGCGCACGTTCGAAAAGAAGATCGATTATCAGAAGACGCTGTTCGTGGTCGCCTCGAAGTCGGGCTCGACGCTCGAACCGAACATTTTCAAGGCCTACTTCTTCGAACGCGCGAAAGCGGAACTCGGCGCTTTCCGCGCGGGCGCGCAGTTCATCGCGATCACCGATCCCGATTCGAACATGCAGCGCGTCGCGACCAGCGACGGATTCGGGCGCATCTTCTTCGGCCTGAAGTCGATCGGCGGCCGCTACTCCGCGCTTTCGGACTTCGGCATGGTGCCCGCCGCGATCAGCGGCCTCGACGTCAAGGCACTGCTCGAACGCGCGGCTGAAATGACCGCGGCCTGCGGGGCCGATACGATCGCGCGCGAAAATCCCGGCGCGGTGCTCGGCGCGATCCTCGGCACGGCCGCGAACCAGGGCCGCGACAAAGTCACGATCGTGGCCTCCGAATCGGTCCGCCGTCTCGGGCCCTGGCTCGAGCAATTGATCGCCGAGTCGACCGGCAAGGAAGGCCGTTCGCTGATCCCGGTCGAGGGCGAAAAATTGGCCGCGCCGAAAAGCTATGGCAAGGACCGCGTCTTCGTGCACCTGACCGTGCGCGGAGACGACGATTCGAAGCATGCAAAGGCGCTGGAGAAGCTGGAAAAAGCGGGCCATCCGCTCGTACGCATCGAACTGCGCGACACACTCGACTTGACGGCGGAGTTCTTCCGCTGGGAGATCGCCATCGCCGTCGCTGGCTCGGTGATGCGCATCAATCCGTTCAACCAGCCCGACGTCGAAGCCAGCAAGATCGCGACCAAGAAGCTGACCTCGGCCTACGAGGAGAGCGGCAGCCTGCCGGACGAAAAACCGATCTGGAAAGGCGAGGGTGTCGAGCTCTACACCGACGACGTCAACTTCAAGGCGCTGACTTCGAAGAAGCACAAGAAGCTCGCCGACTGGCTGCGCGCGCACTTCGGCCGCATCCAGGCCGGCGACTATGTGGCCCTGCTCGCTTATGTCGAGATGAACGGCGCGCACGAAAAGATCCTCGACGAGCTGCGTCTCGCGCTGCGCGACTCGAAGAAGGTCGCCACCTGCCTGGGCTTCGGACCGCGCTTCCTGCACTCGACCGGCCAGGCCTACAAGGGCGGGCCGAACAGCGCGGTCGTGTTGCAGATCACCTGCGACGACGCCAAGGACGTCAAGGTGCCCGGTGCGAAGTACACCTTCGGCGTGGTCAAGGCGGCGCAGGCGCGCGGTGATTTCACGGTGCTCGCGCAGCGCGGACGGCGCGCACTGCGCGTGCACCTTGGTCCGAACGTGAAGAAGGGCCTCAGCGGCCTGTGCGCCGCAACACAGAAAGCGATTCGCTGAACGCGAATCTTCAGGAACTCAAAACCTCCCCAAAGTTTTTGTCGGAAAGGACAAGTAGATGAAGCTCGCGATGATTGGTCTGGGCCGCATGGGCGGCAATATGGCTCGCCGTCTGATGAAGAACGGTCACCAGGTCGTCGCCTACGACGTCGGCAAGGCGAGCGTCGATGCGCTGGCGAAAGACGGCGCAGAAGCTGCCTACACGCTGGCGGAGATGGTCAAGAAGCTCTCCGCGCCGCGCGTCGTCTGGTTGATGGTCCCGGCCGGCGAGATCACCGACAAATCCGTGACCGATGTGGCCGCGCTGCTCTCCAAGGGCGACATCATCATCGACGGCGGCAACAGCTACTACAAAGACGACGTGCGCCGCGCCAAGGCGCTGGCGGCAAAGGGCATCCACTACGTCGACGTCGGCACCTCCGGCGGCGTGTGGGGCATCGAGCGTGGATACTGCCTGATGATCGGCGGCGACAAGTCGGCCGTCGACACCGTGACGCCGATTCTGCGCACGCTGGCGCCCGGCCGCGGCGACGTCGAGCGCACGCCGGGCCGCGAAAAGAAGACCGGCACCGCCGAAGAGGGTTTCCTGCACTGCGGTCCGGTCGGCGCGGGTCACTTCACGAAGATGATCCACAACGGCATCGAGTACGGCCTGATGCAGGCTTACGCCGAGGGCCTCGACATCTTGCGCGGCGCGAACAGCGAGAGCCTCGCCGCGGACATGCGCTACGACTTCGACCTCGGCGAAATCACCGAAGTCTGGCGCCGCGGAAGCGTCGTCGGATCGTGGCTGCTCGACCTGACCGCGATGGCGCTGGTCGAGAGTCCGACGCTTAAGGAGTACTCCGGTTTCGTGCAGGACTCCGGCGAGGGCCGTTGGACGGTCCAAGCCGCGGTCGAAGAGGGCGTGCCGGCGGAGGTCTTGACCAGTTCGCTCTACACGCGCTTCCGCTCGCGCCAGGAACACACTTTCGCGGAGAAGGTACTCTCGGCGATGCGCAAGAAGTTCGGCGGACACGTCGAACGTCCCAGCGGCGGCTGAGCGCAAATTCACAGGACCATTCAAGAGCACTCGACGAACCCAGGCGCGCCGCCCCATGCAAAAACTCGATACTGGCAACACTCAATCAGGGACCGTCGCTCCGCCCTGCACGATGGTGATCTTCGGCGCGGCGGGCGACCTGACCAAGCGCAAGCTGATTCCGGCGCTCTACAACCTGGCGCGGGAAAAACTCCTGCCCGACGACTTCGCGATGCTCGGCATCGCGCGGGCGGAGCTCGACACGGCCACGTTTCGCAAGCAGATCGCCGCTGAAATCTCCGGCTTCGTGCCGGGCACTTTCGATCCCAAGCTGTGGGCCTGGCTCGAGAGCCGCATCTACTACATGTCGGGCGGGTTCGCGGAAGCGAGTACGTTCCAGCGCATGGCCGCCGAGCTGGCCACGATCGAAGCCAAGCATCACACCAGGGGCAATCTGCTGTTCTATCTGGCCACGGCGCCGGATTTTTTCGCGCCGATCACCAAGTCGCTGCGCGACGCGGGCCTGACCGGCGAAGCAGAAGGCAAGTGGCGGCGCGTGATCGTCGAAAAACCCTTCGGCCGCGATCTAGCCTCAGCAAAATCGCTCAACCTCGCGCTGCAGAGCGTGCTGACCGAGAAGCAGATCTATCGCATCGATCACTACCTCGGCAAGGAGACCGTGCAGAACATCTTGGTGTTCCGCTTCGCCAACGGGATCTTCGAGCCGATCTGGAATCGCCGCTACGTCGATCACGTGCAGATCACGGTCGCGGAAACGCTCGGCGTCGAGAAGCGCGGCGGCTACTACGATGGCGCGGGCTGCCTGCGCGACATGGTGCCCAACCACATCTTTCAGCTGATTTCTCTGGTCGGGATGGAGCCACCGATTTCCTTCGAGGCCGACGCGGTGCGCGACGAACAATCGAAGGTCCTGCGCGCGATCCGTCCGATGGCGCCCGAGGACGTGCTCTCGAACACGGTGCGCGGACAATACGGCGCCGGTGGTATCTCCGGCCGCCAGCTCGCGAACTACCGCAGCGAGCCGGGCGTCGATCCGAATTCGCACACCGAAACGTACGTGGCGATGAAACTCGGCATCGACAGCTGGCGCTGGAACGGCGTGCCGTTTTATCTGCGCGTCGGCAAGGCGCTCAGCGCGCGCACGACGGAAATCACGATCAAGTTCCGCAGACCGCCGCTGGTGCTGTTCCGCAATACCAACATCGAAGAACTTGCGCCCAACCAGTTGGTGATCAGCGTGCAACCCAAGGAAGGCATCTCGCTTTCCTTCGGCGCGAAGATTCCCGGCGCGACCTTGAAGGTCGGCGGCGTCGACATGGACTTCGACTACTCGAAGCACTTTGGCAGCATGCCGGCCACGGGCTACGAACGATTGACGTACGACGCAATGCTCGGCGATCAAACACTGTTCCAGCGCGCCGACATGGTCGAAGCGGGCTGGAGCGTCGTGGCTCCGGTGCTCGACGTGTGGCAGGCGCTTCCGCCGCGGGGTTTCCCTAACTATCCCGCCGGCAGCTGGGGCCCCCGCGATGCGGATGTCCTGCTGGAGCGGGACGGCCGGGCCTGGCGCGGGAGTTGAGCGACCGCGCTGGCTGGCAGCCCGCTGACGGTCCGCCGCGCGATCACCTCGCGCGGCCGTGTGGCTCCATAATTGTTGGCAGGGTGTTACGCTGAAGGCCCCGCGCCCGATGCGGGCGTCCTATCCACCCGACCCCAGCTGGAGATCCGAAGATGAAGGTCAAGGATGTGATGATTGGTGAGGTCAAGACCTGTTCCACCAACGACGACCTTTCGCGCGCGGCGCAGATCATGTGGGAAAACGACTGCGGTGTCGTTCCCGTGGTCGAGGCCGACGAATACGTCGTCGGCATGATCACCGACCGCGACGCGTGCATGGCGGCCTACACACGCGGATTGCCGCTGAACGCAATTCGTGTCGGCGATGTCATGTCACGCCAGGTGAAGTCGGTCCGCGCCGAGGAGGAAGCCGGCATGGCCAGTGCAGCGATGCGCGAACTGCGCGTGCGCCGCGTGCCGGTCGTCGATGCGCTCGGACGCCTGGTCGGGATCGTCTCGCTGAATGATCTGGCCCGGCGCGCGTCGAGCGGCAACGCGAAGGGCATCACTCGTGACGCCGTAGCGGATACGCTGGCTTCCGTCTGCCGCCCGTGGACTTCCGGTGCGAGTGATACGGTCAAGCCCCAAGCCGCTCCAGTCAAAGACAGCCCGGTCCTGCACCCCCAGCGAGCGCACTGACTCGCACAGTCCCGTCCGACCGCTCGGTAGTCCCCACAACGATTCGCCCATGTCCAAAATGTGTTTCCGCGGTCCGCTCGCTCTCGTCGCATCGCTCTTGCTGGCAATCCTGCCGGCCTCGCTCCTGCTGGAAGGCTGCAGCTGCCAAAGCAGCCATGGGTCCAACAACCCCGCATCGGTAGTTGCGAAGTTCACCGGGACGCCGACCATCGGCCTAGCGCCCCTCGATGTGACCTTCACCGACGAGTCGACCGGCACGGACCCGAACACGACTTATCTGTGGGATTTCGGGGACAAGTCGAGTTCGACGGAGAGAAATCCGGTCCACCAGTACGACGGAATCGGCAGCTTCACGGTCACGCTGACGGTGACCAAGGCGGGCACAACGGACGTTGAACCTCGGGAAGGCTATATCGACGTCGTGGCGCCGGTGGCTGCGGACTTCACGGCGACGCCGCTCACAGGGCCTGTGCCGCTGGATGTGACGTTCACGGACAGCTCGACGGGCACGGACCCGGCCACAACTTATGTGTGGGACTTCGGCGATGGAACAGCCGGTTCGACGGAGCGGAATCCTGTCCACCAGTACGACCGTACCGGCCTCTACAACGTCAAGCTGACGGTCACCGGTCCCTTCAACTCGGATGTGCGCACCCAAGACGGGCTGATCTCAGTGATCCTGCCGCTCGGCGATCCGAGCTTCGAGGCTCAGGAGATCGGCGAAACGCCCGATCTGCCGTGGCTCGCGTTCTTCGGCCCGATCAACAACCTCGGGCACACGATCTACTCGATCACGGGCGGCGGCGACCTGGGCATGCCCACCGAGGGACAGTTGTGGTGCGAACTGGGTGCGGATTCGACGGGCCTGCCGCCGCCGCTTCAGGGAGGCGATGGCGTCCCGACGAACAGCGCAGCCGGAATCCGACAGGACTTCACCTTCCCCGCAGGACGGCCGGTACTGCAACTGAACACGGTCTTCATCAATGCTGAGGGCCCGAATCAGGCTCTGCGCAACGACTGGCTCTCGATCGACGTCTCGGACGGCACCAACACGGTGACCATCCACCGGCGAGACACCTTCAGCCCGGTGGACGGGACTTCCAGCATTCACACCGGTCAGAGCGCGACGGCGAACGAAGTCGTGACCGCCGACCTCGAGCAGCTCTTCAAGGCCAACCAGAAGACACTCCTGACAGTGACGATGCAGGTCGCGAACGAAGGCGACAGTGCGAACCCTTCGCACGGCTACTTCGACAATCTGCGCTTCGAGCCCGTCGCGCCCGCGCTCAATGTCCAGTTCGTGGCCGACCAGCTCAGCGTGCATCCCAATGACCAGGTCCAGTTCACGGACCAGACTGTGAGCACGGGCGGAGGCGTCGGTCCGACCTCGTGGGTTTGGGACTTTGGCGACGGCCTCGCTTCCTCGGAACAGAATCCGGTTCACGCCTACGCCCAAACCGGGTCCTACGACGTCAAGTTGAGCGCGAGCGCACCCGGCGTGTCGAACGAACTCTTGAAGACCGGCTACATCGACGTCACCGGTCGGATCGGAACCGTCGATTTCTCCGTGCGCGTCCGGCGCGCGAAAACGAATCAGGTGCTGCTCTACAGGAACCTCTCGAACGGTCCGTTCGTGGATTGGACCTGGGATTTCGGCGACGGCCAGACTGCCTTCCAGACCGTGCAGACCGATCCGATCCTCCACGCCTATTCGACGCCGGGGCTGTACACGGTCGGACTCTCGGGCACTCTGCCGGACCAGTCGGTGGTGGCGATCCAGAAGCCCAACTTTGTTCTCGTGCAGGATCCGCCGCTGATCGTCACCCCGCCCCAGAGCTTGTCCATCCATGAGGGGCAAGTCGCGAATTTCGACGTGGTCGCGACCGGCACCGACATCCACTACCAGTGGCGCCGGAACGGCGTGGTGATCGTCGGCGGGCCGGACTCGCCGCACTACGCGACGCCGCCAACGACGATCCTCAATCAAGGCGACTTCTACACCTGTCGAGTCTTCAATGTCGTCGGCACGGTGACCAGCGCACCGGCCTTCCTGACCTTGATCCTCTGAGCGTGCTGCTCGACGTCGGCACAACTTGACGTGCGAGACGCCCCGCTCGCAAATCGTTGAGGCGCCGGCCCTTTGCCGGCGCCACAATCGATCTGGAGGAATCCACTGGACCTGATGGCCTTGGAGCTGCGCAGCAAGTGGAAGGAGTCCGCGCTCGCGCTGTGCTTCTTCACGCTTGCAACGCTGGCTTTCCTGTGGCCGGCGATCGCGCGCTTCGATGAAGCGTCGTACACGTCGGCGGATCTCTCGCAGACTTATGCGCTGACGACGATCGCCGGGCCGCTGCGGCCGGGCAACGCGCATCTGTCGGACCCGGTGGTCGAGATGTTGCCCTGGATGGAGTTCGACAGGAACGAACTGCGC
>JAYUUV010000189.1:0-22768 GCA_043754695.1 Planctomycetota bacterium
TCGACGTCGTAGTCGCCGTGGATCAGGATCAGTTCGCGGTCGCGAACCGCGCGCGCGATGCGTTCGGCGGCCGCGCTCACCCCGTCGAGCAACGCGGGATCGTGCAGCGCATGCAGACTGGCCTCGAGGTGCGCGTGCACGCGCTCCGGATCGCTGTGGCCGCGCGAGACGAGCAACCTGGCCATGGGCTCCGGCAAGCCGCGCGCGCGGACCAGTCGCTCGACGACCCTGGGATCCGCTTCGCGCATGCGCCAAAGGGTGTTCATCGTTGAGGTGGCCACGCGAGCGGCGCATTCTAGTGTCCGGCGGTTAGGATCCGGCGATCGACCCGGCTTCGGCTGAAAGGGAATCCGAGCACGGGACCGGGCACGAACCATTTCTTCACGCCCGGCGCCGCGGATCCGGGAGGAGCAAGTCCCCGTGGAAAAGCACCGTTCTCTCTGCTACTCGGTCGCCGCAAGCCTCGACGGCTTCGTCGCCGGCCCGCAGGGCGAAGACGACTGGATCCCCATGGATCCTGATATCGATTTCGGCGAATTGTTCGGACGCTTCGACACGGTGCTGATGGGCCGCCGCTCGTGGGAACGCGTGATCGAGAGGGGCGAGAGTGCCAGCGGCCCGTTCGGAATGAAGACTTTTGTCGCGTCGGCGACGCTCAAGCCCGCCGAGCACCCGGCTGTCGAGATCCTCGCACGCGACCTCGAGGAAACCGTGCAGGCCTGGAAGCGCGCCCCGGGCAAGGACATCTGGTTGTTTGGGGGCGGCGCCCTGTGCGCTTCGTTACTCGACGCGGGTCTGATCGATTCCATGGAAGTCGCGATTGTTCCCGTGATCCTCGGCCGGGGCATTCCACTCGTCGATGCCCCGTTCCAACGCAGAAAGCTTGCGCTCGAAAAGCACCGGATCTACCCCAAGTCGGGCATCGTGCTGCTCAGCTATCGCGTCGCGACCTGAATCGGTGCCTCGCCGGAGTTGCAACTCCGGCTCGTCCGGTGGATAACCGAAGGCATGAGTTCTTCCTCGCAACCCGGTCGGGCGGGTGCTGTGAACCAGGATGCCTTCCGGCGTTTGCCCTCCGTCGAGGAATTGATGCTCGATCCGCGGGTCGCGGCGCTTGCATCGCTCGCGCCGCGCGAACTCCTTTTGCAACTCGTGCGCGCGAGCCTCGAGAACTGGCGCGCGCGGATCAAGTCCTCGGGCTGGTCCGCCGCCGACCTCGAGCAGCGCCTCGCCGCAGGCGAACTCTTGCTCGAGATCGAAGCGCGCGTGGCCCGCGAAGGTCGTCGCGGAGTCGTTCCGGCGGTCAACGCGACCGGCGTCGTGCTGCACACCGGCCTCGGCCGCGCGCCAGTTCACCCCGAAGCCGCACAGGCCATGGCCGAAGCCGCGCGCGGTTATTGCATCCTCGAGGTCGATCGCGAGAGCGGCGAGCGCAACCAGCGCGACGACTATCTCTCCGACCTGCTCGCACGCGCCACGGGCGCACAAGCCGGGATCGGCGTCAACAATTGCGCGGCGGCGGTGCTGCTCGCGCTGCAGACTTTTGCCGGCGGCGGCCGCGACGTGATCGTCTCGCGCGGCGAGCTGGTCGAGATCGGCGGTTCGTTCCGCATGCCTTCAGTCATGGAACGCGCCGGCGTGCATCTCGTCGAAGTCGGCACGACCAACCGCACGCACTATCCTGATTACGTCGCAGCGATTGGCGAGCGCACCGGCCTGTTGCTCAAGGTGCACGCATCCAACTACCGCGTCGAGGGTTTTACCGCCGAAGTGGGCGCGAAGGAACTCGGCGCGCTCGGCCGCGAGAGGAATGTGCCGAGCTGCTACGACCTGGGCTCGGGCTTGCTCGAACTCTCGAACGCCACACCGCTGTCGATGCTCGGCGACGAACCGCGCGTGCGCGAAGCCGTGCAAAGCGGCATCGACGTGGTCATGTTCTCCGGCGACAAGTTGCTCGGCGGTCCGCAGGCCGGAATGATCGTCGGCACGCGCCAGCGCATCGATCAATTGCGCAAGAATCCGATCTATCGCGCGGTGCGGCTCGACAAGGTCGCGCTGGCGGGCCTGGAGACGACGCTCGAGCTCTATCTTGCGGGCCGCGCGGATGAAATTCCGTCGCGCGCGCGCATGCTCACGAGCGACGCGCAGTTGAAGCCGATCGCCGAAGAACTCGCGCGCAGGCTCGCCGCAATCGACGGCTTGTCCGTCAGCGTGCAAGCCGATCGCTCCCAGCCCGGCAGCGGCACCGCGCCGACCGTTTTCCTGCCGACCTTCGTCGTGCGCGTGAAGCGCGCCGGCGATTCCGCCGCACTGCTCGCTCGGCGCCTGCGCATCGGAACTCCGCCGGTGTTCGTCAGGATCCAGGACGACGCGTTGCTGCTCGACCCGCGCACGCTGCTCGACGGCGATCTCGAACGCCTGGTCAGTGCCTTCGCGAACTTGAAGTAGCCGTGCTGGATTCCAAAGCAGCGGATCCCGAAACGCCGGCGCTCAATAGCAGATCGAGAAGTGCAGTCCGTTGCTCAACGTCGTGTTGTTCGGCGCTGGGAAGCCCTGATCGCGGCCCCAGCA
Organism: Planctomycetota bacterium; assembly: GCA_043754695.1. Lineage (GTDB taxonomy): Bacteria > Planctomycetota > UBA1135 > UBA1135 > JADJQU01. The sequence continues at coordinate 2,572 of JAYUUV010000189.1, forward strand.
TTGCGCGTCGACCGTGCTGCCCGGGATCCGCAGCACCGGAAGCGGCGTGCCACCCAGTGCGCCGGCCGCGAACGCGTTGAAGTCGATCGAATACACACCTGAACAATCCGAGAGCGGATGCGGCGATCCACCCGAGTTGAGCGGCACAGATCGTTTGACCGGCGCGGCGATGCACAACGTGCCGCCTTGGAACGGAGTCGCGGACGGGCCGCTCGTCCCGTAGAGCAGCAGTCCCGGCTTCTGGTTGCGCACGTTCGCAGCGTTGATCGTGAAGCCGCTGCCGGCCGTTGCGCTCGGCGTGCCATTGGAACCGATCGCCGGCAGGCAGCCCAGTGAGTTCAGTTTCGCGGTGCAATACGTGAGCGGGCTCGGGCAGGAGCCATCCACGCGCGCCATCGTGTTGCCCGGGCTGGCCGAGATTTCCACGTAGCCGTGTCCGATCGGCAGCAGAGGCACGTTGCATTGGCCATAGCTGTTGTCGCCCCATGCGACGAGCGTTCCGTCGCTGCGCCGCGCGACCGAGTGGTTGCGGCCTGCGGCGACCTCGACATAACTCGATCCGGCCGGCAGTGCGGGCACGTTGCACTCGCCCCAGGTGTTGTCGCCCCAAGCCACCAGCGAGCCGTCGCTTCGAAGCGCCAGTGTGAATCCGACGGCGACGCCAATCTGGTTGTTGCCTCCGCCCGCCGCGACTCCGACATAGCTCAGGCCGGCCGGCAGAGCGGGAACGTTGCATTCGCCTGAGCCGTTGTGGCCCCAAGCCACGACAGATCCGTCGCTCCTGCGGGCAACGGTGTGCCAGGTTGCCGCTGCAATTTCCACGTAGGAGAGACCGGCGGGTAGCGCGAGGACATTGCACTGGCCCTCGGAGTTGTTGCCCCAGGCCAATACTTCTCCATCGCTGCGACGCGCCACGCTGTGGTCGTAGCCTGCGGCGATTTCCACGTACGAGAGGCCGGGCAGAAGCGCGGGTCCGCTGGAAACACCCCCGGAACCGAAACCCCAGGTTCTCAGTGTGCCGTCGCTGCGTAGACCGATGCTGTGCCTGCCACCCGCCGCGAGTTCGATGAACGTGAGGCCTATCGGGAGCGGCGGCACATTGCCCTGGGCCGAATGATTGTCCAACCATGCGACGACGTTGCCGTCGCTGCGGCGGGCCAGGGCGTGCTCCCAGCCCCGCGCAATCTCGACGTGTGAGGAACCGGCCGGCAGGACGGGTGTGTTGCACTGGCCGTATCGGTTGTCGCCCCAGGCGACGATGGTTCCATCGCTGCGCCTCGCGAGCGAGTGGCCGAAGGGCGCGAAGCTGATCGTGTCATCTTCTCCGCCTGCGGCGACCTCGACATAGCTGAGACCGGGCGGGAGCGCGGGCACGACGCACTGTCCCGAGCCGTTGTGTCCCCACGCCACCACGGCCCCGTCGCTACGTCGAGCGACGTTGTGAACATGACTCGCGGCGACTTCGACATAGCTCACGCCCGCGGGAAGCAGCGGCACGTTGCACTGGCCAAGCTGATTGTTTCCAAAGGCCACAATCGTCCCGTCGCTGCGCCGAGCGACGCTGTGCCAGGTGCCCGCTGCGATCTCGACGTAGGTCATACCTGCGGGGAGCACAGGGACGTTGAGTTGACCCGTGCTGTTGCTGCCCCACGCAGCGACCGTTCCATCGCTGCGCAGCGCGAGACCGTGCTGCTTCCCAAGCGCAATTTCGACGAACGCATTTCCGCCGGGAACACTCGTATCGCTCCCCCAAGCTACCAGCGTCCCGTCGCTGCGGCGCGCAACGTTGCGCAGGCCACAAGCCTTGATCTCGACGTAGGTGAGCCCAGGCGCGAGCGCGGGCACGCTGCATTGGCCGAAGGAATTGTCTCCCCACGCTACAATCGACCCGTCGCTCAGTCGCGCGGAGGTGTGATTGGCGCCCGACCCGAACTCGACAAACGAGAGGCCTGGCGGCAGCGCCGGCAGATTGCACTGTCCCAGGGCGTTGTCCCCAAAGACAGCGACCGATCCGGCGCTGCTCAGGGCAAAGCTGCGCGAGTAGCCGACTCCCGCGATGTCGACGAAGGCCTGATCGTTCCAGCGGCTGTCGAACACATTCCTGCCCCAGCCTACGACTCCCGACTGCGCGCTCGCCAGGCCGGCAAGTCCGGACAGGAGGGCTAGGGTCATGCACAGACAAGAGCCGATGCCCGGAATGTCGCGGATCATGACAGGTTCCTTCGGAAGGCGGAGTTCAGAACGCGGTTCGGCGCGAGCGAGACGAATCTTCCTTGCCTCGTCAAGAGTACGGGCAGCGACCGTTTGCGGCCAGCCGACACGCTTCGCAGGCTTGGACGAATGCGTCCGGTTGAGTGTTCCCTGAGTCCATGGCCTACATCAGTGGCACCTGAAGCCCGGGAAATGGCGCTGAAGCCCTCTGGCTGGAATGCCCCCAAGAAGTGCCAACCGTACATCGTTTTGGGGTATCACTGTGTCCGGCGCCAGCCGGTCCTTTCATGAAGGCATTCTCAAGACGGCTGCGGGGCTCGCATGTTTTCCCGCGAGGTTCGAGGCTCACGGCGGCAGCGCTGCTGATCGTCTGCGCCATCGGTTTGCTGTATTGGTGGATTGCCGGCACTTCGGGTCTGCTCGCGGGTGTCGTGGTCAGCGAAGCGCCGATGATCGAAGTCGCGCCCGCGCCTGTCGCTGGGACGACGATTGCGCCCGACGCCGAAGCACGCAGCGCAGTCGTGCAAGACGCCGCGCCCGTCGATCCGCCGCTGGTGGTCGAGCCGGATCTCGAGCATCCCTACCTTTACGTGTTGGTCGTGCGTGCGATCGATCTGAACGGTCTGCCTGTGCAGGGCGCGCAGTTGAGACTGGCTCCGGTTCGCTGCGCTCTCAACGACAGCGTGGCGTTGAGCGAGATCGCCGGCTCGACCACGCTGGTCTGGCGCGGCAAGCAAGCTGAGATGGACGTCGACGTCCAGGTCGGCGATTCGAGTTCAATGAACGGTAGCCGTCGCGTCCACGTTCGCGCGGGATCGCCCTGCGAGGTTGCTTTGCTCGGCAATCCATCCGATCGCCAGACCGTTCGTTGGACGAGAGACGTGCCGATCGTCTTCGAAGTCAAGCTTTCGAACGCATCGATGGAACTCGGCGAGGTGCTCTCGAACCGCTTGCACACGGACACGCTGAGCATGTTCCGTTTCCCGCACCCGCACGCGCGTTTCGGTGATCGCTGCGTTGCGCTGGGCGAGCCCGTCGAACCAGAGCCAGGGACCGAGATCGAGATCAGCGGCTCCGACATCTTCATGGGCTCGGTCAGTACTTCGTTCAGCATCTCGGCGATTTCGGGCACGATGGTTGTTGCCAGGTCCGAGTCGAGTTCGCCGGAGACATCGCGTGTCAGCGTGCATGTCCTGGACGATCGCGGTGAGGTGGTTGCGAACACTCTGGTCGCGTTGGGGCAAGAGTTGGACGTTTGTCGGCACTCGCAGCAGACCGACGAGCACGGCGACGCGGTCTTCGACGGAGTTGAAGCCGGTTGGTGGGAGGCGCGCGCCGGCGGTGGCGCGAGTGGTCTCGCTCGCGAGCGCCTTTTCGTCAGCGCGCCCAACCCGCTCGCGTGGGAGGCAAGGCTGGACCGCGGAGCTCACCTTGGCGGCCACGTCTTGAACGCCGCGGGCGAGCCGGAGCCGAACGTACTCGTGCGCTACGAGTCGATCCCCGACGTGATCGTGCGCGCAACTAGCGTGCGCATGTCGCTCGAAACCGCCGGCGGCGAAGAGATCAGCGAACACGGTGAGGCCCAGGCTGCGCTCCCGGGTGAATTGCGCGCGCCGTGGGTCGACGTTTGCGGTGTGAATGCCGACGGTTCCTTCGAGATTTCGAATCTGCCCGCGGGTCTTGGACGCTTGCTCGTGCTCTCCGCCGGCGATGTCGATGGACCCGCGCTGCTCGTCGAAGAGGGCGTGCTGGCGGGCGAGCGCGACATCCTGCTGAAGTTGAACGCAGTGAATGGCAGCTTGCGTCTGGATCTTCAGTTGCCCAAACCCTGGGGCGGCGAGCAGGTCGAACTGCGCGCGATCAGCGAAGCCACGGGTCGAGGCACCTTTTTTCAACGTGAAGAGCTCGGCTTTCGATGTGCCAACCTCGCGCCGGGCTGGTATCGCGTCGAAGTGGGCGCGGGTCCGCTCGGCTGGCACGATCTCGGTCGGCAGTACGTCGACGCGGGAGCAGCCGTCGACCTTGGAGTCTTTGCGCCACCGCCGCCTGCGGGAGTGCGCGTTCTTTTGCCGGTGTCACAACCCGAAGGCGCGCCCGAACTCGGCCTGACCTTCTACTTGCGCCGCGCCGATCTCGACGTCCGCGCCGAGCAACGCGCGCTCGATGGAAGGCATCCGATCTATTTGCCCGCGGGGGAGTACTGGGCGTTCTGGACAGCGCTCGACGGGACGACGCGCCATCGCGCGCTGACTTTGGAAGCGGGTGCCACGGCCGAACTCGACTTGCGCGAGGCGCGCTAGCTACCCTGCTCCCTAGGGGAGAGACTTTGAAGGGCAAGCCGGTCAACCTCGCCGCCGCAGCGCTGCTGATCGCCTGCGCGATCGGAGCCTTCCTTTGGTGGCTGATCCACATTCCGAGCGTGCTACCACAGGAGCCGGTTGTCGCGGAAACCCCTGCCGATGCAGCCGTCGAGGCGTCCGCGAGAACGTCGATCGAGCCAACCCAGGCTGCGCGCAGCGAAGTGAGCGCTCCCGTCCACGCTCCGGATCCAGCACGGCTCATCGACGAGGAACTGGCCCTTCCATTCCTCTATGTGCTGGCTGTGCGAACGCTCGACGAGAACGGTCTGCCCGTGCCGAACGCGTCATTGAGACTTGCGCCGGTGCGCTCGTCCCTCAACCAAGCCGCGTCGGTGAGCGAGGTGCATGGTTGGACGACGATCCTGTGGTTTGGCAAGCAGGCGGAGATGGATGTCGACGTTCAACTCGGCCCGCAGACTTCGCTCTTTGGTAGTCGACGCGTTCACCTGAGCGCGGGAATTCCGGCCGAGTTGGCGCTGCTTGGCAATGGCGCTCAAGCCGCGACCGGAGCACTGCGCATGACGCGCTCCCCGCATCCGCACGCACGCTTCGGCGATCGATTCGTTTCCAGCCGTGTGCCGGATCCGATCACAGAGGCTGCGCGCAAGCAGCAGATCCGTCGTCAGATGGATTTCCGCGGCGAGGATGATCCCGAGAGATTCAAGGAGCAGAAGGAGCAACAGTCTGTTGAACGGTTTCAGGCGGTTCCAAAGCGACTTTTCGTGAGCGCTGCTCCAGAACCGGGGGCTTCGCACGTGACGGTCATCGTGCTCGACGAAAGAGGCAGACCCGCGCCGAATTGTCTGGTCGCCCTTGGCCGGGGCGTGGACGGAACAGAACTGTCCAGGGTCACTGACAAGCAAGGTGAATCCGTCTTCGATTCCGTTCAGCCCGGTTGGTGGGAAGCGCGCGCCGGCGGCGGATCCGCGGGGCTCGCGCGCGAGCGCCTCTTCATCCAGGCGGGGAATCCGATGCGCTGGGATGCGCAACTCGATCGCGCCAGCCGCCTCGCCGGGCACGTCTTCGACGCCAAGGGACGGCCAGCCAAGGGCAAACTCGTGCGCTACGAGTCGATTCCCAATGCAGTCGCGCGCGCCAGTCACGTGCGAGTGTCCTTCGAAGACGGCGAGAAAGAGCTGATTTCGGAGAGTGCGGAAAGCCTGTTGCCCGCGCTCGATGCATTGCGCGCGCCTTGGGTCGACAGCGCGACGGTCGATCAAGACGGCTCGTTCGAACTGGCGAATCTGCCGGCGGGGTTGGGTCGTCTGTTGGTGCTCTCGGCGGAGAATTCGGACGGACCTGCGCTCTACGTCGAAGAGAGTCTGCTGCCGCGCGTGCACGATCTCGAACTGAGATTGCCCGCGTCGATGGGCAGCCTGCGCGTGCAGATTGTGCTACCAGAACTCTGGCAGAGCGAGTCGGTCGAACTGCGCGCGATTTCGGAAACGACGGGACGGGGGCATTCCTTTGCCCGCGAAGGGGATCGCTGTCGCTGCGCGGGATTGATCACCGGCTGGTATCGCGTCGAGGCCGGCGCCGGCGTGCTCGGATGGCACGATCTGGGCAGGCACTTCGTTGACAGCGGAGCGGATGTCGAGATTGGCGTGTTCGCGCCGCCCGCGCCTGCTGCCGTGCGCGTGCTGCTGCCCGTGAAGCTGAAAGAAGGCGAGCGCGGGCTCGGACTGACTTTCTACTTGCGGCGGCCGGACATCGACATCCGCGGGGAGCCGGACAACTTGAAGGGCAATGAGCCGTTGCACTTGCCGGCGGGGGAGTACTGGGCGTTCTGGACAGCGCTCGACGGAACAATGCGCCATCGCGCGCTGACTTTGGAAGCGGGCGGCAGCGCCGAACTCGACCTGCGCGAGGCGCGCTAGTCGTCGGGTGCCGATCACCCGGCGGAGCGGCCGTGTGCGGGAACCGTTTTTTTGTTCGAAGGATCGGGGGCCCATGAGGCACAACACCGTGGTCCATACCCCCCGAGGACTCCTTTGCTCACCGTCTCCCACCTGACCAAGCGCTACGGCGAGCTGCTCGCCGTGGACGACATCTCCTTTCGCGCGCCCGAGGGCGCCATCTTTGGCTTGCTCGGACCCAACGGCGCGGGCAAGTCGACGACCATCGGTTGCATCAATGGTCTGCTCAAACCCGGCGCGGGCAATATCTCAGTCGCCGGCTTCGACACGGGCACGCAGACGCGCGAAGCCAAGGCCGCCATGGGCGTCGTGCCCCAGGAACTCGCGCTCTACGACGACCTGACCGCGCGCGAGAACTTGATGTACTGGGGCGGAGCCTATGGCCTGCGCGGAGCGCAACTCGCGCAGCGCGCCGACGAACTCTTGCGCCGCATCGGCCTCGCCGATCGGCCCAAGGATCAGGTCAAGAAATTTTCCGGCGGCATGAAGCGCCGGCTCAATTTTGCCTGCGCGCTTCTGCACCGGCCCAAGGTGCTCTTGCTCGACGAGCCGACCGTCGGCGTCGATCCGCAATCGCGCGTGGCTTTGCTCGACCTCGTGCGCGAAGAAGTCCAGCTCGGCACCTGCGTCTTGTACACGACGCACTACATGGAAGAAGCCGAGGCGCTTTGCGACCGCGTCGGGATCATCGACCACGGCCACCTGATCGCCCAGGGCACGCTCGGCGAATTGCGCAAGCTGCATGGCGAGCGCGATCTTTTGCGCCTGAGCGGCGTTTTCGATCCCGCGCGACTCGCTGAAGGCCTGCGCGGCTTGAGCGACATCGAGATCGTGCTCTCGACCCCGGAGCAGTTGACGCTGGCCATGGCCAATGCCTCGCAACGTTTGCCGAGCGTGTTCGCCGCGCTGCACGAGCTCGGCGCCGACGTGCGCGAGACGACGCTCAAGCAGCCCAATCTCGAATCGCTGTTCATCAAGTTGACCGGCAAGGAGCTGCGCGAATAACCGTGGACGCGCGTTTCACGCTTCAGTGCGCCGCCAAGGACCTCAAGCGGCGCATGCGCGATCCGATCGCGCTGTTGCTTTGGGTCGGCGTGCCACTGGTGATCGGCATTTTGATCGGCACGATCTCGGGCGGCGACGGTGGGGCCCGTCCGCGCGGCCGGCTGCTTTTCGTCGATCTCGACGATTCGTTCGCTTCGCGCGCGGTGTCGGCGGCATTCGCGCAAGGTGAACTCGGCAAGATGTTCGACGTCGAAACGGTCGAGCTCGCCGCCGGTCGCGCGCGCATCCACGACGGCGACGGGTCGGCGCTGATCGTCGTGCCGCTGGGCTTCGGCGACGGGCTGATGCTCGACCAGCCGACGCGCATCGAGGTGGTGAAAAATCCCTCGCGCAAGATCATTCCGCGCATCGCCGAGGAAACGCTCGGACTCGCCGCGGACGCGGTGTTCTATGCGCAGCGCATCGCCGGCGATCGGCTGCGTGGATCGATCAACACGATCGTCAAGGGTCCGCCCGCCGGGCAAAAAGTCCTTCCGGCGGTGTTCATCGCCGGCTTCTCGATCGAGATCAACAACACCGTCGAGCGCCTGGCGCGCTACCTCGATCCTTTGGTGATCGAAGTCGTCAAGGAGGCCGAGCTTCCGGGTCCCAAGGAACCGCCGACGAATTTTGCGCTGCTGTTCTTTCCCTCGATGTTGTTCCTTTCGCTGATGTTCATGGCCCAGGGACTTTCGGAAGACCTGTGGCGCGAAAAATCCCTGGGCACGCTGACGCGCGCGAGCAGCACACCGGGCGGTCTCGGCGATTGGTTGCGCGGAAAATTCCTGTGCACAGCGGTGTTGATCGGCGCCGTCGCGACCTGCGGCTTGATCTACGCCGCGGCGCGCTTCGATCTTTCGTGGACGCGACTGCCACTGGGGCTTGCCTGGATCACGCTCAGCGGAAGCTTTCTGTACGCCATCATGTTGCTGATCCAGGTGCACGCGAAGAGTCAGCGCGGCGGAAACCTGCTGACCAACGCGATCCTTTTCCCGCTATCGATGCTCGGCGGCGCGTTCTTTCCCTTCGAAGCGATGCCTGAGTGGATGTCAAGGATCGGCAAGCGCACGCCCAACGGCTGGACGCTCGAGCAATTCAAGTTGATCTTGTCCGGGCATGCGGCGTTGCCGACCGTGGCCCTCGGCGCGCTGGCGCTGCTGCTCGCGACGCTTGCGCTGTTGTGGGTCATCCAACGCCGCACCGAGAGTGCGTTCCTGCGGAACTAGGCATGCGCAACGCACTTTTCATCGCCATTGCGGACCTGCGCCACATGCTGCGGCGTCGCGAGACTCTTTTCTGGGTCTTCCTGATGCCGCTGTTCTTCTTCTATTTCCTGGGCACGGTTACGGGCGGATCGGGATCGAAGGAAACGAAGACGCGCATCACGCTTTCGGTCGGCGAAGACCCCGGCTTTCTCTTGGAGCGACTCGAAATGCGACTTGGCGAGCGCGATCTCGAAGTCGTGCGCGCCGCGAACGCCGAGGAGTTCAAGGCCGCGAGTTTGCGCCTGGAAATCCCGGCCCATTTCACGCAGCGCGTGCTCGACGGCGAAGCCTGCAAGTTCACCTGGGGCGGCAGTTCCGACGGACTTGAAGGCGACTTCGGTTCGCTGCAGATCCAGCGCGCCGCCTACACCGTGCTCGCCGACGTGATCGCGGTCAGCGAACTTTCCGGCAAGGTGACCGTCGAGAATCTGGCTGAGCTCGACAAGCGCCCGCGCGCGCTCACGCTCGACATCAGCATGGCCGGCGACCGCCGCGACATCCCGCAGGGCTTCGAGCAGACGATTCCCGGCACCATGACGATGATGACTTTGATGGTCATGCTGACCAGCGGCGCCGTCGGTCTGTTGATCCAGCGCCGCGAAGGCCTGTTGCGCCGGCTCGCTTCCGCTCCGATGTCGCGCGCGGAAATTGTCGGCGGCAAGTGGCTCGCGAACCTGGGCCTTGGACTCGTGCAAGTTGCCTGGGGCATGCTCGCCGGCAGCGTCTTGTTCCACGTCAGGTGGGGGCCATCGCTGCCGATGATCGCCGTCGTGCTCGTGTCCTGGGCCGCGCTCACCGCCTCGCTGGGGCTCTTGTCGGGAACGCTGGCGCGCACGGAAGGACAAGTGATCGGAATTGGGGTGCTGGTATCGAATGTGCTCGCCGCGCTCGGCGGTTGTTGGTGGCCGATCGAGGTCACGCCCAAGTCGATGCAGACCTTGGCCTCGTTCATTCCGACCGGCTGGACGATGGACGCCCTGCACAAACTGGTCAGTTTCGGCCTGCCCGCCGCGAGCGCGTTGCCGCAGGTCGGCCTGTTGCTTGTGACCACCGCCGCCGTCGGCGTGCTCGCCGCCAAGTACTTCCGATTCGATTGACGTTCGTTGTGCTGCTAGGCTTTCGCAGATGGACACTGAACGCGAAAAGCGCCTGATCGATTACGCAGCCTGCGCCGGCTGAGCGGGCAAGCTGCCGCAAGGGCAGCTCGCGCAGGTGCTGCGCGGCCTCGAGAATCGAAAGGATGCACGCATGCTCGTCGGACCGCAGACGTTCGACGACGCCGGCGTGTTCGTGCTCGGACCCGCCGAGGGAGTCTTCGAATCCAAGCCCGGCCAGCCGCGTGTCGCGCTGGTGCAGACGATCGATTTTTTTCCGCCGGTCGTCGACCATCCTTATTACTACGGCGCGATCGCCGCGGCGAATTCGATCTCGGACGTCTACGCGATGGGCGGCCGTCCGCTGACCGCGTTGACCTTGGCCAGTCTGCCCAAGGGTTTTCCCGCCGATTGGACGCAAGAAATCTTCCGCGGCGGTTTCGACAAGATCGCCGAAGCCGGCGCTGTAGTGGTCGGCGGTCACACGGTCGAGGCCGACATTCAATTCGGTTTCTCTGTCACCGGCCTTGTCGATCCAGCGCACATGACCGCCAACTCCGGCGCGCGCGCGGGCGACCTGGTCTACTTGACCAAACCGCTCGGCATGGGCGCGATGACCACGTCTTCGAAGAAGCGCGTCATCGATTGGGCGACGATGGAGCCCGCGGCGAAGCAAATGGCGACGCTGAACAACAAAGCCGCCGAAGCGATGGTCGCCGCCGGAGCGAAAGCCGCGACGGACGTGACCGGCTTTGGCCTGATGGGGCACGGACGCAATGTCGCGAAGGCGAGCGGCGTGACGTTGATCCTCGAGACGGCGAAGTTGCCGATCTTCCCCGGAGCCTTGGAGCTTGCCGCAGCGGGTCACTGCTCCGGCGGAGCGAAACGCGGTCGCGTCGGACTCGCTGCCGAAGTGCGCATCGCTCCGGATGTCAGCGAGGGTTTCCTCAACGTCGTCTTCGACGCGGAGACCTCAGGTGGATTGCTGATCGCGATTTCACCGCAGCGCGCGGCGAAACTCGAAAGCGAGCTGCGTGCGCGCGGTGTGCTCGTTGCCTGCGTCGGCTCGTTCGTCGAAGCGACGGGCGTTCATGTCGAGTTGGTCTGAGCCTTACTGCCCCTCGCGCAAGTGCCTGACCAGCCTTCGCCAGCCCCACCACAGGACCAGGATGAGCACGATTGCCGACGCCGTCGTGACTTGCCAATTGTCGATCAGCTCCTGACTCTTGGCTCCCATGATCTGCGCCATTGCCGCGAAAATCACGCCGTTGCCGAGCGAACCGACGGCGATCGCGCCGACCGCTGACGAGCGCGAAAGACCGACCAGTCGCGACGCGAAACTCCCGGTCACCGCGCCTGAAGCCGGCAAGGGCAGGAAGACCCACAGCATCACGCCCGACCAAGCCATGCTGCGCAACTTCGGATACTCGGAGTAGGCCGCGCCCGCTTTCTCGCGCGTCTTGATCAGCCAGTCGCCGACTTTCGGAAGCTTCTCGAGCTGCGGCATGAACGAGTTCAACATCAGCGCGATCATCAAGTCGAGCAGGAAGATCGTGTACGAAAGGCCCCACGGGCCGAAGCCGTAAACATTGTTCGCTTTCGCGCCGACGAAGATGATCCACTTGCCGCCGATCTGCGCGGAGACGGAGACCGCCGAGACGCGGCCGAGCGCTCCCCAACCCTGCTGAAAAACCAACACGATCAACGACGCCAGCGCGAGGCCTATGGATGAGTAGGCCAACAATCGAAAGCGGTGGCGCGCGGCGTTGGACTCGGGCAGAGGGTGGTGCATTCGAGGGGCTGGCTTGGGTGCAGCGACGGTGCCCACCTGGATACAACGCAACATTGTTGCCGCTTGCAGCGCAGAGACAAGTCCACAGACTCACGTAACTCATGTTCCATCCCCTCGACGGCCTAGGCGAGCTTGGCGAACGCGTGCCCGGACCGCCTTGGATCCTCGGACGCCGCGGTCTGCCGGCCGTCGCGCCCGAGAACACGATCGCTTCCTTGAACGGAGCCGTGGAACTTGGCCTCGACGGCGTGTTCTATGAGCTGCGCGCCTGCGCCAGCGGCGAACTGGTGTTGCTCGCCGATGCGACGTTGGAGCGCACCACGGACGGCCACGGGCCGGTGGCTTCGAAGACACTGCCGGAACTTGCGGGTATCGACGCGGGTTCGTGGTTCCAGCGCCGCTTCGCGGGCGAGCGACTTGCGCTGTTTGAAGAAGCGATGGAACTGCAGTGCGCACGGCCCGGCGAGGTTCCGATGCACGTGATCGAACTGTGCAGTCCGCAGCTCGCGAGCGAAGTGGCGCGCGTGCTCGAGGGCCGCGAGCATCGCAATACGCTGCGCGTCGCTTCGCGCAGCCGCGAAGTCTGCATCGAGCTGCGCGATCTGGGCCTCGAGCCGATGCTCTTGATCGCCAGCGCTCGCGACGAGGACCGCGAATTCGCGCGCGATGAACGGCTCACGGCCGTCGGCATCCTCGGCGGCGCGTGGCGCGGACCCGCGGCAGCAGCAGCATGGAGTTGCGAGCGCTGGGCGCTCTCGGTCGACGATCCTGCAGCGCTATTGGCCTGCGCGCGCGCTCCGCTGCTCGGCCTCGCCACACGCGAACCGTTGCGCGCCTTGGCCGCGCGCGCGCTGGCCCGCTTCGCGCCGCAGGACGAAGGCGGTTGGCCGATCGCGCCGATCGAACTCGAACTCGACAACACGCCCGCGCTGCGCCGCGAAGGTGAACGCCAGACAGGCGAGTGGTCGGGTTCCTGGAACGTCGAGGCCCGCGTTCGCAATCCTTTTGGCTGGCCGGTGTCCGCGAGCGTGGGCCTGCGCGTGCGCCGTGGCGCGTTCGACTTCGATGGCCTGCCGCTTTCCCTAGAGCTCGCGCCTGGCGAAACGGCAACGGTTCCTTTCCGCCTGAGCGGGGGATCCTGGAGTCCCGGCGGCGATCCGCTGCTGGTCGCCGCGTTGCGCTGGCGGCGCGGGCCGGGTCGGCCGGAGGAGCGCCTCTTCTTCGACACACCGCTCGCGCGCACACGCCGCGCGCGGCTGGCCGGTGGCTCGACGCGGCTCTTGCTGCTTTGCGAACGCCCGGGCGATCCAGCGGCGAGCGTGACGCTCAGTTGCCGTAAGGACCAGCTGCAGGTGGCGATCGAGAGCGCCGGCGGACTGCGCGAAGCCGAGCTGCTCGTGAGCCTCGACGGCCGACTGCATCGCGGCGGAGCACGCCTGCAACTCGAGCTGCCCGCGCATGCGCGCCCGTCCGCCAGGGGCCTTGCATTCTCCGTGGGCATTGTCGGCCGCGACGGCAAGCAAACGCGCCTGCGGCGTTGGGCCGGCGGCTTGCCCGATGAATGGGAAGCCGGAGCGCCGGGCCGGCTGATCATCGAGCGGCGCGCCTGAGCGGCGGCGACAAGACGATTGCGCGAGCGCGCGCGGGCTGTTCCACTAGTCGCGTCCAGTTCGAGAGGGAGCGGATCGGTGCTGGTGTGCTGCCCGGTCTTCAAAGCCGGTTGGGTTCCGTGAACAGCGGGACCGGTGGGTTCGATTCCCATGCGCTCCCGCCATCTCACTGGAGTTCTGCCCTGCGAATTCCGATGCTGGGTACGTGAGCAGTGAACTGAATCTGCGGCCCTTCGGGGCCGGCGACGAGGCCGCGATCCTGCGCGCCCATGCGCGAGTTTTCGCGCATGTCGATCCCAGTTACCAACCGCTTTCGCTCGAGACCTGGAACTGGCAATACGCCAAGAACCCGTTCGGCTCGCGCATCTCGCTCGCCCTGGGAGCGGACGGCGAAGTGCGCGGCCAGTACGCGGGCCTGCGCCAACGCGTGCGTTGTGAAGAAGGTTCCGTGCATTTCACCCAGGCGATCGACTCGTTCAATACGCGTCGCGTCGACGCCGGGCTGTCGCGCACGAGCAGCTTCGTGCGCGCGGGCGAGTTTTTCGCCAAGCATTTTTGCGGCGCCGGCGCTGAACTCGATCAAGTCGTGTGGGGCCTGGCCATTCCCGGTGTGTGGCGCATCGGCGCGAGCCGCCTGGGTTACGAGCACGTGCGCACGGTCAACTCGCTCGCCGCCAGGCTCAGCGAGCTCGCGCCCGGCGCTGACGATTCCATGAGCGTCGAGGAAAGCGTCGCGTGTCCAAGCGACATCGGCGCGCTGTTCGAGCTCGTCGCTGCGGATCGCGGCGCGATCGCCGTGCGCGACAAGGCTTGGATGGATTGGCGCTTTGCCCAGCATCCGCTCTACAAATACAGCTTCGGCCTCGTGCGCCAGGCCGGCGCATTGCGCGGCGTCGGCGTGTATCGGCACGGCAGCTTCGCCGGCGAGCAGGGCGGCCTGATCTGCGATTGGCTGGTTCCCAGCGCGGACGAAAGCGCGCGAGCGGCGCTGCTCGCCTGGTTTCGCGCGCGCGCCACGGAAAGCGGTGCGACGCAACTCATCGCGCTCCTGCCTGACACTGCGCCGGAATGGCTCGAGTTCCAGCGCGCGGGCTTTCGCGTGCTGCCCACCGATTACGTTCTCGCCGCGCGCTGTTTCCGCGCGCCCTTCGATCGCAACTTCCTTTTCTGGCGCTGGTACTACACGCTGGGCGACACGGATCTGGTCTGATGACCGACTACGAAATCCGAGCGCTGCGCTCCGGCGACGAGAACTCGCTGCTCGCCACGTTCAATCATGTCTTCGGCGCGCGCGATCCGAACTTCCAGCCGCGCAGCTTGGCCGAATGGCGTTGGGCCTTCGAACAAAATCCAGCGGGTCAGCGGGTGTTCCTCGCGCTGCGCCAAGGCGAAGTCGTGGCGCAATACGCGGCGATTCCCGTGTGCGTCTGGATCGAGGGCAAGACCCACATCTTCGCGCAGATCGTCGACTCGATGGTGCACCCGGCCCATCGCGCGCGCGCGGGCCGGCCGAGCCTTTTCGTCGAGACCGCGCGCGCTTTTTTCGCCGAGTACGGCGGGCCGACCAAGGACTGGGTCCACTACGGCTGGCCGATCGCGCCGGTGCAGCGTTTGGGCGAGTACTACCTCGACTACGACACGCTGCGCACGCAACTGGTGCTCGTGCGCGATCTCGCTGCGACACTTCGCTCGACGCGCGCCGCGGAAGTCTTGGAGGTCGAACGCTTCGACGAGCAGGCCAAGTGGTTGTGGGATCGCTGCGCCGACAGCCTGCGCGTCAGCACGATCTGCGACGCCGCGCACTTGAACTGGCGCTTTGTCGATCACCCGCGCCAGCAGTACACGCGCCACGGCCTGCGCGACAGCCAAGGAAGTTTGCGCGGTCTGTGCATCGCGCGTCGCGCCGATTTCGTCCAGCGCAACCTGTGGTGCATCGCACAGTGGCTCGTGCCCGCGGGCGAAGTCGAAGTGGGGGAGGCGCTGCTCGAGCGCACGCTCGCGAGTGCCCGTCTGGCCAACGCGCAAGCCGTCGCCGTGATCCTGCCGGAATGGTCGGTGTGGCATCGCTGGTTCCAGGAGCACGGTTTTCTGGCGCAGCCGACGCCTTACCGCACCGTGGCGCGGCCTTTCCATCCGCGCTTCGACGTCACCTGGCTGCGGTCGAACTGGTGGTACCAGTGGGGCGATTCCGACCTGGTGTGAGCTCGCCGCACGCTTCTGGATCGGAGGCTCGCGCGCGGCGCGAACAAGACGCCTGGAATAGAACGCGCTGCGCACGCTATAAGAGACGCGTGCAATCCTATATCCAGGTCGGTCGAAGCTCAGTTCACGGGTTCCGCGCGCCGCGAACTCGGGTACTGACGCTGCTTCTGTTCGTCTGCCTTGCGCTGCTCGCGCACGGACAGGAGCTCGCGCCCAAGCCCACTGCAGCCAGCGCGGCCCTCGAGATTGCACAACTGAAGATCTCAGGTCCCCTCGACGAGGGTACCCAGAGTCTGGTGCGACGCGGGATCGAAACCGCGAAGGCCGGTGCGCGGACTTTGGTGATCGAGCTGGACACGCCCGGCGGCGAGATGGAACTCATGTTCCAACTGGCGACACAACTCGCCGACGCGAACAAGGACGGCGTGCAGACCATCGCCTGGATCCACGATCGCGCGTACTCGGCCGGCGCGCTGCTCGCGCTGGCCTGCGAGCGCATCTACATGCGCTCCCAAGGCGCGATCGGCGCGGCGTCGGTCGTGCAGCCGTCGCCCGGGGGCGGCATTCAATCGATCGAAGATCCGCTGGTGGCCGCCAAGTGGAATTCCGCCGTGCGTTCGGCTTTCCGAGCCTTTGCCGAGTCCCACGGACGTTCGCCGGCGCTCGCCGAAGCCATGGTCGATCGCATGGTCGGCGCCAAGCAGGTGCGCACGAAGGACGGCGAATTGCGCGTGCTGACCATCGACGAATACGAGGAGCAGCGCCAGGGCGAAAACGGTGTGCAACTCGTGCGCACGATCGCGGAGCGCGGCAATCTGGTTTCGCTCAGCGGATCCGAGGCTGTGCTGTACGGACTGGCCGACGGCGTCGCCGATTCGATCGGCGACTTGCTCGGCATGCTCGGATTCGCGGGCGCGAACATCGTGGCCATCGAGCGCACGCGCTCCGAGGATTTTGCGACCTGGCTCGCGGCGGTGCACTACGTGCTGATCGGCATCGGCGTCATGGCGCTGGTGGCCGAGTTCAAGGCGCCCGGTTTCGGCTTCGCCGGCGTGGTCGCGATCGTGTGCTTCGCGCTCGCTCTGTTTGGAAACTACCTGGTCGGGCTCGCCGATGTGCCGCACCTGGTGGCCGTCGCCGCCGGACTTGCCCTGGTGGCAGTCGAGTTGTTCGTGATGCCCGGAGCGATCTGGCCCGGCGCGGTGGGCGCGGTGCTGGTCTTCGGTGGCCTGGCCTTCGCGCAAGCCGGCCCAAGCCTGTTATCCTCGGAATTCGGCCGCGAGATGGCGCTCGACAGCTTGCTCAAGCTGATGGGTGGCACGCTCGTGGCCCTTGCGGTCGGGGCCGTGATCGGGCGCTTCCTGCCGCAGACGCCGCTCGTTGGACGCATGGTCCAAGGCCCGACCGTCGCTTTTGCCGGCGGTGCACCGGCGAGTGAATTCGTGCGTGCCCCGCGATTGGGCGAGCGCGGCGTTTCGTCGACCCCGCTGCGGCCGGTCGGCCGGGTTCGCATCGACCGGGAGTCCGAGGAAATCGAAGCGCGCTCCGCCGGTGCCGCGATCGATGCCGGCGTGCGCGTGCGCGTCGTTTTCGTCGAAGGTCTGCGCGCGGTGGTCGAACCCGACCCGGAGAAGAACGCATGAGTCTGGCGCTTCCGATTCTCTTGCTCGCCGCCGGCGTGGTGTTCGTTTTCGCCGAAGTCTTTTTCGTCAGCTTCGGAGTACTCGCGGTGCTTGCCGCCGCGGCTTTCATCGGCGCCTGTGTCAGCGCCTTCGCGATCTCCACGGACGTCGGCGTCTGGTTCGTGATCGGCGTCGCGCTGCTCGCGCCGGCGACAACTTTGATCGCGTTCCATTTCTTCCCGCGTTCGCCCTTCGGCCGACACTTCGTCGCCCGCGGACTGTCCTTCAGCGCGGAAAAGAGCTACGACGATCGCGACCTTGCGCTCGTCGGCCACGCCGGCACGGCCGAGGGGCCGCTGCGGCCCGCGGGCATCGCGCGCATCGACGGCCGGCGCGTGGACGTCGTCTCGCGCGGCGAACTGATCGACAACGGCGAGCCGATCGTGGTGCTCGAAATTTCCGGCAATCGCGTCGTGGTGGGGCGAGCCTCGCCTGTCCCGACCCAACTCACACCGTCCCAACCCGAAAGGTCCTGATGCTCTCGCTTAGCACTCTGCTCTTGAATTCCGCGCTCACGCCCGTCCTGTCCGTTCAACCTGCGCTGCTCGCGCTGCAGACCGGCGGGGGCTTGCCCGACGGCTGGTGGAAAATCCCCGCGGTCGCGATCGGCGGAATCTTCCTGCTGGTCTTCGTCTTCGTGTTCATCCGCTACGCGAACCTGTACGTGCAGTCGGTGCTGGCGAAAGCCGGCGTCGGACTCTTCGACATGTTTGCGATGAGCCTGCGGAAAGTGAATCCGGCGGTCATCGTCAAGGCGCGCATCATGCTCGTGCAGGCGCGCATCAACGATGTCGACAAGCGCGACCTCGAAGCGCACCTGCTCGCCGGCGGCCGTGTCGAACGCGTGGTCGTGGCGCTGATCGCCGCGGACCGCGCGGGCATTCCGCTCAATTTCCGCACCGCGGCGTCGATCGACCTCGCCGGCCGCGACGTGCTCGAGGCCGTGCGCACCAGCGTCACCCCGAAAGTTATCGATTGCCCCAATCCCGCTTCGGGCAAGAGCGAGATCGCCGCGGTGGCCAAGGACGGCATCCAGGTGCTGGCCAAGGCGCGCGTGACCGTGCGCACGAACATTGCGCGCCTGGTCGGCGGCGCGGGCGAGGAAACGATCATCGCGCGCGTCGGCGAGGGCATCGTCTCGACGATCGGTTCGAAGGACACGCACAAACTGGTGCTCGAGAATCCCGATCACATTTCGAAGACCGTGCTCGCGCGCGGCCTCGATGCGGGCACGGCGTTCGAAATTGTTTCCATCGACATCGCCGACGTCGACATCGGCATCAACATCGGCGCGCGCCTGCAGGCCGACCAGGCCGAGGCGGACAAGCGCGTGGCCCAGGCCAACGCCGAAAAACGTCGCGCCATGGCCGTCGCCGCCGAGCAAGAGTTCCAGGCGCGCGTGGTGGAGAACCGCGCGCTGGTCGTGCTCGCGGAAGCCGAAATTCCCAAGGCGATCGCGGCCGCGTTGCTCAAGGGCAACCTGGGCGTGATGGACCTCTACCGCCTGCGGAACATCGAAGCGGACACGAAAATGCGCGGTTCCCTGGGTGAGGGCGGGACGCCGAAGGCCGGCGAGTGAACGTGAGCGGGGACAACCGATTCGCCGCCCTGGGCGCCGTGGTCACGCTTCCCGTGGAAGACGGGTCGTCCTCGTCGCTGCTGCGGCTTCTGCTTTTCGCCGCGCTCTTCATCGGGCCCGCGATCCTGAAATCGATCAAGGAATCGCGCGCGAAGCGCAAGGAGAGCGCCGAACGCGACGCGGGCCGTGCTCCGGTCGGCGAAGCGCTGGAGCAGACGCCCGCTGCAGCGGATACGGTCTACGAGGAAGCGACGCGCAACCCAGGCAGCGGCCGCGAGCAGTGGGAGCGTCTGATGCGTGGGGAGAGCGCAACGCCGCCGGCGCTCGCCCCGCCGCCGATTCCTGCTGCGCCGCGACGGCGCGTGTTGACCGAGGCACGCGCGCTGACCGAAGAGCCGGCGCTGACGGACTCGCCCGCGCTGACCGACTCGCCGGCGTTGACGGACGTGCGCGTCCCGACCAAGGCGACCCCGGGGCTCAGCTACGACGACAACCCCGCGCAAAAGAGTCCGCTGCGGGGCGAGTTCGCAGAATTCGCTCCCCAGGAGGGGCTCGCGTCCGATCGCACGGGCGGTCCCGCCCGGCGCGTCGGCGCCGCCCCGAGCTTCGCGGGCGTAGCCACGTTCGAGGACTTGAAGACCGCAGGTGCCGCGAGCGAGGTCACCCAGAAGGACATCGGCGGCGCCACCACGGCCGAATCCGCGACCCGCCTGGCGCGTGTGCGCAGCAACCGCTTTTTGCGCGGCGAACTGCGTCGCTCGATCATCGCCGCAGAAATCCTTGGGCCGCCGCTCGCCCTGCGCGCGTCAGGTTCGGGGCCGACGCGTCCGCTTGGATGGGCTTGAGCCTGGCATGGCTGCGCGACGTCAGTACTGGCTCCTGAAGTCAGAGCCCAAGGTTTTCAGCTTCAACGACTTGTGCGCCGCGCCGGGCCGCACAACGGGCTGGGACGGCGTGCGCAACTATCAGGCGCGCAATTTTCTGCGCGAGATGCGCGCCGGTGACCTGGCCTTCTTCTATCACTCCAATTCACAGCCGCCGGGAATTGTGGGTATCGCCGAGGTCGTTCGCGCTGCCTATCCCGATGCCACCCAATTCGATCCTGCGCACGAGCACTTCGACCCGAGATCGAAGCCACAGGCGCCCGCGTGGCTGATGGTCGACCTCCGCGCGCTCGAGCCATTGGCCCGCGTCGTGGCCCTCGACGAGCTGCAAAACGACCCCGAATTGGCCGCCATGCAGGTTTGTCAGAAGGGCAGTCGGCTCTCGGTTCAGGCCGTCAGCGCAGTGGAATGGGGGCGTGTCCAGGCGCTCGCCAAGCGGAAATTGAAGTCCTAACGGATTACTGGGAAGCGACTTACATCAAAATCCATCGGCTGAATTCTCCCCGCGGGGGCGGCTGGCTAGGCTGGCGCGCACTTCCATCCGGGGCGCTTTGCTCC
>JAYUUV010000190.1:0-3189 GCA_043754695.1 Planctomycetota bacterium
CCTTGGCACTCTGTCCGAAGCAGCGCGCGCTGCTGTACGGAGTCAACACGCCCGTTGTGGCGACGGTGCTCTTCGATGTCTCCGCCGCCGCGGGGGCCAAGCGCGCCGCGCTGCTCGAGTTCTCCAGCCAGGGCGGCGTCGAGCTTGCGGACAAATCGGCGGCCATGGAACTCGCGCGCACGATCAACGTCGCCGATCCGAACGTGAAGGCGATCGAGGGATTCGTCGAGGTCGTGGGCGTGGCTGCGCTGGAGTACGCGCGCCGCGCGCGCTCGCTCACGCCGACGCCGGGGCCCTGCTCCGATCCGGGCGCCGCGATCGCGCGCGATCCGTTCGCCGCAACCGCCGTGATCACGACCTGGAACAAGTGCAAGGATTTGTGCGAGAACCTCGACGGTCTGCGTGCGCAGACGCGGCCCTTCGCGGCCATCGTTGTGGTCGACAACGCTTCCGGCGACGACACCGCCAAAGTCCTGCGCGCAAACTATCCCGAAGTACGCCTGGTCGTGATGCCGCATTCGAAGTACGGCGCCTGCGAGACCTTCAATATCGGTTTCGCGACGGCGACGACGCCGCTGATCGCGATCCTCGACGACGACGTCGTGCTGCCGCCCGAGTGGCTGGAGCGCAGCGTTGAGCGCCTGGGCCGCGAGCCCGCGAGCACCGCAATCGTCTCGACCGAAGTCGTCGAGCCCAACATGCCGGAGAGTTATCTCAATTCTCCGCGGCTTTCCCGCGAACGCTACATGTCGACCTTCCGCGGTTGCGCGAGCCTGGCGCGCGCCGATGCGCTGCGCGCAGCAGGCGGTTACGACGAGCGCCTGTACATCTACGGGAACGAACGCGACCTGACCTGCCGGCTGTTGAACTTGGGCTACCGCGTGCTGCAATACCCCAGCGTGCGCGCGTTCCACAAGACGCCCTTTGGAATCAAAATGGGCAAGCGCAGCCTGTACTACCACGCGCGCAACGCCTGGCTGACCATGTTCAAGTACGCGCCCGCGGGACAACTCGTGCGCCTGCCCTGGCTCGTATTGACGCGCGTGATCCTGCGCGGCAAGGCCAAGGAACATGCCGGCGAAGTCAGCGATGCCACGGGCACGATCGGCATCGGGCGTTCGCTGCGCGAGACTCCGGGCGCGACTTGGGTCTTGGTCAAGGCCTCGCTCTCGGTGCTGGCCAACATCCCGTATTGCCTGGCGCATCGCCAAGCCTGCAGGGCCGCTGATTTCGAGCTGCCGCTCGACTGAGGAGCACGAGCTTGGGCGTCGAAGCGAATGCGATGGGGAGCGCGGGTCCGGCCGCCGCGTTGGGCGCGGTCTCGGTCGTCATCGTCAACTACAACGGGGCGGAACATTTGTCGCACTGCCTCGACGCAGTTTTCGCACAGAGTTTCGCCGCCGATGAAGTCCTGATCGTCGACAACGCATCGAGCGACGGCAGCGAGCGCCTGGCGAGCGAGCGCCATCCTGCCGCGCGCGTGATTCGACTGCCGGCCAATCACGGTCCGTGCCCGGCGCGCAACGTGGGTCTGTCGACGGCCAGGAATCGCTGGGTGCTGTTGCTCGACAACGACGCGGTGCTCTTGCCCGAGACCTTGGAAAGGATGGTACGCGCGGCGGAACTGCACCCAGAGGCGGCGATCCTGCAGCCGCGCAGCGTTTTCGCGGGCGAACCTTCGCGCGTGCACTACGACGGCGGCGCGCTGCACTATGTCGGGCTCTTTTCCTTGCGCAACTTCTTCGTTCCGCTGGCCGACGCGCAGGGCGAGAACACGCTCTCCGTCGGCGGCGTGGTCTCGGTGGCGCTCCTGTTGCAGCGCGAATTGATCCTGGACGTCGGCGGCTTCGACCCGGCGTTCTTCATCCTTTTCGAGGACCTCGATCTCTCGCTGCGCTTGCGCATGCGCGGTCATGTGCTTCTGTCCGTGGAGAACGCGATCGTGCACCACCGCGGCGGCACGCCGGGAATCAGTTTTCGCAGCGGGCCTAACTATCCTGACCAGCGCGCCTTTTTCCACGCGCGCAATCGCTGGTTCGTGCTGCTGAAGAACTACTCCTGGCGCACGCTGTTCGTCGCCCTGCCGGGCCTGGCAGTCTACGAGTTCGTCTGGTTCGGCTTCACGTTGACGAATGGCAGTGCCTGGGCCCACGTCCGTGGCCGTTGGGCCTTGTTCCTCGCGTTGCCGCGCACGCTGCGAAAGCGCGGCCCGCTTCAGCGCGCGCGAGTGCTCAAAGACCGCGAGCTCTTGGTCGGAGGACCGCTGACGATTACCCCGGGCCTGAAGTCCGCGGGGCTGCGCAACGGCGTGCTGCGAGCACTGGACTGGACGCTGACGACCTGGTGGAGTCTGGTCCGCGGCCTGGCCGGCTGAGTTGGAGCGAATCTTTGCAAGGAGTCTTGGCGCGGCGAACATGGAACGTTGCGCGGACCGCGCAGGAGGATGAAAGCATGCTGGCAACCCTACTCTTCACGATCCTTTCGCTCGCCTTGCCCGCCACGGGACTCGACGTGCCGCAGCGCGCGCCGGACGCCAAGGCGGAAGCGCTGAGCGCGTTCCAGTCGACGACGAAGCACGGCCTGCGCTTCATCTGGTGGCTGCCGAAGGGTTATGACCCGGCGAAGAAGCGCAACTTGACCGTGATCCTGCACGGAACCGGGCTCGATTATCGCTGGGGGCCCGCGAACAACGCGCCGGGCCGCTTTCGCGCGGACGATGTCGTGATCTCGGTCGACGGCCCGACGGCCGACGGCGACACGCGCCTGTTCATGGATTCCGACAAGGATGTGGAAGCGATCCACGCCTGCCTCGAGGAATGGCGCGGCGCCTTCGCTATCGATCGCGTGTTCCTCTATGGCCACAGCCAGGGCTCGTTCTTCGCGACCTACTACGCCGGTCTGCGGCCCAAGGACGTGGCCGGAGTCGTCGCCCATGCCTCGGGCGTCTGGACCCAGACGAAATTCGACAAGGGCCTGTCCGACATCGCGATCAGTTTCCTGCACGGCACTCACGATCCGGTCGTGCCCTTCGCCCAGAGCGTCGGCGCGCGCGACGAAGCCTGGAAGATCGGCCTCGACCTCGTGCACCTGCGGCGCATCGCCTACTACAACCATTGGCCCAACGACGTACGCGCGAGCGAAGAGCTCGACTGGTGCGAAGCGATGACGACCACGGATTCAGCGCGCGCG
>JAYUUV010000191.1:0-3489 GCA_043754695.1 Planctomycetota bacterium
TAAAACAGGCCCTGATAGGCAGCAGCGGGGTCCTCGCTGGTCACGAAGCCCGGATTGATGTCGAGCGTGTAATGTTCGCGGCACCACTTCCAGGCGGCCTGCAGGCGCGGATCCTTTTTGTCGACACCGGCGAAGACGAAGCTCTTCAATAACGCGTAAGTCATCGAGCCGTAGGAACGCGGCACTTTGGTGCCATCCGCCAATTCGTAGCCGGCCTTGGAATCGCCCGGTGCGTAGGCCGCGCCGCCGTCGTTGCCGCTGACGATCACGACCTTGCCCGCGCGGTCCTCCGCGATGCGGATGTCGTTCGTTTCCGAGCGGTTTTGGCAGCGCTGCAGGAAACTGAGGGCCTTGGTGTAGGTCGGGTCGCCGCTCTTCAGGCCCGAGGCCGACAACGCTTCCAGTGCCATCTGCAAATTCGAGAGGTCGGCCTTCTCGGAGTCGCCGCCATAACCCATGCCGCCGTAGTAGATGTCGCCCTCGCTGAAGCCCTCTCCTTCGTCGGCCTGCAGCGCCTGCAGAAATCCGCGCGCCTTGGCGATCACCGGCGCGTATTCGGCCTGCTTTGCGCGCGTCAGCGCCAGGATCGCCGCCGACGTCCCGTAGTTGGCGAGTTTGCCGTCGTGGATCGAACCGTCGGCGTGCTGCAGCGAGATCAGCCAGGCAAGACCCGAATCGAGGGCCTTTTGCACTTCGGGCGGCCGCGGCACCGGCACGCATGCAAGGGCACCGAGCGCCACGGCGGAAATGCCGGCGTCGGGTTGTCCGGGCTTTCCGAAGCGTCCATCAGGAGCAAGGCCCGCCAGGAATTTTCCGCCGTCGACGAGCGCCTTGTCGACGCGCGCCGCATCGACCGTGGCCGGCTCGGGCAGTTTGACGATTTGCGCGGGAGTCGACTGCTTCGTCGCCTTCTTGATCGCTCGGTCGCAGTACGAGAGCTCGATCAGGGCGCGCGAGGACTCGATGACACTGCCGTCCTTTCCGTTCCACATTCCGTCCTTGTCGCGCAAGGCAATCAGTTCGACGGCTCGTTTTTGCGCAGCCTCGGCGCTGTCGAGTGTTGCCGGAGGTTCCCAACCCGGCCCTTCGAGTCCGTCGCTCGCGAGCTTTTTCAGCGCCGCCTTGAGCGCGTCGCTCGTGCTGCTGTCCGCGTAAAGCGCGAGTGCCGCCGCCGCGAGGCGCGTCTGCGCCAGGCGCGCGTCGGCCTTCGCGGAACTGTCGGCAATCGTGCCGTCGGCTGCTTGGTGGGTGCGCAGGTAATCGAGCGCCTTGCGCACGAACGGACCGTCCCCCGCCCGATAGTGATCGGGGCATTCGGCGAACGCGCGCAGCGCCCAGGCGGTGCCGCCGACCGATCCGCCGTAGGAACCTTCCTCGAGGTTTTGACTCGAGCGCAGCCAGCGGATCCCCACGCGGATTTCGGCGCCGAGATTCGGTCCGCCCTGTGGCGCGGCGCAAAGCGCCGGAGCGAGGAAAAGAACCGCGAGGAGAGGCAGAAGTGAGACTCTGGCGAGAATGGATCGGAGCATGGTGTTCGAAATCGTAGGGCTCCAGGGGAGCGCACTCCATGGGGCTGCAGCCCACGGACGCAATCTTGACCTCAACGCAGGCCGTCCGGCGGGGTTCAGATGGCGGCCGCCGGCGCGGGACGGTTGCAGTCGCGCGCCTGCGACTCGATGCTGGATTCGATGAGCGATGCCAGCCAGCCGGCGCCGACGATGGCGCTCGAATTTCGGCGCTACTCGCCCGCCCAGATGCTTGAGCGGGCCGTCGCCTTTCGCGTGGAAATCGTCCGCCGGCGCAGCGTGCGCGAGTTCAGCCCCGAGCCGCTTCCCGAAGGTGTCCTCGAGCAGTGCCTCTTGGCCGCCGGCAGCGCGCCTTCGGGGGCGAATCAGCAGCCGTGGACCTTCGTCGTGGTCAGCGATCGCGAGGTCAAGCGCCGGATTCGCCTGGCCGCGGAGGAAGAAGAGCGCGCATTTTACGCGACGCGGGCCAGCCAGGAATGGCTCGCGGCGCTCGCAGCGCTGGGCACGGATTGGAACAAGCCGTTCCTCGAGACAGCCCCGGCGCTGATCGTGGTTTTCCGTCAGGCCTACGCTCTCGAGCAGGGTGTGAAGCACGATCACTATTACACGCAGGAATCGGTGGGTATCGCGGTCGGGTTCTTGCTCGCCGCCCTGCACCACGCCGGGCTCGCCACGTTGACGCACACGCCTAGTCCGATGGGGTTCTTGACCCAAATCCTCGGACGGCCGCAAAACGAGAAGCCCTACGTGCTGATTCCGGTCGGTTTCCCGACCAGCGCTTGCCGCGTGCCGGACATTCAGCGCAAATCGCTCGACGACATCCGTCGCACAGTGTGAGGATGCACCGCATGCGAACAGCCGCGTGCCCTTCGTTCCGCTCCACCTCCATGGGCAATGCCGTGGTCGCACTGATGGCCTTGCTCGTGTGCGCTTGCGCAGCCTCGAAGCCCGCCGCGCAGAGCCACGATCTGACGGTGCTCAGCTGGAATTTGCTGCACGGCGCGGATGAACAAGGGCATCTCAATCTCGAAGCCAAGGGCGAGTACATTTCGCGCCAGGGCGCCGAACTCGTATTCCTGCAGGAGATCGATCAGCACTGCCGACGCACGAACAACGTCGACCAGATGGCGGTGCTCGGCGGCATCACGGGCATGGACCCACAGTTCGCGGCGTTCATGGATTTCCAGGGCGGCCGCTATGGACTGGGCATGCTCAGCGCGCTGCCCTGTCTGACTTCGCGTGTGCTCGCGCTGCCGCCGGGCGACGAACCGCGCGTCGCCTTGCTGCGCGAATTCGAAATGTTCGGGCACACGCTCCTGTGCGTCGACGTGCATTTCAATTGGGTCGAGGACGACACGGCGCGCTTCGCACAAGCGCAGGCTTTGATGGATTTTCTCGCCACTCTCGATCTGCCTTGCGTCATCGCCGGAGACTTCAACGACCGGCCGAGCAGCCGCACACTCGAAGCCTTTCACGCCGCTGGATTCCGGCACGTCGAGCCCGCGGGGCCGACTTGGAACGCGCGCGCGCCGAGCAAGGACATCGACCACATCCTGATCCGCTCCGGGAAAGGCCTGGATTTGGAAGCGGCAGGCGGCGAGATCCTGGACGGAGAATTTCTCTCCGATCATCGCGCAGTGCGCGGAACAATTCGCGTCAGCCGACGAGCTTGACCGCGGTTCCGTAGGCGACGAATTCGGCAGCGCCGGCCGAGATTTCACTGGTTGTGAAGCGCATGGCGACGATCGCGTCCGCACCGCGCGCGCGCGCTTCCGCCACCATGCGGTCGATCGCCTGTTCGCGGCTTTCTGCGAGCAACTTGGTGTATTCCTCGATCTCGCCGCCTACCAGGCGCTTGAAGCTGGCCGAGATGTCGCGGCCCAGGTGGCGCGAACGCACGGTGTTGCCGCGCACGAGGCCGATGGCCTGCGCGATCTCGCGGCCCGGGACGTTGTCGGTGGTG
>JAYUUV010000192.1:0-8631 GCA_043754695.1 Planctomycetota bacterium
GCCGCGCCGCGCGGAGCGCGGGGCGTCGAGGCAGGGTGGGTGGGTGGGTACCTGACTCCGTACGGACGCGCGGCTGCGTTGAAACGCTAGCGGAGCCCGACCATCAAGAGACAAGCGATCGACGACGCGCTCCTGCAGTTGGAGCGCGAAGGAGTGCTGGACCAGGGCCAGCGCGAACGCGTAGCCGCAAAGCTCCGTTCGCTCGAGGAATCGCCCGCCGATCGTTCCGGGCGTGTCGTCGCGATCATCGCCGGCATGGGCGCTGCGCTGGTCGGAGCGGGCCTGCTCTACCTCGTCGGCTACAACTGGGAAGAGCTCTCGAAGCCCGCGAAGTTGGCGTTGATCTTCGCGATCTGGGGCGGTCTGCACATCGCGGGATATTGGCTCGCGCACAGCCCGGGGCGTTATCCGCGGCTTGGAAACGCGTTCACCGCGATCGGCGTCCTGTCGTTCGGCGGCGCGATCGCGCTGATCGCGCAGATCTACAACCTGAACGCGGAGTATCCGTGGGCGATGCTGCTCTGGGCGGCGCTGAATCTGCCGCTCGTATTGCTCAGTGGATCGCGGCTGATCCTCGCGATCGTCACCAGCCTTTTTCTCGTCTGGGCTTTCTGGCACACCGGAGTTGCCCTCGATTCGGGAACCAACTCGTGGAACTCCTTCGCGCGAATCTACTACGCGGAATTGATGCTGAGCATGGGCCTTGGTGCGCTGCTCGCCGCGCTCGCCGGCCAATGCGAAGGAACGCGCTGCTGTTCTTTCAAGCGGCTATTGCGCGAGTACGGCCGCCTCTTGTCGCTGGGGCCGATCTACCTCTCGACCTTCGAGATCTGGAACGAGCACTCGGGCTGGGGCTGGTCGGACATCGGCGGGGCGGAATGGCGCGCGATGATGCCGCGCCACCTGCTGCCTTTTGCGATCGCCAGTGCCGCTGCATGGTTGTGCATGACGGCGCGCGTCTCGCGCGTTGGCGGTGCGTCGGCGCAGCGGCCGGCGTTCTTGATGGGCATCGCCGGCCTCGTGTTCGCGCTGCATTTCGCGTTCGCGCCGCACGAGATGTACTTGACTGCAAATATCGCGCTGCTCGCCGCCGTCGGGCTCTTGATCCAAAGCGGCGTGCGCGAAGGCCGCGCGCTCGACATCAATCTTGGACTGCTCTTGTTCGCCGTGTGGTTGATCTCGCGCTACTTCGAGTACCTGTGGGACAAACTCGAAGCCGCGGGCGCTTCGATCGGACTTGGAGTCCTGCTGCTCGTCGGGGGATTCTTCCTGGAGAAACGGCGCAAACAATGGATGGCGTCGATCAAGCGAGGAACGCCGTGAAGACCAAGCCCGCATGGTTCGCGACATTCCTTGCCCAGGCGCTGCTGCTGCTCGGCATGATCGCGCGCGAGGAATTCGCGCTGAGCCGCGGCACGCCCATCGTGCTCGCCGTTCAAGCGGTCGATCCGATGGATCTGCTCGCGGGCCGCTACGTCAGCGTGCCGCTCAAGATTCGCCGCGTCGAGCTGGAGTCGCTCGTGCATTCGGCCGTTTTGCCGCAGCCTGGCCAAACTGTTTTCGTGCGCCTCGAAAAGGAACAGGACGTCTTCGAGGTTGCTGACCTTGCATTGGAACTGCCTGCAGACGGAGGTCTTTGGGCGCGCGCGACAGTGGCGACGCGCTCGGAAATCACCCTCGAAACGCGCTGGATCGAGCTCGATTTCGGCGTCGATCGCTATTTCATCCCAGAGACAGGCCACGATCCGTCGTTCGCGCGACGTCCGAGCGGGGAGCGCGTCGAGAACCGCGTCGCCGCGCGCATCGCTCCCGACGGCCGGATCGTGATCGAGGACCTGCTCATCGACGGCGTGCCCTACGCGCAGTGGAACGCGGCGCAGCCGGCGAACAAGTAGCGTCGCCCGTACGGTGCCAGGCACCAGGTAGGCGACCCTACTGCTTCACGCCGAGCGACATGTGCTCGTGCACCAGAGACCAGCTGCTGCCTTTGCGATTCCAGGCCAGCGTCATGTGCCCGGGGATGTCGAGTTTGGTGCCGTCCGCCATTTCTCCCTGCACGCGCACGATCGACGCAGTCACGGCCATGTCCGAGCTCAACCAGGTGTGCACATTCTCGGTCTCGCTCAGGCGCGCGGTCTTGAACCCGCCCATGCCCGGTCCCCAGATCGCCGCGTACTGCGCGTAGCCGCGCACCACGGTCTTGTCCGTCGACATTCCGTCGAAGGAAAGGAAAGCGTCCGAGTTCTCGAGCACGCGCGACAGCCGCTCCGTCGTCCAGGTCTCGCCCGCGTTCTTGGTCCAGGAATCGAAGAACGCGCTCTTGGCAACATTCAAACTCTCGAGCCCGCCGCTCGGGAGATTCGGGCCGCTGGCTTGGCAGCCTGAAATCAGCGCAGCGAGCAGTAACGAAGCAGCGAAGGCGCGGATGATGGAGGTCGTGGAGATCATGTCTATCCTCGAAGTGTCGACTCGTCCGCGGATCTCGCGGTCGCAGCGCGCGCACCTTACCAGTCAGCGCCGCGCGTTTCGAGGCGGCTTGCCCCATGACGGCGATTCCGAAGCCCGGGCTCGCGCCGGCTTGGATCATGGTGTTGTGGTCTGTGGCGTAGCCCGGCCCCCGTGGACCGGCTCCACTCGCGGCGCAGAGTGGAAAGAATTTCGCGGTCAGGCCCATGTCGCCCCGACGCTCGAAAACCAGGGTAGATTTGCTCTGAATTCCTTTGGTCACCAATGCACTTCACCAATGCGCACGCTGATTCACGCCTCGATCGCAATTGCAGCCCTTTCAGTCCTCGCTGTCGCCCAAGTCGCTCCTGACGCGGGCCCGGACCAAAGTGTCCCGCTGGCCAGTGGCGCGCAGCTATCCGGTGTGCTGAGCAATCGTTCGCCGCTCGATTTCTGGACCGCGGACGGAAATTTCTCGACCGAAGATTCGATCGTGATGTATCGCGACGGCGCGGCGCTCAGCGCCAGTCCGCGACTGCACGACGCCGCGAATCACGTCTTCGGATGGCCGAGCGATCTGCAGCGCATCAACGGACAGATTTACGGCATCGAGAGCGCCAGGCGCGTGCTCTACACCGTGGACGTGCAGACCGGTCTGTGCACGCAGATCGGACTGCCGAGTTCCACGTACAAGAACGTCTATTCGCTGGCCTACGATCCTGCGGGCGATCGATTGTTCGCAGTCGATTTGTTGAAGAAACAACTCCTGAAGTTCAACCGTTTCACTGGTGTGATCACGAAGGTCGGTGCGCAGACGCTCACGACGTACAAGTTCATTCGAGCGCTCGCCTACCGGCCGTCGGACGGCTATCTCTACGCCGTCGATCAAGGCTTGGATCGATTGATCAAGATCGACACGCTGACCGGTGTGCCGACCTTCGTTCGTCAGTTGCCCGCCGATCCAATCTCGCGCATCGAAGAACTCGAATTCCGTGACGACCAGTTGTACGCGTCGCAGGGACTGCAGAATACGGCCCAGGATCTGCTCGCCTGCCAGTTGCAGAAGATCGACATGGCTCCGGGTGGCGCGATCACGAACATCGGGCCGATCATCCCTGAGTGCTCACCGCATTCGCTGATCATCAACTCGCTGCCCGAGGAATTCCAATGGAGCGTGGAGAGCGGCCCCGGCAGCGTCTTGTTCGCGGACCCGCGTTCGCTCACGACCAGTGTCACTTTCTCTGATCCAGGCGACTATGTGCTGCGCCTGACCGCTTTCGCATCGAGCGGGCCCCTCGTCGATACCGTCACGATCACGGCGAACTGAGTCTCGCTCGTACGCTGCCAGGCACCGTACGGGCGAGATCGATCAGAGGATCGGCGTGACGTCGAGGAACCAGACGCCTGCGTGCAGCGTGGATTCGCCCTGCGCCAAATGGACGGGTGAATGGAACAGCGGTCCATCCGTGACGACGGTGTGGTACTCGCCGTTTTCTCCGCAGGCATCGATGCCAAGCGCTTCGAATTCGTCGATCAGTTGACGATCGAGCACGCGACCGAGGAACGCGCGGTCGAGCACGCCCTCGCGCGCCGCGATCACTGTCGCGCGATAACCCTTGTCGATGAACTCTTCCAGCAGCGCCCGACGAGGCGCGCGCCACAAGGGATGCAGCGGGCGCATGTCCGCGGCGCCGCACACACGCTCCACCCACGCGCGGTGGTCGTCGATGTCGATGTCGCCGAAGACTCCGGTCGGAATCCCGCGCAGACGGAACTCGCGCCAGGCGTCGACGAAGACGTCCTCGTAATCTGCCCAGGTCGCGTTGTTCGTGAACAGTCGCAGTCCCATGGCTTCGGCCTGCGCGCGCAGCACCGCGTGGGTCAAGCCGTGGGAGCGCGAGCGCTCGCCGCCCTCCATGAACATCGTGAACAGGCCCGCCGGTTCCAGGCCGGAGTGTTTTGCGCGATCGAGGGCGAGGCACGAATCCTTGCCGCCGCTCCACGACGTGATGAACGTGTTCGCTCGCAAGCCCGCGCGATCGACACGCGTATCGCGCGTGGATTGCCCGTCGGTGGACGCGGGTGCGTCAACCTCGGGCGTAGAGAGCTCGAGCGGCGCGGAGTCCGATTGCATCGCGGATTCGGAGAGCCAGGGACGGCTTGAGGCAGCGAGATGTGAAGGCCCGAAATCGACCGACGGGGGAGTCGTGGCGAGGCGGGACGCGAGGACGCTAGAGGGCCAGGCATCCGCGGTCAAGCCGGGAGATCGCGAGCGTGCCTCGCGGCCTCCGATTCCAGTCCGATTCGAGCCCATTCGTCCCGAACATGACCGGTTTCGCACCGACCTGCCCGTTCGGGCAGGCGCCGACTAGGGTAAGTTCCCGAATCTTCGAAGCGCGGATTCGTGCGCTCGGACTCGCTCCAACTGGCGCTGATACGCAAGGCATGCCTGCTCCCAAAATGATCTTCAAGCTACTCGCCTGCACACTCGCGCTGATTTCGGTTGCACAGGCGCAGACGAAGGAGTCGCCGCTCACGCCCGAGGAGGAGCGCGCGAGCTTCGTCGTGCCGGCAGGTTTCGCGATCGATCTTGTCGCCAGCGATCCCGATCTCGCCAAGGTCGTCGACGTTTCCTTCGACGACATGGGCCGCATGTGGGCTGTCACGGCAGTCGAGTATCCGGTCGATGCGAACGAGACTCCCGGCGCGGGCGACATCTACAACACGGAAGGCCGCGACCGAGTCCTGGTCTTCGAGACACCCTGCGCCAGCGGTGTCCAGAAGCCGCGCACGTTCGCCTCGGGCATGGTGATGCCGATGAGCGTGCTCGCCATCAAGGACGGCGTCCTCGTCGCGCAGGGCTCGAAGATCTTCCTGATGCGCGACAGCGACAGCGACGGCACCGCGGACCAGCGCCAGGTCGTCCTCGAGGGCTTCGGGATCCAGGATTCGCACCTCATGCCTCACCGCATGATCCGCGGCCCCGGCGGTTGGATCTACGTGATGCAAGGCGCGTTCAATTCCTCGCGCGTCGTGACGAAGAGCGGAGCCATCGTGCCCTTCGATCAGTGCAAGGTGGGCCGCTTCAAACCCGACGGGTCGAGCTTCGAAGTCGTGGGTACGGGCCTCAACAACATCTGGGGCTTCGTGATCGATACGCGCGGGCAAATGTGGATCCAGGAAGCGAACGATCTGGGTTATCCAGTCGTGCCGTTCCATCTGGGCGCAAGTTATCCCGGCATCGGCGATCATCGCGACAAGCCATATTCCCCGTGGTTTCCGCCGCTTTCGCGCTTCGAGATGGGCGGCACGGGTTTGTCCGGGCTCGCGCTTTCGGAGGACGCGAACGGATTCGCGGCGCCCTACGACGGAGCGATGATTCTCGCCAATCCGATCGCGCGCTCGATCCAGGCCATTCGCGTC
Organism: Planctomycetota bacterium; assembly: GCA_043754695.1. Classification (GTDB taxonomy): domain Bacteria; phylum Planctomycetota; class UBA1135; order UBA1135; genus JADJQU01. Next base: position 5,869 of record JAYUUV010000192.1, read on the forward strand.
ACGGAACACGACGGAGTGCACGATCTCGAAAAACTGCCCGATCTGGTGACGACATCGGACGCCTGGTTTCGGCCGATCGCCATCCACTACGGCCCGGACGGCGCGCTGTACATCGTCGACTGGTACAACAAGATCATCTCGCACAACGAAGTGCCGCGCACCGATCCGGGCCGCGACAAGACGCACGGGCGCATCTGGAGATTGCGCAACGAGTCGCAGGCGCCCGCGGCCGTTGCGGATGTTGAGCACGCGCCGGATGCGAAGTTGCTCGAACATCTGCGCGCGAAGTCGACCTGGGAAGCGCGCGCCGCTTGGCATCAAATCGCTGATCGGCAGGTTTCTGGGCTGACGCCGCAACTCGCGGAAATGGTGCATGAAAAAAATCTCTCGACACGCGTTCGTCTGCTCGCGCTTTGGTCGCTCGAAGGCCTGGGCCACGCCCTGGAGACCATCGACACCGGTCTGATCGCCGATGCGGACGTCGCGATCCGGCGCGAGGCGATTCGCGCGCGTGGAGAGGCGCGTTCCGCTGCCGGAGGGGCGCTCACGGAGCTTCATCCACTCTCGAAGGAGATCGACGCAACGGTTCGCCAGGCGGCGATTCGCGCTTTTGACCAGGTACAAGTCCTCGCTGCGGATGATCTCGGGGCGTTGCTCAATCTGGCGCAACCCGCGCTTGAGATCCCAACACCCAACCCCGAACCGCGACTGCGCACCAACGAAGTGGAACGTCAGTACCTGCGCGAATTCGAACGCAGCCTGATTCGCAGTGTGCTCGAGAAGCATCGAGCGCAACTCGAAGAGTTCCTCGCGTCGGCGGATGGCAGGGCTTTTGGTTTCGAATCGCGCGCGCTGGCCTGTTTGGCCTTGGAGCCCGACAAGGCCGCCGCGGGCCTGGCGGAAATCGTCAGCAATCTGACGCGCCCGCCCTCGGCGGAAGAGATTCGAATTCTGGCCTCGGCGAGTCAGATGCCCGAAGTGAAGACATGCTTCGAGGGGCTGCTCGCGAACGGCACGAAGCGCGACATGGTGCTGGCGAGTCTCCTGGCCGTCAGCGATCGACTCCAGGGGCTTGATCTCTCCGCGCCGATCGCCAAGGCAGTGCGCGAAGAACTTGCGGCCAAGAACGACGAAGCGTCGCGCGATCGCTGCGTCAAGATCGCGGCCGCGTTCCGCGTGCGCGAACTCGAGCCGGAGATCGTCGCGATCGCGCGCGCCGCCACGAATGCAGCGCGCCGCGTCGCCTGCGTGCGCGCGCTGACCGAAATCGGCTCGGGTGACGTCGCCCTCTTCCGCGAGCTCGCCATTGGCGCGGTGCCCGGAGAAGAACTGCAACGCTCGTGCGTCGTGGCGATCGCCGAGTCGAAGGATCCGCGCGCGACGGCGGCGCTCGTCGAACTCTGGCCGACACTCGCGTCTACATTGCGCAAGCGCGCGCTGGATACGCTGACCGGATCGAACGAGGGGGCGGCATCGTTGCTCGCGGCCATCGACGCCGATGAAATTTTGCCCAGCGAACTGGACGGCGAAGTGTTGACGCGACTCTCCGCGCGTTTTGCCGGCGATGCGCGCCTGGCGAAATTAGAGCAGGCGCTCTCCAGTCGCCTGCGCACAGTGCTGCGCCTCGAAGGTGGCGAGAGCGCGCTCGACACGAAGCTCAAGATCAGCGGCCCATTCACGCTCGAAGCCTGGGTCAATCTCGACGAAGGCATCGACAATCGGGACGCCGTGCTCGGTGCGCACGGCGAAGTCGATTTCAATTTCGCCGACAGGCGCTTTCGAATGTACGCGGGCAAGGAAATCGGCGACGTGATCATCGCTTCGAAGCAGTTGTCCCCCGACTGCTGGACCCACGTCGCGATCACGCGCGACGGCGATGGCAACCTGAAGCTGTACTGGAACGGAGACGTCGATCCAGCAACCTGCAAGCCGACGAAGGTCGAACTCAAGGATCTCGACGTCGGTGTGGCCGTCGCCGGCGGCGGCACGCAGGGCGCGCTCTGCGAAGTGCGCCTGTGGGATGTCGCGCGAACACCGGCGGAAATCGGAGCGAATTTCAGGCGCACCTTCGCGGGCACCAAACCCGCGCACCTCGTCTTCAGCGCGGCCGGCGAAGGTCCCTGGGGAAAACTCGCCGGCGGCGCGACACTTGCGCGCACGCTCGACGCACCGGCGCTCCAGAGCGAGGCCGCCGTGGCGGAACAAGAGACGAAGTTCACGCGCTATCGCGCGCTGACCAACCTGCGCGGCAACGCCGAACGTGGCCGCGAACTGTTCACGAGCATCTGCATGACCTGCCACCGTCTGCGCGGGGAAGGCGCAAAGGTCGGCCCGCCGCTCGACGGCATCGGTCTGCGCGACACGGAGTCGCTGTTGCGTGCCGTCCTCACGCCCAGCGCGGCAATGGAGTCGGGCTATCGCTTGCTGCGCGTCGAGACGATCGAAGGCGAGCTGCTCGACGGCATGCTCGCTTCGCAGGACGAACATGCAATCGTCTTGCGTCGGCAGAGTCGCGAGGACCGCTCGATCGAGCGCACGCAGATTCGCCGCATGTCCTTCGCCGATTTTTCGGTGATGCCCGACGGCCAGCTTGAAGCACTAACACCAGCCGACGTTTCCTCGCTGTTCGCGTATGTCGCGACGCTTCGCTAACAGCCCGGAATCCACGACCGGCAAGGTTTCCGGCACTGGAACGACTGGCGTAGCTGTCCTTCAGCGCCTGCTGTATGCTGCGGCTGCCAAAGCTCCCGTAACGAGATCCAG
>JAYUUV010000193.1:0-5312 GCA_043754695.1 Planctomycetota bacterium
TCCCAGGACCACTGCGGCCGATGGCGCCGCGGCAAAGAACTCAACCCACCTTGGCGTGGCTCGCGATCGCCAAGCGCAGGCTGAGTCACTTCACAAGCGCATTCACGGAGCCCGCGAGCGCTTCGCCGCGTCGGTTCACAAGCGCATCGAGGGCGCGCGGGATCGCTTCGCCGCCGAGCAGGTGAAGACGGACGAAGTTTCGGTTTCGAGCAGCGCCCAGGAGCTGTCCGAAACGACGATCGCCCAACGACCCCAGGATGTCGACGCGGCCGCACGCACGCAGCACGTCAACGATCTCAAGCTGCAGCACGAACAGGGCAAGCTCGACGTCGACGGCATGGTGGCCGAAGCGGCCTATCGCATGCTCGGCGGAGAGTAGCCGAAAGCGACCGCGCGAGCGCGGCCAAGGTACACGGGCGCGCGTCGCCCAATCGAAGCAGGCCGGCCCTGGATCAGGGGCGGCCTGCGGCTTTTTTTCCAGGACTGTCCGCTCAGCGCGAACTAGACGCTTGACGTTCGCTGCTGGCGAAACAGTTTTCCGCGAGCGCAGCGATGGCGGGGTGATGGGCGCTCCACATGCTCCAGATCTGATCGGCCCACTCGCGCACACGCATCGCGTGCCCGTGCGACGAGCCGGCCGACGCCAGATCGTGCGCGCTCAGCACGGCGCGCCGCTTGGGGACCTCGAAGTGCGGCCAGTTCGCCACGGCCGACGCCAGCGCTTGCAGACGCGGAGGCACATCAAAAGACTTGAAATCCCGCTCGAGAACGAGATAAAGCCCGACCAGATGCACGGCGACCGACTTGTCGGGGTGCGGCCCGCCCGCGTGCTGAACCGCGTAGGCGTCGACCGTCAGCTGATGGACTTGGGCGAATAGCGCAGTGTCCTGGTATTCGACCGCGAGCACGTGCGTGTACTCCGACCAACACTCGGCAGAAGTGTTGTAGTAACCGCGGTACGGCAATGCGCCCGCGGCAAGTTCGGCCCCGCACCCGGGGCAGCGGCTTCTGGGGGATTCCATGGAGGCCGATGCTAGCCAACTTGTGGTTTCCGGGGGGATCGTGTGTGTCGAGTTTTCTTTCCTGAGCAAACGCCGTTGCTCGGCCACAAGAAGTTGCATTTGACGGCGCGAGCGCTTCGCGTCGTTGTCGGCGAGTCGAGTCGGCGCCGGCGTGTCGAAGTGCGGGAGCGCTGTTGCGGCGGCGAGCCACGTGAACTCGATCAGCTCACGGAAGAGTTCAGTGGCGCGGTCGCGACCGCGCCGGGTCACACACTGGCAGCGCGCCGACAGCTCCTGCGACCTCGCGGGAGGCGTTCAATGGACTCTTACGTTCGATTTCCGCGCAACAGGGTATGTTCGATCCTGCTGCGCCACCGGTCCCGATTGCACCCGCCGAATTCAGGAGCTCATTCCCATGCAACTCAGCCGCTTGTCCAGTGCCTTGGCCCTAACCGTCTGCATGGGCGCTTCGATCGCGCAGGCGCAGTCGCTGACCCGCGTGCAGGGCGCCGGCGGAAGAGAGACCGACGGCAACCTGGTCCCGATCGGCTTTTCGCCGGACGAGCGCTACGTATATGTCATTGGGGACGACGCCGTGGGCGGCGACTCCAATGGCTTCATGGACGTCGTGCGCCAGGACCGCCTGAGCGGGGTCAGCAGCGTGGTGTCGCTGGGCGCCGGAGGAACGCCGCTCAACGGCAGCGTCGAGTTCGCATCGCTGAGCGCGAACGGCCGCCAGCTCTACATGATGACGCCCGCCGACAACCTCGGCTTCGCGGACGCCAACGGGACGGAAGACATCTACATCCGCGACCTGGTCACGGGGACCGTGCGCCGGGCCAGCATCGGCTCGAATGGCGCCGATCCCGACGCGGGCTCCTACTTCGGTGAGGTCAGCAACGACGGCCGCTTCGTCGCCTTCGCGTCCGAGGCGGACAACCTGGTTGGCGGCGACACCAACGGCGCCTACGACGTGTTCCTGCGCGACACGACCCTGAACACGACGCAACGCATCAATGTGCAGGCCAACGGCAGCGAGTCGCCGGGCGGCGCCGACATGCCGCAGATTTCGTCCGATGGGCGCTTCGTCGTCTACTTCTCCTACGCCGACGATCTGGTTCCTGGCGACCTGAACACGTTTCAAGACGTGTTCGTCCGCGACCGCCAGCTCGGGACCACGACGCGGGTCAACGTGGGTGCCGGTGGCGTCGAGGCCGACGGCGACAGCTACTATTGGATGCGCGCCAGCCCGGACACGCGTTGGATCGTCTATGCGAGCTGGGCTTCGAACCTCGCGCCGGGCGCCACGGGCTTCCTGGAAATCCTGCGTATCGACCGGCAGACCGGCAGCATCACGATCGAAAGTGTCGGCAGCGCCGGCGTTCCGAGCGATGCGGACTCGATCGATCCGTGGGTGTCGGACGACGGCCGCTACACGGCCTTCTTCAGTTACGCGACGACGCTCGACCCCGCTGACCTGGACACGAACAATGACATGTTCTGGCACGACAGCGTCACCGGCGTGACGCGGATCGCCTCGCAATCGACGGGAGGACTGGCCGGTCAGCCTCCGCCGACCTGGGGCGACTGGTGGGGCTGGCCGGCCATGAGCGGCAGCGGCCGACTGGTCGGTTTCGGCTCGAATCTGCAGGGCCTGGTCGCGGGCGATACGAACAACGGGGACGGCCTGGTCTGGGACGCCTTTTCGACCGTGCAGCCGATCGAGAGCTTCTGCGTCGCCAAGCTCAACTCCCTGAACTGCACGCCGACGATCACAAGCGGTGGCGAACCGCACGTCGCGGGTCAAAGCGACAGCTTCTTCCTGTCGGCGCACAATGTGATCAACAACAAGCCCGGCCTTTTCCTGTGGTCCATCGGGCCCGCAGCCACGCCCATGGGCGGCGGCACGCTGTGCGTTGGCGCTCCGGTGAAGCGCATGAGCAGTCAATTGTCCGGCGGGACGCCGACGGGATTCAATTGCAGCGGAACCTATTCACAGCATTTCTCGCAGGCGTACATGGCCGCGAAGGGCATCAGCGCCGGCCTGACGATCTACTCGCAATGTTGGAGCCGCGACAACGGCTTTCTGGCACCGAACAACATCGGACTCACTGACGGAATTCGTTTCACCGTGGCGCCCTGACGACACGGGCGATCACTTGTCGAAATTCCACTCCGCGAGCGGCGAGGGCGTGCGCGCAGCCATGACGGCGCCAAGGCGCTGCACGAGTTCCGGATGTTGCGCGGCGATATCGTGTTTCTCGCCGGGATCGTTCGAGAGGTCGTAAACCTCGAGCGGCCTTTCGGGAGTCTTCTTCGCGTTGCGCCGCACGCCCTTGTAGGTCCCGATGCGCGCGGCCTGCCAGCCGCCGCCGTCGGCGTACTCCCAGTACAGAGCATCGCGCGCAGCGAGCGGATCGTCGCGCAGAAGCTGCGCTGAAAGATCGATTCCGTCCAGGCCCCTGGGCAGCGCGCCAGGTTCGAGGCCGGCGAAGGCGGCGATCGTCGGGAACAAATCCCAGTTGCCCGTGAGCGCCGCGCTGATTGCGCCCTGCCGCAGCTTGCCGGGCCACGAGACGATCAGCGGCACGCGGATTCCGCCTTCGTAGAGCTGGCCCTTGAGGCCGCGCCGGCCGGCCGCGCTCGCGAAGAATGTGCTGTCGGTCCCGCCGGTGTACGAAGGGCCGTTGTCGCTGGTGAAAATCACCAGCGTGTTGTCGGCCAGGCCTAGTTGCTGCAGCTGCGCGAGCAAGTGCCCGACGTCGCGATCCATGCGCGAGACCATCGCGGCATAGGCTGCGTGCGGCGTTTCGTGCGGCAGATAACCCTTCGATCCGTCGTAAGGCGCGTCGGCAAGCTGGCCCTTGTATTGCGCGAGCGAGTCCTCGGGCACCTGCAGCGCGAGGTGCGGCACGGGCGTGGCGAACAGCAGGAAGAAGGGCTTCGCCTGGTTGTCGGAAATGAACTTCTCTGCCTCGTCGCGAAACAAATCGGGCGCGTAGCTGCCGCCGCTCGTTTCGCCCCGCGTCGGATGTACTTGATTGCCTGGGAGCTCGACGATCTCGCTGTTGCGGTACAGGAAATTCGGGTAGTGATTTTGCGCGTGCCGCTGACACAGGAAACCGAAGAAGAGATCGAAGCCATGTTTCGCCGGATCGCCGCTGCTGCCTGCCGGACCGAGCCCCCATTTTCCGATCGCCGCGGTCGCGTAGCCGCGAGCCTCGAGCAAGGTCGCAATCGTCACACTCTCAAGCGGCAAGGGCTGCTGTCCCTGCGGGCTGAGTTCCTTGTTGTCGCGAATCGCACAGTGGCCGGTATGAAATCCGGTCAGCAGCGAGCAACGCGAAGGCGCGCAGACACACGAGCCTGAGTAGGCTTCGACAAAACGCACGCCGCGCGCGGCCAGCGCGTCGATGTTCGGCGTCTTGATGAGCTTTTGTCCGTAACAGCCGAGTTCGCCGACGCCGAGGTCGTCGCTGAGGATCAGGACGATGTTCGGAAGTCGTTGCCCGCTTTTCGCATCGTTCGCGCCGACGAGCGTTCCGTCCTCGCGCTTGCTCGAGTCGCAACTGCCCAAGGCGAGCGTCAGGAGCGCGAGTGCGATTCTGGTCCAGGGTGAAACCGCAGTGATACGCATTCTTCCGATCCTATCGAGCTGCGCGGCGGCCGCAGAAGGTCCGGCAGATTTCCGGCCGAAGGCCCGGCCGGTTATTTGCACGGGACACGCCGCGTTGTCGCGCGGGAAGATCAGCGGTACAAGCTCTGCGTGAGGAAGGCATGATGTCGCAGTCCGGCCAGGCGCCTGCCCGCGCGCGCATCGATTCGATCGACTGGCTGCGCGGCATGGTCATGATCGTGATGCTGCTCGACCACGCGCGCGATTTCCTGCACAGCGATGGAATGGGCAGCGATCCACTCGATCCGGCGAGCACGACGCTTGCGCTGTATCTGACCCGCTGGATCACGCACCTTTGCGCGCCGACGTTCGTCTTCCTGGCCGGCCTGTCCGCGCAGCTGCAGTTGCAGCGCGGGATGGCGCCGCGCGAGCTGTCGCGATTCCTGCTGACACGTGGCTTGTTCCTGGTTGCGCTGGAAATCTTCGTGCTCCGGCCTCTGATGTTCTTCGATCTCGATTTTTCGTCGACCCTCGGGCTCCTGCAGGTGATCTGGGCGCTGGGCTGTTCGATGGTCGTGCTCGCCGCGCTCGTGCGCACGCCGCTGTGGTTCGTCGCCCTGTTCGGTGCCGCGCAGGTGCTGCTGCACAACAGCCTGGACTCGATTCAGATCGAATCACCGGCGCGGACGCTGGGC
>JAYUUV010000194.1:0-12130 GCA_043754695.1 Planctomycetota bacterium
CGTGTGATCTCGACCGTGCGCTGGTCCCGAGGCGTCGAAAGCGACGCGGCCTGCGGGCAGTTGAGGATCCAGAAACTCGCCTGAATGCTGCGGCCTGGCTCGATTCACTGCCCTTGGTAGCATTCGCAGAACGCCATGGCGCGGTGCGCATCATCAGCGCCCGCCGGACTACACGTCATGAAAGCAACGAATACGAGGAGCACAAGAAGGCCTAAGCAGAAGCGCCGCCTCGAAGGGGGATTGGCCCCTAACTACGAGCTTGACTACACCAAGTCGAAAGCAAACCGGTTCACAGGCCGCGTCGATCGCGACGCGGTGGTGATCGTGCTCGATTCCGATGTGGCCGAAGTGTTTTTTGACTCGAAGCGTGTCAATGCTCTCCTACGCGCAGCGATCACTGCCGTGAAGAAGCGAGATCGACGCCAAGCAGGCTGACCCGTGGGCAGGAGACTCGCCTGAATCTTCAGGTGCCAGGCTCCATTCCGAACTGTTGCCGCCAGGCCGTCCGCAGCGCCGTTGCCGGTTCAGCTCGACCTGGCCGTCGCTCTCACAGCGCCGTTGGGTGCACGCAACAGTTCGGAATGGAGCCTGGCACCGTACGGCAGCGAACACAGCCCCCGATCCGGCAGAACGGGCGTAGACTTGACGGGTCCCCCTAACCCATCGGAAAGGTATCGCCATGTCTCTGACTCGCCTCAGTGTTTTCCTTCTGGCCGCGGTCCCGTTCGCCTCTGCTCAGACCGTCATCGACGCGACAAAACTTGCTCCGCAAGGCACGCTCGGTTCGATTCCGATTGCCCCTTCATCCGGATCTTACCTGTCGCAATTCTCCGATGACTTCAATCGCCCCGATGCGCCGACGCTCGGCGCGAACTGGAACGTGCAAGCCGGCGCGTACTCGATCATCACCAATCGTGCCGTCTCGACCGCAGCGGGAACGCAGTGGGCGCAACATGCCGGCGCGAGCAGCGCGCCCGCGCAGGCCGTCGTTGCGATGGACTTCCTGCCCACCGTCCAAGGCGGAGCGCTCATCTTCGTTGCGGCCGTGATCGGCTGCGGCGCGAGTTCGGACAACATCTTCTGCAAGGTCCAGGACAACGACAGCAACGGCACCTATGACCGCGTCTGGTTCTATCGCGGCATCAACGGCAGCGCTTGGCCGGGATCGGGCACCTTCGCCCTCGCCACGCCGACTCTGAGCGGCCGCCTGAAAGCCTACCTATCGAACGCGGGCGACACGGCCAACCTCGACATCGACAACAATTTCGATGGCATCTTCGACGAGCACTTCACTGCGACCGGAATCCTCGCCGCAGGCATGGTGCTTGGCACGGGCGTCGGCATGTCGACCTACAACTCACCCGCCGTGGACAACTGGATCGGCGGTGACGGCCAGGCGCCCACCACCGTGTATTGCACGGCCAAAGTGAACTCCATCGGTTGCACGCCGACGATCGGTTCCACCGGGATTCCGAGCGCTTCCGCCGGCTCCGGTTTCACGATCACGGCGGGCAACGTGATCAACAACAAGCCTGGCCTGCTGCTCTACAGCAATACAGGTCGCGTGGCGGTGCCGTTCCAGGGCGGGCTGCGCTGCGTCAACTCGCCGCTCAAGCGTTCGACGCCGCTCAATTCAGGCGGTAATCCCCCGCCGAACGATTGCTCGGGCGTGTACTCGATCGACATGAACCTGTTCGCAGTCGGCGGACTCGGCGGTACGCCGGCGCCCTACCTGCAGGTGCCGGGCACTGTGATCGACGCGCAATGCTGGGGCCGCGACAACGGATTCGCCGCGCCGAACAACTCGACGTTGTCGGACGCGCTGGAATACACGATTCAGTGAACAGGCTTTGAAAGCGAACACGGGGGAGCAGAGCAGCTGCTCCCCCGTGTTTTTTCGTTGGAGAAGGCCGGGCTTCTAGCGCGCGCTCTGCACGTTCGCGGGCAGGCAGCCTTCGATGCGATCGAGGGCCCAGTCGACTTCGCTCGCGTCGATCACGAAGGACATTCGGAAGCGGATCGCTTGGGCGCCGCTCTTGAGCGCCAGCACGTTGTTCTGGCGCAACTTCGCCAGAAGTTCATCGCGCGCCGCCGGACTCTCGAGCGTGAACGCGAGCAAGGATCCAAACCCGCGCACGTTCGTGGACGCGCCGCGAGACTTGGCGATTCGGCGCAGCCCTGCGAGGAAACGGTCGCCTTGCAGCGCGACATTCTCATGCAACTTCTCGCCAAGGATGATGTCGATGAATTGGCGGCAGCGAACCATGTCTGTCAGATTGCCACCCCAGGTCGAATTGATGCGGCTGACTTTCGTGAACACATTGTCAGTGACTTCATCGACGCGCGGGCCGGCGTAGAGGCCGCAGACCTGCGTTTTCTTGCCGAAGGCGACGACGTCGGGCCGCACGCCGAGGCGCTGCCACAACCACGGCGTCCCGCTGCCGAAAAAGCCGGTCTGGACTTCGTCGAAGACCAGCAAGGCTTCTTCTTCGTCGGCGAAACGGCGCAGGCGCTGCAAGAACTCAGGACGGAAGTGATTGTCGCCGCCTTCGCCCTGCATCGGCTCCAACAAGATGCAGGCGATTTTGCGCGGATGTTTCTTGAACGCGGCTTCGATCTCGCGCTCGGCGCGCGCTTCGGATGCTTCGATGTCGTTGGCGATGTTGCCGTCGAGATCGAACTCGATCGCGGGATTGTGCACGCGCGGCCAGTCGAACTTCGGGAAAAGGCCGATCTTGGTCGGATCGGTATTGGTCACCGAGATCGTGTAACCGGAGCGGCCGTGGAACGCCTGGCGCAAATGCAACACGACTAGATCGTTGCAGTCGTCGTCGAAGCTGCGCCGGCCAAGCTTGCCGGCCTTCCAATCGAAGGCGACCTTCATCGCGTTCTCGACCGCGAGCGCTCCACCGCTGATCCAGAAGTGGTGCTTGAAACCCGCGGGCGTGACGCGCGTGGCGAAAGCTTCGACGAAGCGCGCCATCGACTCGGTGTACAGATCGGAGTTGGCCGGATTGTTGGCCGCGGCGAGCATCAGTTCGCGGCGAAATTCCGGCTCCGCCATGCGCGGATGGTTGTAGCCGATCGGCCAACTCGCGAAACACGTGAACATGTCCAGGTACTTCGTGCCGTCGCGCGCGTCAACGAGCCAAGGCCCTTGCGAGCGCTCGAGGTCGAACACGAACGGGAAACCATCCGCCAGCTGGTGGCGCTTGAGAACTTCGTGAACCTGGTGTGCGTAGCTCATGGTGACGATGGGCGGCTTCGTGACAGAAATTTCCTCGGGCAGCATCGGCCGGACCTCGGCTTCGAGTGAAGGGCCTAGCTGAATCGGCGCCGCATCGAAGCGCTGAGCAAGCTCAGCCGCGGCCGACGCGTCCTTGGCACGGATCAGACAGAGCAGGGGCCGCGGCCGGCGCTCGCGCACCAGTCGCATCGATGGATCGACGTTGGTGAAGACCAGGGGCAGAGGTCCCTGAAGTTCGCCGAAGATCGGACAGGCCCCCTCATCGAGGGCCAGGCGCCGGGCCGCTTCAAGATCGCTCGAGAAGTCGGCCTCGATTCCGGGGACAGCACCGCGCGGGTCGGCCTGTTCGAGCTCTGCGAGCACGGCCTGCGTGAAAGCCGCAAATCGCCGCTCGGGACAGATCACGCGCGCGACATGACCCGGGAACTGGCCCGAAAGTGTAACCGTTCTGCCGAAAGACTGCTCGAGCGCGGCGCGCGCGGCTTCAGTTGGATCGAAATCGTCGGCAAGCGCGAGTGAGCGATTGGCAATCGGCCACAGCGCCAATTCCAGCGCGGGATGGACACTGCCGCGAAGTTGCGCCAGCCGTCCCGCCTGACCGGCGACGCGCAACCATGCGCAGCGCGGGTCGCTCGTCGCGGCGCGCAGCAGCGTGTGCGTGTCGTCCCACAGGACAGTCAGCGCGGCGTCGTCGAGGCCCGCGCTGAGCAGCGCCTGCGCCAGTGCCTGTGCGCCCCACGGCAAGCGCGCGTCGGCGATCAAGACGAGCGGGTCGCGCGCGAGCAGTGCACGCGCAATGCGCGCGGCGAGCGTGCCGATCCCGTCGCTCCAGTCCGCGACGAACACGCCGGGGCCGCGCGCTTCGCCTTCGCCTCCGTCGCGCAGCAACTCGAGCGCTTGCTCGAATTGGAAAAGGTCGCGGTCGAGCCAGGCACGCGCTTCATCGATCTCGAGGCCCAGTGAAAGGGCCACGCACGCCGGCAGACTCTCGTCCGCGCGCAACGCGCCGGCCGCGTGCTGCAAGAGCCCCCAGGTGGATGCGCGCGAGCCGGCGACGTTCGCGCCGGAAAGGTGCGTCCAAACCGTGGCCCATTCGGCGACGCCCGCACGCGGGAAACGCAGCGAACCGCCGCCCGGAAGGCTCTGCAAGAAGCTCCCGGCGCGTGTGCCCTCCTCAGGGTGGCCGGCGATCCAGTGCGTGAAGGCGCGAGGTTCCATGATTCGAGGCCTGTGCTCCATGATCCTTGGAACGGATCGAAGCTCCAGACGCCGAACCGCCTAGAATACGCAACCGCTCGATGAAAGTAGATCCGTCGAAGTCCGACTCCCCCACGCCCGTGGCCGCGGCGCGCCTGTTCCTGCCCCGCGAAACACGCGTGGTCAGCCAGCGCGACTTCGAGCGCGCGTGGAAATGCGGCAGTCGCGCGCGTGGCGACGTGCTGGTGGTGGTCGCGGTGGCCAACGGCACGCCGTGGGCGCGCTATGGACTCTCCGTGGGCAAGAAAATCTGGAAGGGCGCCGTCGATCGCAACCGCGTGCGGCGCATTTTCCGCGAGGCCTTTCGCCTGACGCGCATGCAGTTGCCCGCTGGCCACGATTTCATCCTGGTGCCGGCCGCGCCGAAGTTGCGCCCGACGCTGGAAGCCACCTGCCGCGAACTCTCCAAGCTTGGGCCCAAGGCCGTCGCCCGGCTGCGAGAGAAGAACGAGAAAAACGGGAACGTGGGCGCCGCGCCTTGAAGCCTGATTTGCGCGCGCGGCCGACCCTGCTGGCCCGGCTCGCCGGCTTGCCGGTGCGCGCCTACCGGCGTTTCCTCTCGCCGCTCAAGCCACCGACCTGCCGTTTCCACCCGACCTGCAGCGCCTATGCCATCGAAGCCCTGGAATTGCACGGCTTCTTTCGCGGCACACGGCTCTGCGTGTGGCGCATCCTGCGCTGCCAGCCTTTTTGCAAGGGCGGATTCGATCCGGTGCCCGATTCAGAGCTCGAGCGCGAAATGCGCGCTTGCGAATCGCGCGGCGATGTGGACACTCCGCGTCGCGAGGCTTCCCCGCTCCCGGGGAAACCGCAGGTCCAATCGAAGAGTCCAAGATGAATCAACCGTTCGCGCCGTTCGCGGCAATTCTGCTCGCCGGATGTGCAGCCCATGGCACCGCACCCGAAGCGTCCAAGGCGCCGCGCGCGCCCGCGCTGATTCCTCCGATTGCCGGTGTGCGCGCGGCCGATCAGTTCATCCAACCCGGCGAAAAACACTTCGCGCACCTGTGGCAGATCACTTCGGGCGGACAGAACGCAGAGGGCTATTGGAACTTCGCGGGAAACCGCCTCAGCTTTCAGTACACGAACGACAATCCCGAGCACGGCCAGCAATGGTCCTGCGATCGAATCTTCGCCACCGATCCCGCGGGCGGCCCGCCGCAGGTCGTTTCGAATGGCAAGGGTGTGACGACCTGCTCCTACTTCCTGCCGAACGGCCACGAAGTCCTGTTCGCTTCGACGCAGCAGTGGAAGAGCGATTGTCCGCCGAAAGCGGATCACTCCAAGGGCTACACCTGGTCGGTGCACCCGGAGTACGACATCTGGATCAAGGACCTCGACACGCAGGCGGAGCGGCGGATCACCGAGGACTGGGGTTATGACGCGGAGGCCACGATTTCGCCGCTCGGCGATTCGATCGTTTTCACCTCGTCGCGCTCGGGCGACATCGAGTTGTGGACCTGCGACCTCGAGGGCAAGAACCTGAAGCAGGTCACGCACCAACTCGGTTACGACGGCGGCGCGTTTTTCAGCCACGATGGCACGCGCCTGGTCTTCCGCTGCACGGAATTTTCGCCGCAGAACCGCGCTGCCGAGGAAGCGACCTACCGCGAACTCTTGAGCGAATGGAAGGTGCGTCCGCAGAACATGGAACTGTACGTGGCGAACGCGGACGGCAGCGCGCGCACACAGCTCACGCACCTGGGCGGGGCAAGTTTCGCGCCGTACTTCTTCGTCGGCGACGAGCGCATCATCTTCTCGAGCAACTACCTCGATCCGAAGAAGCGCAACTTCGACTTGTTCGCGATCGACGACGACGGCAAGCAGATCGAGACCATCACGACCTACGAAGGTTTCGACAGTTTCCCGATGTTCTCGCCCGATGGCCGCTTCCTGGTGTTCGCCTCGAACCGCGGTGGTTCGGTCGCCGGCGAGACCAATCTTTTCCTCGCCCAGTGGCAGTGAGCGCCTGGCGCGTCACTGCGCCGCGCGGGTCGCCAGGGTGATGCGCGCCGAGTGTTCGCTGCCGTCGCGCGAAAAACGCGTGACGACGACGTCGCCCGGCTTGTAGATGCTGAGCGCGTAGACGAAGTCGTGGATCGTGTCGATCGTCACGTCGCCGACGCCGAGCAGCACGTCCCCCGCAAGCATGCCGGCTTTCTCGGCCGGACTGCCCGATGACGTACCGGTGAGCTTCACGCCTTTGCCTTCGTAGGCGTAGTCGGGAATGCTGCCGAACCAGACCTTGAATCCGCCATTGGACGGCGCGGGTTTGCGCTCGGGCTCGCCCTTGGTCTGTGGTTCCTGCTCGTTCCACGGAAGCTGCGCCTCGGCCTGCATGCGCGCGACCAGACCCACTCCGAAGCCGACGATGCGCGCCATCGAACCGGCGTCGATCTTGTCCGAGTCGTCGCCGGGCTTGTGGTAGTCGGCGTGCAAACCGGTGAAAAAGTGCAGCACCGGAATCTTGTGCTTCATGAACGACATGTGATCGCTGCCGCCGACGCCCTGGCCCGAGCGATTGACGTGCAGCGTGAGGCCCGCGAGTTGGGCCGCGGGCTCGAGCCAAGGCTCGAAGGCCGCTGCAGTTCCTGCGCCGAGAATCGTCAAGGTCGGCGCGGCGGACTTCGTCTCCGGCGCGCGCGCGCGTCCGACCATGTCGAGATTCAGATTCGCGCGCACGTTCGAGAGTTCGAGCGTCGGGTGGGAGCACCAGTATTCGCTGCCGAGAAGTCCCAACTCCTCGCCCGACCACAGCGCGAAGATCACGTCGCCGGCAGGCGCGGGTCCGGCGGCCATCAGCCTGGCCATCTCGAGCACAGCCGCGGTTCCGCTGGCGTTGTCGTCGGCACCGTTGTGCACTTCACCCGTGCGATCCGCGGCCAGCGAACCTTCGCCGCCGAGGCCGAGGTGATCGTAGTGCGCACCGATCACGACCGTGCGCGTGGGGTCTTTGCCCGGCAGCTTGGCGAGCACGTTCAGCGCCGCCCCGCGCTCGCGGCGCACGTCGGCGACGATGCGCACAATGGACGCCGGATCCGCGGGACCGAAATCGGCATGTCCGCGCTTTTCCGCCGCGGCGCAAAGTTCGCGCGCGCGCGCCTCGCCCAGCAAGGCCTCGAAGAGCGCGCGCGTCGCCGACAGCGCCGGAATTCCTGCGCGGGCCGCCTGGCTGACATCAAAGGTCAGCGGCGCCGCGGCACCTGCTTCCTGAAGCAGGATCACCCCAACGGCGCCGTGGCGCTTGGCGTTCATGACCTTCAGGAAAATCGAACCGTCGAAATTCGCCGCATGCTCGACTGCGGCACCCTCTGCGGCCTTGGCGGGCAACAGTTCGCTCGGCCCCGGAACTCCGCGCAGCATGACCACGATCGCGCCCTTCAGGTCGCCGTCGCCGAAGTCGTTCCACTGCTGATCGAGGCTTTCGATGCCAAAACCGCGGAAACAAAGCGGCCCCTCCGCGGTCGCGCCTTCGGAGCAGAACAGCGGCGTGACCCCCTTCAAGTCACTGACCATGCGGCTGCCTCGATCGGTCGCAAGCCGCACCAGCGACGTCTCGCCGGCGCGCGCGGCCAGCGGGACTTCGAATTCCTGCAGGAAGGTGGCCTGGTTGCCGGCCGGCTTCAGCCCGAGTCCCGACAGCCGATCGGCCAGCCACTTCGCTGCGAGCCTGGCGTCCTGCGTTCCTGCCCGGCGCCCCTGGCGCGCATCGTCGGCCAACCAGTTCACGTCGTTCTGCAGACGTGCCGCGGCATCCGCGGCGGCGACAGCGGGCGGCGGTCCGGAGTTCGGTGCGGCGCCCGAAGACGGCGACGTCGAACAGGCAGCGAGGAAGAGCAGCAGGCCGAACGCGAAGCGATAGTGGGTTCCCATGGGGCCAGATCCTATCGCCCGGGCTCTGCACAGTTGCACTGTTCCGTCGTGTTGGGGACAACTGCGGTCCGATGAGCGCGGCGAGTCTTGTCCCGATGCCCGCGCGAACGAACTCGAAGGAGCTTTGGCGCGCGATCCTGTGGCTCTGCTTGCTGCCGCTCGTCCTGGTCGGCCCCGCGCTGCTCCCGGGCTCGCGCTTCCTGCCGCTGGCACCGGTCGCGCTCGAGCCCCTGGCCAGCGAAAACCCCTCCGCCGCGGCGCTGGCTTGGCGCGGCGTCGACTTCCTCGGTTCCGACGCGCTGTTCCCGATGCTCAGCGACGCACAGCAGATGCGCGCGGCGCTGCAGCGCGGTGAACTTCCACTGTGGGATCCGAAGATCGGCCTGGGCGCGCCGCTGTTCGCGCAGACGATGTTCGGAGCGCTCTACCCGCCGCACTGGCTGGCGTTTCTCTTCGAGCCCGATGTCGCGCTGGGCTGGATCGCGCTGATCGACCTGGTGCTTGCGGGTCTGGGGATTTTCCTTTTCACACGACGACTGGGAGTCAGTTTCGGCGCTGCGCTGGTCGGCGCAGCGGTCTTTCAGACGGCCGGTTTCGCCAGCGCGAATCTGCACGATCTGATGAAGGTCGAAGCAGGACTGTGGCTGCCGTGGACATTGCTCGCGATCGAGCGCGTGCAGGCCGGCGAAAAGCGCGCGCTTGTGCTGCTCGCAAGCAGCGTCGCGCTCTCGTTCCTCGCCGGCTTCGTGCCGATCGCGATCTTCTGCAGCGTGGCCGCGGCCGCCTATGCCCTGGTGCGGGCGCTGTCTCGACCGGGCGGCGGCCTGCGACTTTGGCGCTGCGGCGCGGGGCTGCTGATCGGAATCGCGATCGCCGCGATCCAACTCGTGCCGATGGCTGAAGCACGGGCTCAATCGACGCGCAGCGTGAGAGAAGATCCGCGCGCCGCCGTCGATGGTTTGCCACTCGGGGCGAACTTGACGCTCGTGGCGCCCGAATTGTTCGGCCGCGCGGACGAGGCCGTCTTCGCACCCTGCAATTCAGCGGCCTGGTGGCTGGCGCGCGCGAGCGAGAAGGAGCTTGCGTTCAACGCGAATCTTCTGGAGTGGAATCTATTCGCGGGAAGCCTGGCACTGGCGCTCGCCGCCGCCGCCTTGTTCGCAAGGCCCCGCGCCGCGCTGTTTCCCGCGGGGCTCGCTGTCGTTTCGCTGGCCTTCGCTCAAGGTTGGCCGGTGCTGGATTGGCTGCGCGTCCTGCCCGGTCTCGATCTGGGCTCGCCGGCGCGCGCTGGAGTGCTGGCCTGGACTGCCTGGGCCTGGCTCGCGGCAATCGGCGCTGATGCACTTTTGCAGCGCGAACGACGCGTCGTCGCCGCAGCATGGACCTGCGGCGCCTTCCTGATCCTCGGCTTGCTGCTCGCGTTCGCCGTCGAACCAGCGCAGTGGGTCGCGCAACTTCCGCAGCGCCTCGCCGAGCGCTTCGAGGTCACGCGGCAGGTCGTCGACAACCTGCTCTCCGCGCAAGAACTTCTGCGCGCTGCCGAGCGCGTGTGCGCCGCGGGCCGCACCCTGATCGGTTTCGCCACGCTCGCGTTGCTCTGCACGCTGGGTTTCCTTTTGACACCGCGCGCCCCGCGTTGGGCGCCGGGCTGGCTTTCGCTGTTCCTCGTCGCCGGCGCGGAGGGCACCTTCTACGCGCGCGTGCACCTCGCGCCGCGTGCGATCGAGTCTTCGGTTTGGCCACAATCTGCAAGCATGGACGCGCTGCGCGAAGCGGCCGGCGATGGCCGCGTCCTGCGTCTGGACGAGAGCGAGAGCGGTGTCAGCGAGGTGCTCGATCTCGCGCGGCCCAACTTGCCGCAGGCCTACGGCATCGCCGATCTTTCGCCCTACGTCGTGTTCACGCCGCGGCGCGCGGTCGAATTGTGGAGCCGTGTCGATCGGCGCGCGCTGTGGCGCAACGGAACGAGCCGCATCTCGGATCCGGCGCTGCTCGACCATCCGGTGCTGGATGTCTTGCGCGTCACGGCGCTGCTCTCGCGGCATCCGCTGAAACATCCGCGGCTCGTGGCGCTGCTCGAGCGCGAAGGCTTCTGCGTCTATCGCCGCACAGGCGTGCCGGCACGCGCGCGCATCGTGAACTCCTCGCTGCGGGCGCCGACCGAGCGCGGTGTGGTCGACGCGCTCGCCACGCGTTTGTCGGATCCTGCTCGCCAAACGGTGCTGCCACCGTCGGCCGCGGAATGGGAATGCGCAGCGGCCGCGCCCGGCGGAACGGTGCAGATCGTCGCATCGCGCGCGCAGTCCGTCAGCATCGACACGCGCGGCACGGCGCGCGGCTGGCTGGTGCTCGCGGATGCCTGGTATCCCGGCTGGCGAGCACGGCTCGATGGACGCGAGGTCGAGATCGTGGCCGTCGATCACGCGCTGCGCGGCGTGGCACTCGATGCCGGCGATCACACGCTCGAGTTCGAATACGAGCCTGGCTCGCTGCGACTTGGTGCGTGGATCTCGGCATTCGCGATCGCGCTGCTGATCGCATTCAGTCGGCGCCGACCGGACGCATTGCCTGTATCCTGAGCGGCAATGCACCTCCAGATCCTGTCCAGCGGAAGCGGCGGCAACTCGACGCTCGTGCGCGCGGGAGAGACGGCGATCCTTGTCGATGCCGGGTTGACGCTCAAAGATCTCGATCAGCGCTTTGGCGAAGCGCGTTTCAGCCCGTCGGCGCTCGATCACGTGCTGGTCACCCACGGCCACCTCGATCATGCGCGCAGCGCCGGTGCCCTGGCGCGCCGCGAGCGCTCGCTGCTGCACACCGCTGCTGCGCTGCAATCGAACGCTTCGATCCGCCGCTGCAAGAATTTGAACACGCTCAGCGTGGGTTCGACGCAACTTCTGCCCGGCCGCCGCGGGGACGACGGACTGCGCGCGACTTCCGTGCCGCTGCCCCACGATGCCTTGCCGACACTGGCTTTCAAGCTCGAGCACGAAGGCCGCTGCGCCGTGATCCTGACCGACATGGGCGCACCGCGCGCGGACGTCGCGCGCACGTTGCGTGGGGCGCACGTTCTCGTGCTCGAGTTCAACCACGATCCGCAAATGCTGCAGAACGGTCCGTACACGGTGGCGCTGAAACGGCGCATCCTCGGCAATGCGGGACACCTTTCGAACGCTCAGGCGGCAACGATGCTCGAGGATCTGGCCGGCGATGAACTGCACACCTTGGTGCTCGCGCACCTTTCCGCGCACAACAACACGCGCGAGCTGGCGCTCGAATTCGCCCATGCAGCGCTCGCGCGCCGCGGCCTGGGTCACGTGCGTGTGCTGGTCGCCGAACAGGATCAGATCGGCCCGAACCTCGAGGTCTGACGCGGCGGCCTCGCGGCCGACCCCGTCACGACAGAGTGATCGTCCGCCCGGCTGCGACGAAACACACGCGCATTTCGATGCGCGATTCGTCGATGCTCTCGAGGCGTGCAAGCGCGCTGCGGTAGAGCTGCATCTGAGCGCGATACTTCTCGGCGCGTTGGCGCAAGCCGTCCGCAGCTTCCGACGCCAGCGCGTCAGTCTTGAAGTCGACGATCTCCGCGCGTTGCTGCGCGTCAAAGATCAGCGCGCGGTCGATGGCGCCCTGCACGAGCAGCGGCCCCCCATCCCCGTCGCGCAGGAACGCGAAACGGCTCTCGCGAAGCAGGCGGATCTCCCCCGCCTGCGCGCCAAGTCGCGCGCTTGCCCGCGCGCGCGAAAGTTC
>JAYUUV010000195.1:0-8939 GCA_043754695.1 Planctomycetota bacterium
AGCGGCACGACGATCTCGTAGTCCTTCTTCTTGTGAAAGCGCGCGAGCACTGCGCCGACGACACGCGCGGTCGGCGCGACCGCATCGGCATTCGAGGCGCGCACGACCATCTGATCGAGCTCGACCTCCGAACGCTCCTCGCTACCGCTGCGGCGCAGGATCGTCACGGTTCCAAAGTCGCGCATCGACGTGGAGTACGGGATGTAGACCTCCTGGTGCTGGCCGTCGATCGCCAGAGCCTTCTTCGTGTGCGACGAAAAGCGCGCGTCCTCCAGCACACCCACGATGCGGAACGGTTCGTTGCCGATGCGCACGGAAAGACCTACCGGATCGGCCAGCGTCTCGAGTTCGCGCACGAGACTGGGCCGCACGATGCAGACCTTCGTGCCCTGGATCTCGTCGATCTCGTTGAACGTGCGGCCCTGACGCACCGTCAGTCCAAAGGTGCGCAAGTGTTCGGGTTCGACACCGAGCACCGAGCAGTCGATACCGTGACTTTGATACCAGAGGCGTTGGCGCACGGCGTTCACGGGCAGGATACGCTCGACGCCCGGGCAGATCTTCTCGATCCTGTCGCGGTCCGCGAAGGTCAGGCCGTAGCGATCGATCCAACGCCGATTCGTGCTTTGCGGCTTGGATTCATCGGGAGGCTTGACCGAGTTGACGATGATGTTCTGCACGCCAAGTTCCGAGATGCGCGCCAGAATTTCCGCGCGCGCCCCGGCGCCCACGGCGAGCATCGCGATCACGCTGCCGACGCCGAAAATCATGCCCAGCATGGTCAAGAACGAACGCAATTTGTTGCGCCGCAGATTGCGCACGCCGAGCATGAAGACTTCGCCCAGTCCGGTCAGTGCTGAGGTCACGCGAGGACCCTGTCGCGTTGCTGCTCGCCAAGGCAACCGTCCTTCATCTCGACCACGCGCGGCAGCTTGTCCGCGATCTCGGGGTTGTGCGTGACCATGATCAGCGTGCGCCCGCTGGCGTGCAACGCGTTGAACAGGCGCAGGACTTCGGCACCGTTCTTGGAATCGAGGTTGCCGGTCGGCTCGTCGGTGAGCAACAACGCGGGCTCGGTGACCAGTGCGCGGGCGATGGCCACGCGCTGGCACTCTCCGCCCGACAGCTGCGCGGGCTGGTGGCCGAGGCGGTGGGAAAGGCCGACGGACTCGATCACCGCGAGTGCGCGTTCGCGCCGCTCGCGGCGCGACAGCCGCGCGTAGAACAGCGGAACCTCGACGTTCTCGAGCACGCTGAACTGCGTGATCAAGTTGAACGACTGGAACACGAAGCCGATGCTCTTGTTGCGCACGCTGGAAAGACGGTCATCGTCGAGCACGGAAACATCCTCGCCGTCGAGCACGTAGCGGCCGCGCGTCGGCTTGTCTAGACAGCCGAGGATGTTCATCAAGGTCGTCTTGCCCGACCCCGACGCGCCCACGATACCGACGAATTCGCCGCGACGGATCTCGAGGTCGACGCTCTTGAGGACCGTCAACGCGCCGTCGCCGGACTTGTAGTCCTTCTCGACTCCGTGCAGCTCGACGATCATGTCGGCCACCGGATCAGTTCTCCGAGGCGCCCGGCGCGGAGAGCAAAGCGCTCGGCTCGTCCGGCTTGCCTGACGAACCCGGATTGGACTCTGCTCCGGCCCCGCTTTCGCGCGGGTCGAACAGCAGCACGCGATCGCCCTCGGTCAGTCCCTTGACGACGTTCACGAGGTAGACGTTGTTCTTGCCGAGTTCGAGCTCGCGCTTCTCGAAGCCGGTCTGATTGACGACGAAGGCGAAGTGTTTCCCGGATTCCACGAAGGCGGCGTGGATCGGGATCACCAGGCAGTCAGGAATGGTCTCGACCTGGATCTCGGCCTTGGCCGTCACGCCGGCGCGCAGCGCCGCTTCGCTGGGCTCGAGCGTGATCACGACTTCGAACGACTTGGAGTCGCTGCCGTCGGAATTGGCGACCGATGCGATCTCGGTCACCTTGCCCTTCAGCGAACGGCCCTTGAGCGACTCGAGCGCGACATTGACGGTCATTTCCATTTTCACCTGGTCGATGTCGGCTTCGTGCACGCGCACCACGGCTTGCATCTCGCGCAGATCGGGCAGCGTGAACAGCGTGTTGCCCGAGTAGATGTCGTTCCCGACCTTGATCTGCTCGCTCCACCAGCGCTCGCGCGGATCGCCGTAGTGCAGGATGCCGGCGATCGGCGCGAAGATCGTCATCTTCTCGAGCTGGTGCTTCAATTTTTCCAGGCGCTGTGTCGTCGTGCGCACCTGCCTGTCGGCGTTGCTGACTCGCGCCTCATGTTCCTTCAGGCTGATCTGCGCCTTTTCGGCCGCGTTGGTCAGCACGCGCTCGGCGTTCTTCACCGCGTTCTCGAGCTCGCGCACGGCCATCGGCGCGGTGTATTTGAGATACAGCTCGAGGTCCTTCTCGGCGTTCTCCTTGTTGATCTCCTTCTCGCGCAGGTTGAACTTTTCTTCTTCGGCGGCAGTCTTGGTCAAGAAACCTTCGCGCTCGAGTTCGGGCACCTTCTGGTAGCGTTCGGTGGCGCGCGAAAACTCCGAATCGGCTTTTTCTGCGGCCAGGCGGCTCTTGCGTTCCTCGTTCGGGCCTTCGCCCTGGCGGTGCTTCTCCAGTTTCATCTGCGCCATGGCCAGCGCGAATTGACCCGCTTCGACTTGCGCGTCCCCGTCGCGTTTTTCGATTTCCAATTCCGCGCGCGCTGTCTCGGCCTGGGTTTCCAGCACAGTCAAGTCGTTGGTGACTTCGTCGAAGCGCTGCTGGACCTCGGTCTTGTCGAACTCGGCCAGCTTGTCGTCCTTCGCCACCGCCTTGCCTTCTTCCGCAAGCCAGGTGAGCTTGCCCTGACCTTCGAATTCAGGCTTGACCTCGACCGAGTTCTTGGCCTTGAGGTAGCCGTTCTCGGAGATGGTGATTTCGAGCGGTTTCTTGGCCACGGTCGCGATCGACTCCGCGGCGTACGCCGGCGCGGATCCGACGTGTGCGCCAGGTCCGAGCCAACGCCAACCGCCGAACCCCGCGGCCGCGAGCGCGAGCAGGATCAGGATGTTCTTCATTCTTTCCAGACTCCGTGTTCATCGATGAACAGGACGCCAAGATCGCGCAACAGGCCAAGGCGCGCGATTTCGTAGCTGACTTGTTCCTTGATCAGAGCATTCTTGGCTTCGAGCAGGGACTGCTGGGCTTCGACCACGTCGCGGTTGGAGTTGTCGCCGTACTCGAACAGGATCTGCGCAATGCGCACGTTCTTCTCCTGGTCGTGGATCAGCTCGCGCTGGATCTCGACCGACTGCCTGCGCCGCTCGAGTTCGCGAAACGTGCTTTGCACGCTGACGACCAGTTCATCCTTGAACAGATCGAAGGAGCGCAGCGCCTGTTGGTAGCCGATGCGCGCGCTCTTCCAGGCATTGCGGTCAAGCGTGCGGTCGACGGGCAGACTCAGCGTCAAACCCGCCGAGTACGAGTCGTTGTCGAGTTGCTGGTTCGTGAACGCCGAAGCCGCGACCGCATTGATGTTGTAGCCGGCGTTGAGCGTCAGGTCGGGCAACAGCCCGTTCTTCGAGATGCGCAGCGATCTCGCCGCGTCATCGAGTTGCTCGCGTTCGTTGAGCAAGTCGAGGCGATTTTTCAGCGCGCATTGGATCGCCGAGTTGACGTCGTAGTCGATGGGCACGAACGACGGCTCTTCCGGCTGCACATCGACGCGATCGGTGTCGGGCAGGCCGAGGAAGATGCGGAAGCGATCGAGCGCCAGGCGCAGGCTCTCCTCGCTCGAGATCAAATCGTCCTTGGAGGTGAGTTCGCTGCGTTTTGCGCGCAACAGCTCGAGCTCGTTCTTGCGCCCGACCTGGAACAGCGCCTCGGCCTTGCGTCGATCCTCCGACACGAAATCCATGTTGCGGCGCTGGTTTTCGACGGTCTGCTTCTGCTGCACGAGGTCGTAATAACTCGTGGCGACGCGGATGGAAAAGTCCTCGCGAAACAGCTCGAAGTCGCGGATCGCGTACATCGCCGAACGTTCTGCCTGGGTCAGCGCTTCTAGGGCAACCTCCGAGCCGAAACCGCGCAGGAGCGGCTGGGTCAGCGCGATCGCGACTCCCGCGTCGTAGCTTTCCGAAGTGGAAGTCTGATAGTTCTGGCTCGCATTGAGCGAGAGGTCTCCACCCCAGGGCAACTTCTGATCGACACCCGCGCTCGCGCTCGTGAGTTGATTCGAGACCGAGCTGTCCGAATCGGCGAAGGTGTACGAAAGCGCGGCGGTCAAACGCGGGCCGAACTCGTAGCGCGTTCCAGTCAGGCCCAAGGCCGTCAGGTACAGCGATTCCTTGCGCGTCATGTAGTCGCGACTGGAGATGACGGCGATTCCAAGCGCCTCGTGCAGCGACAACACGCGCGGCAAGCGCTCCGCCGCGACCGGCGATGCTGCGGCCGGCTGGCCCGGCTCCGCGAGCGGCGAGGCTTCGCCGGCCGGGGCATTCGCCGCCGGTTCGCCCTTGCGCGTGGGCGTCACCACCGTCTCAGGGCGGCGATCGACCGAGATCGCGCTCTTCTCGCCCAGGATTGCGGCGACCTCGCGGTCCGCCGCCGTCTCGAGTTCACTGGCGCTCTGGCAAGCCGCGAGCGCGGTGGCGAGCAATACGAAGGTGGGAAGCTTCATCGGCGCAGGGGGGAACTGGGATCGGGCGGCGACGCACAGGACGGACGACGGCCCGCGTACATTGTGCCCGCTGGTTGTGTCCGCGCGGGGTAAGAGCTCTGTTCCGCGGCCGGAGGCGGTCCGCCTGCCCGGAAAATAGCCGCGGGCGCCGATCCGGTTTCCGGCGCGGCGCCCGCAAATCAATCGAATGGGAGCCAGGCTCCGCAGCTGGGCTCAGCCGAACAGGGACTTCTTCTCGCCCTTGCGGACTGTTTTCTCGTTGGACCAGATCAGCTCGCCGGTCTCGATGTTCGTGCACTCGAGCACGAACTGATACCAGACGTCTTGCTTCTTCTGCAGACCGCCCTCGAGCGTGCGTCCTTTGGTCTTCTCGATCGAGCGCAGCGTGCCGAACAAGATCGCTTCGGCGCCAAGCTGCTTGCCGAAAGCGCGCGCCTGGGCCGGATCGACGCGGCCGGAGCCCTGCTGGAAGCGCACCTGATCGCCGATTTCGTCCTGACCTTGTTTCCCGGCGACGAACCGGAAACGTCCACCCTGCTGCAACGCGACGCGGATCGAGTCGGTGATCCCTTCGGTGTCGATGTGTTCGCTGGTGCGGTTGTTGACGCCGCCCATCATCATGATGACGCGTTTGTCCGAGCCCTTCGATGGGCTGTCGAAGTAGGCCAGGTTGGGCGACTTGTTCAGCGAATCCACCATGTCGCGGGCCATCACCTGCAGATCGGTCGAACCGAAATCGATGGTCAAGGTCTCGACCTTCTCAGGGTCGTCGTAGCTGACGCTGCTGCAGGCGTTGAAAGCAAGGAGCGGCAGGGCCGCGAGAATGGCTAGTGTGATTTTCATCGGTTGTGTTGTGGCGGTGTGGATCAGTGAACTTCGTCGGGGCTGGTGACCGTGAGCTTCCAGGAAAGCTTCTCGCCGGTGCGCGGCGCCGTGATCGTGATGTAGGTCGAGCCGTTGCCACCTAGGGTAACGGGCTCGAAGACGCGCGTGACGTCGCTGATCCGAAAGCCGTCTTCGTCGAACCAGTCGACGGCCCAGGCGAATTTCTGGGCGTTCGAGCGCGTGTTCTTGAGCTCGAACTGCGCGACCTTGCGGCCGT
The DNA here is from genome assembly GCA_043754695.1 of Planctomycetota bacterium. Lineage (GTDB taxonomy): Bacteria > Planctomycetota > UBA1135 > UBA1135 > JADJQU01. Next base: position 5,787 of record JAYUUV010000195.1, read on the forward strand.
CGACCGTTTTCTCGATCGGATTCTGGATCTTGAGGTTCGCCGCGAGGGTCTTGTTGCCCTCGATGCGCTCGATTTCGAGCTTGCCGCCCTGGCCCTTGTAGCTGTTCTGCGAACCGCGCGGCGTGATCGTGCAGGCGCAAAGCGCGAGCGCGAAGACGCCAAGACAGAGTGCCGCCCCGCGGATGGAATTGGATGAAGGTCTCATAGGTTTTCTCATACTGGCTAGTTGGATGGAGGCGCGCCAGCCGCCGCCCCCGTCGTGGACGTTTCTGCCGCTGCAGGGCTTGGATTGGACTGGTCGAGGCGCTTGCCGCCGATCACGTGCGCGTACAGGTGCGGGCCGATTGCGCGGGCGAGGATGAACATCGTCTCGCCGCGTTCGAATTCGAACTCGCCGAGCACCAGGCTCTCGCCGCCGATCGCGGACACGCGCAGCGTGTGGGCGCCGGGCGCGACGAAGACGCGCGCGGCCTGCCAAGTGTTCGGCAAGGTCTGCCAGGCGCGCAGATCGGCGTGTTCGGACACGAGCGTGAACACGGTGCCGACCAGGAAGCCGAGCGCCTCGTGCTGCTTGGTCAGTTCCTTGGTCAAGGCAAGCTTGAGCACCCCGCGCAGTGCCGACTTCGCCGCGAGCCAGGCAATGCGGTCCTCGAGATTCTGCTTGGTCACTTCGAAGACGTTCTCGATCACATCGGTGCGCACGCTGTGCCCTGCGCCTTCGAGGGAAAACTCGAGCGCATCGACCGTCTGCGGCCGCCCGACCAGCCGCGGCACCGACCATTGCAAAATGCCGTCGGGAGTCGGGATCGGCAGCGTGAACTCTTCCTTGAACGGTCCCGCGCCGACGCCGGCGACGAGGATGATCGAGGCCGCGCCGTCAGGTTGGACGGGGTCGTCGCCGAAGCGCTCTTTCAACTTCGCGTGCTCTTCCCCGTAGCTGAGTTTCTTGGACAGGCGCAGCGCAGCCCGGCCGGCAAGCTCGGCGCCGACCCCTTTCTCCAGCATGCGTTGATAGTCGATGAACGCGTTGTCCGGCTGCCCCTGCATCTCGTACATCAGCGCGGACAGGAAATGCCCCAGACCGCCGGCGGCGTATTCCTTCTCGTAGAGCGTTTCTTCGCCTTCGAGCAACTTGTTGGAGAGGCGCGCCTCGACACCGGCGTCGTCGGGCAGGCCCTTGGCGAGATAGACGAGTCCCAGGCATGCGTGCAGCATCACGCGTTCGAAGCCCTCGCCCTTGTAGCTCGACATACCCTCGCTGAGGGTCCAGGACAGCAGCCACTCGCCCGCGGAGGCAGGCGAGAGCAGCATGCGATTCTCGAATTCCTGGACGCTGGCATGCGCGGCTGAAAAGTGAGCGAGCGCGCCATCCCAGTCCCCCGCCGCGAAGGCCACCGAACCGCTCTCGGCTCCGCACAGGAACTCGCTATCGGTGGTCGCGGGCTTGGCGTAGAGCTTCTCGGCGTCGTCCAAACGCCCGGCCTCGAAGGCCGAGTAGGCCTCCGCCGTGCGCTGTGGATAGCTGGCGCAGGCGCACAGGCCGACGATCAGGCCGAGGAGCATGGGACGCAGGCCGGTGGACACGAAGTTGGATGAAGGCGAAAGATGGCTCGGCGGGCGAGCGCGTGGACCCGAAGGCGCAAACGCTGGGCCAGCGCACCGAAGGAACTGGATGGGGCTTGTGGAGGACCTAGGCGCAGCTTGGTGCCTGCGGGTGTCCTCTATAAACTGCACGGACTGTACGGGAAAGGACCCTCCGCTGTCCTGGAGAGCCGCCTCGAAGCAGGTCCCGCCGCACTCCCAGCCCAGGCTTCGGGCACCTTTCCCACCGTCACGTCCACACGCCCCCCCGTCAGGTCCGATCATGCGCCGCACGAGCTACCTGGCCCAGAGCGGCAGCACGGATCCGAGCAAAGTTGCGTCGGAAGCGGGTAGCGGGCGGCCCGAAAAATCCCCGTCGGCGACGACGCCGATGATGCGCCAGTTCCTGGCCGCGAAGAAGGAAGCGCCGGACGCGCTGCTTTTCTTCCGCATGGGCGACTTCTACGAGATGTTCGGCGAGGACGCGGTGGTCGCCGCGCGCGAGCTGGGCATCACGCTGACCTCGCGCTCCAAGGGCGACGACGCTTTGCCGATGGCCGGCGTGCCCGTGCGCGCGGTCGATGGTTATTTGCTGCGCCTGGTGCGCAAGGGTTTCAAAGTCGCGATCTGCGAGCAGATGCAGGATCCGCGCGAAACCAAGGGCATCGTCGATCGCGCCATCGTACGCGTGGTCAGCGCGGGCACGCTGACCGAGGAAGAGGCGCTCGACGCGCGCGCGAACAATTATCTGGCGAGTGTCAGTGTCGTCGGCGAGCGCGTCGGCCTGGCCTGGGTCGATCTGTCGACCGGACGCCTGTGCGCCAGCGAGTGCGAACTCGCGCGCGCCGGCGACGAACTCGCGCGCATCGCCCCGGCCGAGTTATTGTGCGCGGCGACGCTGGCCGAGCGCGCGCCCAAGTTCGCCGAAGAGATCGAACGTGTCTGCGGCCCGCGCTGCACTGAGCGCGAGGAGTGGCGTTTCGAACGCGAGGCCATGCGCCGCGCGCTGCAACGCCATTTCCAGGTCGCGACGCTCGAAGGCTTCGGCATCGAGGACGATTCGGCGATCGTCGCCGCCGCGGGCGCCTTGGTCGAATACCTGCAGGAAACGCAAAAATCGGCTTGCGCGCACGTGCGCCGCATCGAGCGCGTCGACTCGAACGAATTCTTGGCCCTCGACCGCGCCACGCGCTCGTGCCTGGAACTCGTGGTCACGCAGCGCGAGGCGCGCCGCGACGGGACCGTGCTCGACGTGCTCGACATGAGCGTCACGCCGATGGGCGGCCGCATGCTGCGCGAGTGGTTGCTTTCGCCGCTGCGCCGCAGCGAGCCGATCCTGCTGCGCCAGCGCGGCGTGGCCGAGTTCGTCGAGAGTCCGTTTTTGCGCGCGGACGTGCGCGAGTTGTTGTCGGGCGTGCTCGATATCGAACGCTTGGTGGCGAAGTTGTCGACCGGCCGCGCCAATGCGCGCGACCTGGTCGGACTCGCGGCCTCGCTCGAACTCGTGCCGAAGCTGAGCGCGAAGCTCGCCAACGTGTATTCGAAGCTGCTCGGCGATCTGTTGGTCGCGCT
>JAYUUV010000196.1:0-4766 GCA_043754695.1 Planctomycetota bacterium
GCTTGCGAAGGACATTCCGTCCAGCTTCTTGCCGTCGGGATCATCATACGGCGGCAGGCCGGCGAGTTCGAGCAGCATCGGCAGCACGTCGACGGTCGAAACGAGCGCGTCGCTCGTGAGGCCCTTCAACAGCGGCTGCTTGTTCAACTTGAGACCATCGGCCGGGCGCACGATCAACGGCACGTGCAGATCACAGTCGGAGAACGTGCCGCTGTCGAGCAACATGCCGCTCTCGCCGAAGCTCATCCCATAGGCACCGACGACAACCACCGTGGTGTGCTCGAAGCGGCCGAGCTGTTCGAGGCGCGAGCGCAGCCTGCGGAAGTTGCGGTCGAGGCCCGCGATGGCTCCGTCGTAGCGCGCTTCGTACTCGCCGAGTGTGCGCATGCCGGTGGACCAACGACTGCGCGGCACTGCAAAATAGATGTGTGGGGCATCGCCGACCGGCGGCACCCGTGAAAGTTCTGGACGCGCGGTGAAGCGTGTGTCGCGGGTCGGGTTGTCCCTGCGCCAAACGCGCTCGAGATCCGCGATTTCCAGGTAGGCAAACCAAGGTTGGGCACTCGGGATGCTGGTCAGCCAATTGTCGAAGCGACGGAAAACTTCCTCGGAGCCTTGTTTCGGTGTGACTCCGTCGTCCTGGACCTCGGGACTCTGGTAGAGCGCGAACCCGCGCTGAAGTCCGTACACGGGCGCGAGGTTCTCGTGGTCGTAGAACATCGCCGTGCTGAAACCTTCGCTCAGGAATTGTGCGGCCGGATGCGGTGCTCCGTCGGGCAGGTGCCACTGCGTCGCCTGGGACACGGTGACATCCGGCGGCAGATAGCGCCGCGCGAGCCTGGGATCCGATGCCGAGAGCAAGGCCATGTGCGCTGGAACCTGCCACGCCGCCGCGCTGTAGGCCTGGCGAAACACGACGCCCTCCTTCGCCAGCAGGTCGAGCGCTGGAGAGGTCGGACGGTCGTAGCCGCTGGAACCGAGATGGTCGTAGCGCAGCGCGTCGATCGAGATGACGAGTATGCCGTTGGCCGGCTCGCCCTGGGGCGAGCGCGCGCAGCTGCAAAACGCGACGAGCGCGAGCGCAACGCTTGCCGGCAAGACTGAGCTGATCCGCATGGGGCCAGCATGGGCGTCCGTGCAGCCGGAGACAAGTCCACAGACCGCGGGCCGTCAGCGTCGCAGCGCGAAGACCGTGTCTTCAGCCACCCAGCCCCGTTCGCCATGTTCGGTCTCGATGCGCACCCAGCCGGCCAATTGTTCGAGGCGCTCTGCGCGCGCGCCGGCGGAGAGCAACGCGACTTTCGCCGCCGCGACCCGCGGCTCGCTGCAGACAGTCACTCCGGCGGTCGAGACAACGAAGACGGGATCGCGGCCGGCTTCGCGCAACTGGACGATCCAGGGCACGCTGCACACGCACGCCAGCAGGCTCGCGACCCACAAGGGCCGCGTGGCCGCGCTGCCCAGGACAAAGGCGCGCAGGCAGATCAGCGCAGCGAGGATCAGTGCCATGCCCAGCGCCAGCCATTCGGCCTCGGCCAGGCTCAAGGCGTGCACGACGCGCTCGAAGGTGGCCGACAGGTCGCCACGGTCAGCAGGTTCGAGCCCGGCCTTGGAACGCGCGAATTCCAGATTGCTCCACGCGTCGCGATCGCGCGGCGCAAGGCCGATCGCCGCCGTGAACCAGGCCGCGGCTTCGAGCGGACGTTCCTGACGGAAGGCGACGTTGCCGAGGCTCTTGCACAGCTGCGCGCGTCTTGCGGCGCTGGCATTGGCAGCGCGTTCCAGCGCGGCCGTCCAACTGGCGCGCGCCGTGGCGAGGTCGGGTGTCGCGGCGCGATAGGCGTCGAGGCCCTGCTGATAGAGCGCTTCGATCGACGGCGTCTGCGCCGACACGCGGGCGTGAAGAGCCGCGCCGCAGCCAAGCAGCAGCGTGGCGCACAGGATCCATTTGGTCAGGACCTGGATCACAGGCCACCTCGCTCGAGTGCTTGCGCCAATTGCAGCGCCCGCTCACGTACGGCGGGCCGGCCCACGCCGCCCCAGGCCGCGGCTTCGAGGTCGTGGACCAGGCGCTCCAATTCGAGCACTGCGTCCGGCGGCACTTGATGGGTCTGGCGCGCGAACCAGGCGCCGATATCGCGGCCCTGCCAGGCTTGCGGCCGTTCGGCCGTGCGCGCGCCCAGGAAATTCTGCAGGGCTTCGAGTTCTGCGCGCGCTGACTGGGCCGCGGCCAGTTCGCGGGCCAGTTGTCGTCGCGCGCGTCGACGGCGCTTGGCCTCCGGCGCCCACGGATCGCCACGCCGGCGCGCAAGCCCGGCCAACGCGAACCACAACAGCGGCAGCGCTGCGAAGGCTGTGATCACGCTGGTCTTTCCGGGACCAGGCACGCCGCGCTCCTGTGTGAGCACTGAATCCACGTCCAGCAGATCGCTCTTGGCGACGAAGCCCGATGTGGGATCGCTCAAGCCGCTGGCGCGCGAGAGGGCGCGCACATGAATGGCAATCGGCTCCGTCGCCACGGCGGTGTACTTCGAAGTCACTGGATCGAAGACCGGCAACACGATCGGCGGGATCTCCTTGACCTGCGCCGATTTCGGAGCGAGGTCATAGACCACGCTACGGCGATCGAGTGTCTTGGTCTCGGTCTTGCCGTAGACACGAAAGCCGCTGAAGGATTCGCTGCGGCTGGGCTCGGGCGCGGAGAAGAATTCCAGATTGCCGCTGCCGCTCCACTCGACCTTGAGTTTGATCGATTCGCCCGCGTCGACGTCGCGCGGTTCGGCGCTCGAATGCACCGTGAAATTCCCGATCGCGCCGCCGAAGTCGGCCGGTCGGCCCGCTTCGGGCAGCGCGACGACGTCGATGATCAGCGGCTCGCTCTTGACGAAGTACGACTCCACGCGGTCGCGGCGGCGCGAGAAGATGTCGCCCGAATCCTCGACACGCGCGAACTCGAGCCAGCTGGTCGGAAACTCCAGGGCACCCGCGCGCGTCGGCGTGAACGAGCGCAGCATGCGAAACATGCGGAAAGCGCGGCCGCGTGCCTGGCCGCTTTGCAGTTGCTCGACGCGCAGCTTGTCGGTGGTGTTGAGCACGATTTCGACCATCGACGTGCCCGCTGCCGGCGGCGGCGGATCGTTTTCGATGGCGCCGGAGAGTTGCCCCCACCAGGCGAGCGAAAGGTTGGCCCAGTTGATGCGATCGCCGAGCGCGGCGTCCCAGCCGAACGTCATCTCGATCGTGAAGGGCTGGCCTTCGACGACTTTCGACGATGAGGAGCGGATCGTGAAAACGCCGAGCTCTTCGCCCTTCAAGTCCTCGACGGCCGTCAGGCTCAAGGGCTGCGTGCGCTGGACGCCGCCGTCCACGGAAAATTCGAGCGCGGGAATCGTGAACTCGCCCTTGCGCGACGGCCGCACCGAGGCGGTCCAAGTGAGTTCGTCGGAGCGCGATATCCGGCCATTGATGATCACCTGCGACGAACGCCGACTCGGCGGGTTGCTCCACGCGCCAAGTTTCAGGCCGTCGACGGAAGGCAGCGGGCGCACATCGGCGAAGGCGGCGTTCTCGACCGTGGCGATCAGGACCACCTCGCTGCCGAGCTTGACCACGCCGCTGGACAGGCGCGCGCTGGCGCGGGCCTGGCTCTGGACCGCAGGGGTCACGGTTGAATTCGCTGGGGCGTTCGCGCCGCCGATCGCACAGACGAAAAGCAGCGCAAGCGCGGCTTGACAGAAGCACACGAAAATTCTGGACAACTCGTTCACCAATCTTTCTCCACGGGCGGACGGCGTCGAGCGCGGATGCGCGCTTGCAACTGCTTGGCCTCTTGTTCGATGTTCGCCAGCTGATCCATGAGGCGCGAGACTTCTTCCTTCGAGAGCGCGCGCTCTTCGCCCGGCTTGGTCTGCTTGGGCGGCGGCGGCTTGGCTTTGTCGCCGTCCTTTTTCTGCTCGTCTTCGGATTTTTTCTGCTCCGGATCCTCCTCCGGCTTCTTTTCCATGGACTCGTCCTTTGCGGGATCCTGCTCGGGTTTCTTGTCCTTGTCCTGCTGTTTGTCCTTGTCCTTGTCCTCGGGCTTGTCCTTGGAGTCCTTCGGATCCTGCTTGTCCTGCTTGTCGGGATCCGGCTGCTTGTCCTGATCCTTCTGGGTTTGCTCGCGCTGCTTCCTGATTTTTTCGATTTCGTGCAAGCGGCGTTGGATCAACTCCAGGTTCGCGCGTGTGTCGACATCAACCGCGTCGGCGCGCAGGCGAAGGATGAGCGCCTGGCGCGCAGCCTGATAGGCGGCCATGGCGTTGTCGAGGTCCTCGTTTTCCTTCGGCTTATCGGCTTTTGCAGCGGGCGCAGCGGCCGCGGCGGCCGGTTCGAGCGGCGGCAGATTGCGCGCCTTGCGCACTTCGGGGATCGAGAGGAACAACTGCTCGGAACCCTCGAGGATCACCGTGCCACAGTTGTACCAGGCGTCCAGACGCAACGGGCCCGGCGCGCACAGACCTCCTGAACGCGCGAAGGCCGCGCTCGATTCGGCAAGTTCGAAGCGGCGTTCGAGCAGCGCACCGCGGTGATACTCGATCTCGCCGCGGGCGTTTTCGGGCAAATTCGGCATCGCGATCAATCGATCGCCCAGCGCCTTGGCATCGTCGAGCGAGTTGGCGTCGAGCTGCGCACGCAGCTCGCGCAGTCCCTGCGCAACGGAGTGATCGTAGGGCACGACAGCCGGCGCGGGCGCCGGTGCGACGGCGGGCGAGGAAGGCGCGGGAACC
>JAYUUV010000197.1:0-6840 GCA_043754695.1 Planctomycetota bacterium
GAGCTCCTTTGATTGATGATAGAAGAGCGGACAGATCCCGAAGCGATCGCGCGCGAGAAGCAGGCTCTGGTCGCGCGGGTCCCAGATCGAGACCGCGAACTGACCGTTCAGCCGCGCTGGAAACTCAGTTCCATGGACGAGATACAGGGCCAGGAGCACTTCCGTGTCAGAGCGCGTTTGGAACGGGAAGCCGCCGCGAACGAGTTCCTCGCGCAACTCCGGGTAGTTGAAAATCTCGCCGTTGAACGCGAGCACCACGCCCGTCTCCGCGTGCCTCATCGGCTGGTGGCCGCCTTCGAGATCGATGATCGACAGCCGTGCGGTTCCCAACGCCGCCGCATCGTCGACATAGCTCCCCAAATCGTCGGGACCTCGATGCTCGATCAGCGCAAGCATGAGTTCGAGGTCCCTCGGGTCGGGCCGCGGCGCGATGATTCCTGCAATTCCACACATGGCGGTTTCAGGCGGCGCAGCGGCCCGCCACGTCCTCTGGTTCCGCTGTCGCATCGACGCCACGGAACGCGAAAAGGGCCTGGGACGGCACGGCGGGTACTTGTGGTCCGCTGAAGTGCATCAGACCCTCGCCCGGAATGTTCCTGCCGCCGTGACCTGTGCGGACTCCTCGTGGAAGTCCGTGCTGGAGCGATAGTGGCCGGCTCTCATCAGGCCGCTTGCGGCACCTGGATCGATCCCGAGCAGACTTGCGAAGCGGCACCTCATGTACTCCTGGTCGATTCCATGACTCACCATCAATGCAAGTGTTCCGCCAGGCTCGCCCTCCACCGCCACCTGCGCCCTGACCTTGGGCCGTGCGAGCACGTACTCGGGAATTCGGTCTCCCATCACGGCCCGCACCAACTTGGATTTGGAGCCTGCCTCGCACGCCAGGTTCGCGGGCAGCGCGGCGTATTCCCGCGCGCAGATCGCATACGGTTGCACGGTCTCTACGCCGAAGCGGGCGAAAATCCCGACCTCGCGATCGCCGGAATCGAGCCCGCCCACGAGGAAGCGCCGCAGCCGACCTCGGTCGAGCTGGGGCAGTCCGAAGTACTCGCGGCCCTGGTACTCGACCGGCGTGTAGTCGGCCAAGAGTTCGTTCATCGCATCACCGGACAGAACCACGGGACGCGGCCCCTCTGGGTGCAAAGCGCCGACGGCCTTGGCGATCGCGGCGTTCACCAGTCCGCAGTAGACATTGAACTCGCGGTAGTCCTGACCGTACACGAGCACGTCGTCGAGCAGTCCGACGACATCCTCCGGATCGGCCAGGACTTCGACGTGCGCGATCCCGAGGTCAGCGGCCACACGGCGCGCGAAGAATAGGTCCGAGCCCGGACCGGCCTCGCGGGGGTAGTGCAGCGCGAAGGTCACCGCGCGCAGATTGGGGAAGTACTTTCCGGCCAGGGCCGCGATCGTCGTGCTGTCGAGTCCGCCTGAAAGCGTGACGTAGATTGGACGATTCGCGAAGCGCATTGCGAGCATCCTGAACGTGCGATCGAGCGCCGCACGGATGGAGTCAGCGTACTGCGTGAGCCCCCGCCCAGGATGAGTGCCGCCCGCCTCCGCGCCGAATCGGAGTTGGTCCCAGCGCACGGGGTCATGACGACGCTCGCCAGGATGCACGTGCACCAGGTGGCCCGCCGGCACGCTGAACAAGCTCTCCACCGGGAATCCCGCGCGCAGCAGGTCGACCAGGTAATTCGACGACTCGACGTTGCCGCCGCCGACGGCGAAGAAGAGTTTGTGGACGCCGAGCAGATCGCGCACGAGCAGGTGGCTCCCGTCGTCGGCTCGCTGGTGGAGCGCGAAATGACCTTCGTGGGCGGCGACAACGCGCCCTGGGTCGGCGGCTCCCAGCAAGTCCGGCGGGGACACAGGCTGGCCATCGCGGAACAGCACGGGATCGAACAGCCTCACGCGACTCCCCCTCCGGCAAGCCCCACGGCCGCCTTTTCGATGCACGCTTGGCTCGCCGGGCTGGGCTCACGCAGCTTGTGCGTTGCGACCGATCGTGCGTCGCGGCGGGAGCTTTCCTCGCATCGGGATTCGTTCGCGTCGAGCCAGCGCAGGCTCGCGTCGAAGAAGCCCTCGCTGCGCGGCACCAGGCGGCACGAGCTGCTGTTCCAGAAGTTGTCGGCGCTCACCGTTTCACGGCCGGGCGGCGTGTTCGCTTTCGACGCGGCCACTGGCCCTGCCTGTGCCCGCAACAGATGCCATGGCCGCGTCTCGCTCGCCGGGGGAAGGGGCAGCGGGTGTGATTGCGCCTCACTCCACAGTGGGAGAGTCCAGAAGTAGCCGTCCACGTTGACGAACTCCCCGGCCTCGAGCTTGGCGATCAGTTGCTCTCGCTGCATGGGCGGCAGCTCGGGGCGCTCGATTCTCTGCACGATCAGATTGTGGCGCAGGGTGTCCCGCAGCAGCGCTTCCGCGGAGACGGGCGGCGCCCAGAGCAGCAATGCGTCGCCGCTGCCGCGCGCGAAGAGCTCCGCGGCAAACAGGGCTCCGAGGCGCACGCCCTGCAGGACGAGCGTGGCTCCGTGATTGGCAGCAGACAGTCGAGCAGCGCAGAAGGCCGTGTCGTCGCGACAGCGCGCGATGGTCATGTCCTCGAAGTTACCGCTGCTCTCACCCGTGCCGCGGTAGTCGAAGCGCATCACCTCGAAGCCGCGCGCGGCGAGGATTCGCGCCCACAGCACGAGTGTCAGGTAGGCGCGTTCGCGCTCGACTCCGAAGGGTCCGCACAAGAGCACGGCTCCACGCCGCGCACCCGCTGCAGCGTGCGTAACGGTGTAGATCTGACCGCCCGCGAAGTCGAAGAAACGCGCCGACTCGCCTGCGCCGCGGGCCAAGTCCGCCCGCACGATCGGCGCCGATGGCACCAGGTGAGTCCGCGGATCAGCAATTGCTGCAGTGTGAGCTTTACCCGCCAAGGCAGACTTCTCTGCTCCCTCAGGAGCTCCAGGTCGAGTCACGCATGGCCTGATTCTCGGACATCGGCAGGAATCGACCATCCACGGTTTCTTCCAATCCCGAGCGTGGATCCAGGTAGTCGATGCGATCGCGCGCCATTCTCGCCTGGTGGCCCTGCTGCGCATTGAGACGCGTCGCCGGTCTGCCCATAGCTACGCAGCGCCCTGATTGTGCGCGCGATGACACGTCATGACGAACCCGGATCTGGCTCGAATCGCCGCCACGCTGAAGCCGTCTGCATTCCCCAGGAAACTGGCGATCGAGGTCTGTGCTGCGTGCAACCTCGCCTGCAGCATGTGCCACCATCCGGCGATGCGACGGCCCAAGGGCAAGATGCCCTTCGAGCTCTTCAAGCGCTGCGCGGACGAGGTCGCTTCGCGGGCACCCGACACCGAGTGTTGGTTCTCATTCTGCGGTGAGCCCCTGCTCGAGCCCGAGTCACTCCTGCGCATGATCGGGTACGGGAAGAGCGTCGGCCTGCGCTCGCTCAATCTCAACTCGAACGGCATGTTGCTGACGCCGCGCCTGGCGGACTCGATTCTCGACTCGGGCCTCGACCTCGTCGTCCTCGGGGTCGATGGACTTTCGCGCGAGACCTACGAGCGGATCCGCGTCGGCGGCATCCGCGACGTGCTCTACGCGAACATCGAGAGCTTGCTTCTGGCACGCCGGGCCCGCGCCAGCGGCCCGCAGGTGCAAGTGCAGTTCATCGAGATGGACGAAAACGAGCACGAGCTCGAGGCATTCAAGGAGTACTGGCTGGCCCGCGGCGCCGTGGTCAAGCTGCGCAACAAGCTGAGCTGGGGCGGCAAGCACGCGACTGCGCTCTGCGTGCCGCTAGAGCAGCGGATTCCCTGCCCGTGGGCGATGACCATGCTGCACGTCTTTTGGGACGGCCGCGTGCCGCGCTGTCCCGGCGACACCGAAGGGGAGGAAGGCGTGGGCAACGCCTGGGATGACACGCTCGCGGTGCTGTGGAATCGCCTCGCGGGCTACCGCGAGAAACACCTGAGTCACCGCTTCGATCTCTTGCCCGAGCGCTGCAATGCGTGCAAGGACTGGATGGTCGGCTCGGCGAACAGGATCCGCCTTGGACCGGAGGCGAACGCATGAAGACGCTGTACCTCTGCGGCGCGAGTAACCCCGAGGGCGTGCGGCTCGCACAAGTGGTCAATCGGGTCATGGGACGCTGGGAACGCATCGTGCTTCTCGATGACGATGCCTCAAGGCACGGACAGTGCATCCTCGGCGTGGATGTCGCCGGTGCCTTCGAAACGCTCGCCGGAGCCGATCCGCGGACATCCGAGGTCGCCAACCTGGTGGCGCGCACGACAAAGAAGCGTCGCGCAGCGGGCGCGAGGATCGAAGCCCACGGCTTGCCGTCCGCATCGCTCGTCGATCCTGGCGTCGACACCGACGGCGCGGACCTGGGCCTGGGGCTGACCATCTACGAGCACAGCACGATCTGCCCCGCTGCCGTCGTGGGCGAGGGATCCGTCGTGTTCATGAACGCCGTCGTCGGCCATGGAAGTCGTGTCGGGAGCCATTGCGTGATCGGCCCCGGCGCTGTGCTCAATGCTCGCATCGAGTTGGCGGAGGGTGTCTACGTCGGCTCGAATGCGACGCTGCTGCCGGAAGTCAAGGTCGGCGCATGGGCGACGATCGGTGCGGGCTCCGTCGTGCTCCAGGATGTGCCGGCTGCCGCGACTGTGTTCGGCGTTCCTGCACGGATTCTCGCCATGGGTGAGGAAAAGGCCTTCGGCAGTGACGCCGGTCAAGCGGGCGGCCCGGAGCACGCGGCGAGTCGACCTGCGGCGGAGATCGAGCTCGCGATCATGCGTGTCTGGTGCGAGGTGCTGGGTATCGCTGCCGTGGGCATCGACGTGAACTTCTTCGACATCGGGGGGAATTCGCTGCGCGCCCTGCAGATCCACGCGCGACTCCAGTCGACGATCCGCAGCGATCTCGCCATCACCGACATCTTTCGCTTTCCGACAGTGCGCTCATTCGCGCGGCACCTGGGTCTGAGCGGTCCACATGGGCAGGACCCAGATCGGATCACGCCCGAAGATCGCGGCGCCATGCGCCGACGGATGCTGCTCAGTCGCCGGCTCGTCGACTCATGAGCCGACTTGAGACTGCCCCCCATCGCTGTGCCAGATTCCCGTAAACCCTGTTCCTGCATCGACTTATGCCCGTTTTCCTGCCGCCTCGGTGAACTAACATAAGTCGAGACGAGGAAAGGGTTTACGGAAATCTGGCACAGCGATGGGGGGCAGTCTTGGATTCGCCCGCTCGCCCGGAACCGCGCGGCCTGCCACCGCGGTCGCGGCTCACCCGAGCGGGCAGTCTGTACGGGCTTTTCGCAGCACGCACGGGTGCTCGTAACCACCGGTCAGGATTGGCGCCTCCAGCATCTCTGCCGTCCTGTCGCGCCCCCCGCCATCACCACCAGCAGGCCAAGGATCTTGTGGGGTAGCCCGAGCTGGTTCGATTCCAGCCGAGCGCACCACTCACGCACGCGCAGCATTCACTTCTCGAGCGGGACCAGCGCGCGCAGGCTGAGCGTGATCGCCTTCGGGTCGAGCGAGAGCATCGCCAGCACGCACTTCACGGCTTCGGAGTAGACGATCTCGCGTTCGATCCCGGCCATGGCAGCGGGAATCTGCTCCGCGCGCAGGCGCTTGTCGAGCGCATCGATTTCCGGATCGACGAAGAGGTCAAGCTCCTTCTGCGTCGCACCGTCGAGTTCGCCGCGCCGCTTGCCGGGGAATTTCTCCTTGATGAAACGCTCCTCGATGCGCGCGCGCTCGACCTTCCAATCGATGTGACTGAGCACCTGTTCCTCCGCGGCCTTCTTCGCGAACTGACGGCGAATGATCGCCAGCGAACTCGGATTGACCCAGGTGACCAGGTTGCCCGAACCGGGGCCGGAATCGAGCAGCGCCGTGAACTCCGGCACATCGGTGAGCCGCGGATTGTCCGGCGCACCTTGGTGATAGGTCTTGACCATGTCGTCCAGCATTTTGAACGAGTTCGAGATCCAGTACATGTCGCCGACGATTACGGTGGCGATGTGACCGGTGCCTGGCACGAACTTGTTCCAAAACTCCCAGATCTCGAAACCGCCCGCGACCGTGTTGTGGAACACGCCGGATTCGCCGGGTTTCATCCCCTCGATGCCGAAACGGCCTTGATTGCGGTGCACGAGTTCGTGCAGCTGATCGATGCGCACGCGGCCCTTGGCCTGATCCATGGTCCAAAAGACCAGCCCCCAGGCCGCGATCGGCCGACCGTCGTTGGGCGGGTCGCGCGAAACATCGTACTTGTAGTCATTCGGCCGCACGACCAGCGCCATGCGGCTCTTGAACAGCGTGTTCATCTCGCCGATGAACGAGAGCGCGTCGGGGAACTCGCCGGTGGAGCGCAGCAGGTCTTCGAGGTTCGTGCGCAGCGCGGGCTCGGCCGAAGCGAACATCTCAGTCAGGAGTTCGCCAAGACCGGCTTGGATCAGCGCAAACAGGCTCGCGTCCGCCTGCGCGAGGTGCGCGTAGTCCTCCTTGACCGCGCCGCGCTCGAAGCCGCGGCCGGCGTAGAGCTTCTTCTGCGTCGGCGTGATCAGCTCGCCGGAAAGTTCGGCGCGCAAGTCAGCCTGAACGCCGCCGCGAAAGCCGACAATGCCGGCCAGCGACTTGACCGAGCCGAGTTGGAAAAGCTTCCCCAAGAAGGCCGGCAGGAAATCCTGGCTGTCGGGATCGGGGTAACGGCCGGAGAGTTTCAGGTTCTCCGACAGGCGGCGCCAGTCGATGTACAACTCGAAGTCGTCGCGATCGGGTGAGCGCGGCGCCTGCTGAATGTTGTCCGCGTAGG
>JAYUUV010000198.1:0-6923 GCA_043754695.1 Planctomycetota bacterium
CCTTTGACCACACCCTTGCTCCAAAGATCCCTGCCATGAAGCACACAATTCTCAGCACAGCCGCAGTCGCCATCTCCATCGCGACCAGCGCGTATGCACAAACCGCCCAAGTGGAGACCCTGCCCCAAGCTCCCGCCGTCTCACGTGCGGCTCCCGCGCAAAACGGCGGCTCTGGCTACCTCGTCAACAACTACAGCTACGACGACGGTATCTCCGAGACCGCGACGAAGATCTGGAGCGGCGCCGGCACCTGGGGCGTCACCTGCTGGATCAATCAGTTCGACACCATCGGCGGTTCGGACACGATCAACAAGATCTCCGTGGCCTTCGGCTCAGGACTGTTCCCGAACAATCTGCCGGTGCTTGGGACCGCGTGCAACGTGGGCCTGTGGTCGGATCCCAACCAGGACGGCAACCCGATCGACGGCGTGCTCATGACGCAAGTCGCGACGACGATCACGGTCCTGGGCGACACGTACCAAGTCATCGCGATTCCGCCGACGCCCGTGAGCGGAAAGTTCTTCGTCGGCGCGTGGTGCGCGAACAATCCGATCGCCGCCGGTGGCGGAAACAACGGTGAGTTCATCGCGGCCATCGATACGACGACCGGGCCGCTGCTCAAATCCTGGCTTACCGGAGTCGGCGGTTCGACAACGGCGCCCGCGGCCTTCAACCCGGCCAATCTGAACGGCACCGGTTACTACCCGATCCAGACCATCACGAACGGCACGTTCCTGGTGCGCGCCGAAGGTGTGGGCCCGGCTGCGACGGTCTACTGCACCGCGAAGACCAACTCGTTGGGCTGCGTTCCGACGATCGGATTTGCAGGACTGCCGAGCGCCACGAGCGGGTCGGGATTCGTCATCAACGCCTCGCAGGTGATCAACAACAAGCCGGGCTTGATGCTCTACAGCAATTCCGGTCGCGCCGCGGTCGCCTTCCAAGGTGGTCTGCGTTGCGTCGCCACGCCGCTCAAGCGCTCCACCCCGCTCAACTCGGGCGGCAATCCTCCGCCGAATGACTGCTCGGGTGTGTACGCGATCGACATGAACACGTTCGCGGTGGGCGGCCTGGGCGGAACGCCGGCCCCCTACCTGCAAATTCCCGGAACGATGATCGATGCCCAATGCTGGGGCCGCGACCAGGGTTTCCCGGCCCCCAACAACTCGACGTTGTCGGACGCGCTGGAATTCGTCATCGGGCCGTGATCTGAACGGCTCGCCGCCGCCCTCAGCCTTGCTGATGCGACGGCGGCGGAGTTTGCGCTTGGCATGGGGCCGATCGCGCGCTGCGCGGTCGGCCTCGCTCGTTTGGAGCCACGCACGCTCAGTAGATCTCGGGCGTCGCGGGCGGACTGCCGGCGAAAAGCGCGGTCAGTGTCGCGAGATCCAGGGCTGGACCACGGCACGAGCCGTTGAACGCCAGGGCCTGCGCGCTTTGTTGGCCCGAGAACAAGCTCGCCAGCCCGCGGATGTCGAGGCTGACAGTTGCATTTCCACCGGGTTCCAAGCGGCCGCGGCCGTCCTCGACGATCAGCGTGAACTTGCCGCGATTGCGGGCCAACAGGTCGTCGCTGATTTCGAGCGCGACCTTCGCGCGCAAAGCGGGCTGAAACCCGCGCTCGGAAATCGCGAGCTGTGCGTCGACGATCCGCAGCATCCAGGGATGCAGGTGCGCAAGGCGCCAGGAAAACTCGTCGAAGACCTCGAGCAGCGGATCGCCGGGCGCGGAGTAGAAGACCAGTTCCTTGCAGACGGTCGAGTAGCTCGCGAGGAAAGCGAACAGCGCCTGCGCGCCCTCGCGATCTGTGGCCACCAGGTCGCTGCAGACGATGTCGGTTTGCAAGAGTGCGCGCGGCACGCGCGAGAACCAGGCATACGCAGCGCATTCGCCGTCCTGAATCCAGGCCCAACCCTCGCGCGTGATTCCGCGCTGCTCGCGTACGCGCGCCCATAAAGGCTCGCTGCGCGCAAGCCAACCGTTGCGCTGCGCGGCGACGCGCTCGTAGCAGGCGCGCATGCGCGGATCCGCGGCGGACTCGAGTCGCAGCATGCCTGAGCCGCGCGATTCGCGCGGCAATCGGTCGGCGGGCACACGGACTTCGTAGCGGCCGCCGGCGCTCGAATAACCAGCTCGCGAGTAGAGCGCCATGGACGCCGGATAGAGCCCGGAGATCGCGACGTTGTTTTCGGCCAGTTCCACGATCGCCGCGCGCATCAATTGCGAAGCGATGCCCTGCCCGCGCAGTTCTGGTTGCACGGCAACGCCCGCGACACCGGCGGACGAAACACGCCGGCCACCGAACCACTGCCCCATTCGGTAGAACGCCAAGCAAGCCTGGACCTTGGGCCCGTGGCAGAAAAGGCGCACGTTTTCCAGGCCCAGTTGCTGTGGCCAGGCGCGCGCGTCCTTCTCCGGAACTGCGAAGGCGTCGACGATCAGACGCGCGAAGGCCTCGGCGTCGGCCTCGTCCACTGCAGGGCGGAATTCCGGCTGGGTCGTCATCGCGTCGGTGCGCGGAGTATACGCACGCAAAAACGGTTCTCCAGGCTGCGTCGAGCGCAAGCCCGGCCGCGGGTGAAGAGAGTGATCGAGTGCGTTCGGCTTGTGCACCTCACGTGGGATGAAGCCGGCGCCTGCACGCGCTCGAAAGCGCTGCGCGTTGAACTTGGTCGAGCGACCCGCAAGCAACAGATGACTTGCCTGGCGCAAACGTAACGCCACTCGCGCGCCGGTGCAGTCGAGGCAGAGGATTGAAACGGCGCTGTGTGAGCGCTGTCTGGGGAGCAATCCGTCGCAAACACCCAACCCGAGAATCCACGGAAATGATCCAGCACTTTCTCTACACGGCAGCACTCACGCTCGTGCTCGCACCCGGCCTCTTCGCACAGAACTTCTGTTGGTCGGAAAGCGCGGACAACGCGACGATCACGCCGGGCAACGGCGTTGCGTGCACTTACGCGGCGCCCAACAACTACACGACGGACAACGGCTACTGGCGCCGCTACAGCCCGGCGGCCCGCGGCATGACCGCAAACTTCAACATCGTCAGCGTGACGATCGGAGTCGAACGAGCACAGGCCGGACTCGCGGCGCCCAATCAGCCCGCTACGCTGCGCGTGTTCCGCGACACGACGCCTGGAAATCCGGCGCCGCAAGCCGGGCTGGTGTTGCTCGGCAGCGAAGCGATCGCGATCCCGAACTTGACCGGGCAGATGTTCAGCCACACGTTCGCGACGCCGATCGCGTGCAACAACAACGCTGCAAGCGACATCGTGCTGGAGCTCTCCATTCCAGACGGTCTTGCCGCGCAAAACCTGTTTTTCTTCGGCGGCAACGCTGCCGGCGCGAGTTCGCCGACGTATGTCAGTTCGATCGGCTGTGCGACGCCCGAGCCGACCGACTTTGCGTTGCTGGGATTCCCGAACACCAACATGATCTTCGATTTGTGCGGCGTGCAGACCAGCTTTTCGCCGGTCGTGTACTGCACGGCGAAGTCGAACTCGCAGGGCTGCATCCCGGAGATCGGTTTCAGCGGCACATCGAGCGCCACGGCGGGTTCTGGTTTCACGATCAGTGCCGGTCAAGTGCTCAACAACAAACCCGGATTGATGCTCTACACCAACACCGGCCGTGCAGCGCTGCCGTTCCAAGGCGGACTGCGCTGCGTCAATGCACCGCTCAAGCGCTCGACGCCGCTCAACTCCGCCGGTAATCCTCCGCCGAACGATTGCTCGGGAGTCTACGCGCTCGACATGAACGCCTTCGCGGTCGGCGCGCTCGGCGGAACACCGGCGGCTTTCCTGCGAGTTCCGGGCACGCTGATCGATGCCCAGTGCTGGGGTCGCGACAACGGCTTCCCGTCGCCGAACAACTCGACCTTGTCCGACGGCCTGGAGTTTGTCGTCGGGCCGTAGGCCAGGGCTGTGCGCGCAGTCGTCCGCTTCGATGTTTCGCTCGCGCGGCGTCGAAGCGGACGCTCGGCTGCGGCTGGGGTCGTAACCTGGGTTCTATGGCAGGATAGCTGTGGAGTTCGCTTCCCACACTCGCCCCGGGTTTCCCCCGGGCAAATCCCTTCGAGGCCCCTGCCATGCTCAAGCACATTCTCATCGTCGCGGCGTCAAGTGCTCTGTTCTGCGGCGATTTGCTCGCCCAAGGATTCTGCTGGTCGGAGAGTACGAACAACACGACGATCGCGGCGGGAGCCGGCGTGGCTTGTTCGTACGGCGCCCCCAACAACTTCATCGCAACGAACGAATACTGGCGCCGCTACAACCCCCAAGCCCGCGGACTGGGCGCGGATTTCGAAGTCGTCAGCCTGAAGTTCGGCGTCGAGGTCTGCCAAGCCGGCTTCCAAGCCGGCTTTCAACCGGGCACGCTCAGCGTGTTTCGCGACCCGACTCCGGGCAACCCCGCGCCCACGGCTGAGCTGATCCTGCTTTTCAGCGAGCCGATCTTGATTCCGGACCTGACGAACCAGTTCTTCTCGCATTCGTTCTCGACCCCGATCGCCTGCAGCAACTTCGGCGGCGATGACCTGGTGATCCAGCTCGCGCTGCCGGACGGACTCGCGGCACAGAACAGGTTCTTCTTCGGTGGAAACGCGCTGGGGCAACTTTCGCCTACTTACATCAGCACCGTAAGTTGCGGCATTCCCCAGCCGATCTCGCTGGCCAGCATCGGATTCCCGAACGCGCACATGATTTTCGATGTCTGCGGGCGACTTGCCGCCAACGCACCGCTCGTTTATTGCACGGCGAAGACCAATTCGTTGGGCTGCCTGCCCGCGATCAGCTCGAACGGGATCTCGAGCGCCACGGCCGCAAGCGGCTTCACGATCTCCGCGTCCAACGTGATCAACAACAAGACCGGCCTGTTGATTTACTCGAACACGGGCCGCGATGCGTCGCCTTTCCGCGGCGGATTCCGCTGCATCAACTCGCCGGTGCAGGGCGCGGTGCCGCGCAGCTCAGGCGGCAATCCGCCGCCGAACGATTGCTCGGGAATTTATGCGCTCGACATGAACGCTTTCGCATCGGGCGCGCTTGGGGGCAGCCCCGCCTCCTTCCTGCACGTGCCCGGCACGCTGGTCAATGCGCAGTACTGGGGCCGCGACAACGGCTTCCCGGCTCCCAACAAGTCGGCCCTCTCCGACGGTCTCGAATTCAGCGTCGGGCCGTAGTTCAGGCCATCGGCAGATCGAGCCCGCGCTCGCGAGCACAATCGAGCGCTTCGCGATAGCCGGCATCGGCGTGACGCATCACGCCGGTGCCCGGATCGTTGGTGAGCACATGTTCGATCGCCGCCGCTGCTTCGGGCGTTCCATCGGCAACCGTCACTTGTCCGGAGTGCAACGAGTAGCCAATGCCGACTCCGCCGCCGTGGTGGAAGCTGACCCACGACGCGCCGCTGGCGACGTTGAGCATTGCGTTGAGGATCGGCCAATCGGCGACCGCGTCGGTGCCGTCGCGCATCGCTTCGGTCTCGCGATTGGGCGAAGCGACCGAGCCGCAGTCGAGGTGATCGCGGCCGATCACCAGCGGCGCCTTGATCTCGCCGCGCTGCACCGCCGCATTGAAAGCAAGTCCGGCGCGCGCGCGCTCGCCGTAGCCGAGCCAGCAGATGCGGGCGGGCAATCCCTGGAACTGCACGCGTTCCTGCGCCATGCGGATCCAGCGCGCGAGCGCCTTTTTCTCCGGGAATAACTCGAGCAAGATCCGGTCGGTCACGGCGATGTCGTGCGCATCGCCCGAGAGCGCGGCCCAACGGAACGGCCCCTGCCCTTCGCAGAACAGCGGGCGGATGTACTTGGGCACGAAACCTTCGAAGTCGAAGGCATTGGTGAGTCCCGCTTCCTTGGCGTGGCCGCGCAGGTTGTTTCCGTAGTCGAAAGTGTCGGCGCCGCGCCGCTGCAGCTCGATCATCAACTCGCAATGCGCCTTCATCGTGCGCAGCGACTCGGCCTGATAGCGCACAGGATCGCGCCCGCGCAATTCCAGCGCGGCTGCGTACGGCATGGCGTCGGGCACGTAACCGTTCAACGGATCGTGGGCGCTGGTCTGATCGGTCAGGATGTCCGGCAGCACATTGCGCCCGATCAGGCGGCGCAAAAGCTCCGTCGCGTTGCAGGCGACGCCGATCGACTTGGCGACACCCGCGGCTTGCCAGGCCAATGCCTGATCGATCGCCGCGTCGATGCCGTCGATGCACACGTCGAGGTAACGCGTCTTCAGGCGTTTCTCGATGCGCGAGCGATCGACATCCGCCGCGAGGAACGTCGCGTTGTTCATCGTCGCCGCGAGCGGTTGCGCGCCGCCCATGCCGCCGAGTCCGCCGCTGACCACCAGGCGTCCGCGCAGATCGCCGCCGAAGTGGCGCGCCGCCGCCGCGGCGAAAGTCTCGTAGGTGCCCTGCAAAATCCCCTGGGTGCCGATGTAGATCCAGGAGCCCGCGGTCATCTGGCCGTACATCATTTTTCCGTTGGCCTCGAGCTCGCGGAAATGCTCCCAGGTCGCCCAGCGGCCGACGAGATTGGAATTGGCGATCAGGACGCGCGGCGCCGAGCGCTGCGTGCGGAACACGCCGACGGGTTTGCCCGATTGCACGAGCAGCGTTTCATCCGCTTCGAGCCTTCGCAGCGTGGCCACGATCGCCTGGACACTCGGCCAGTCGCGCGCCGCCTTGCCGCTGCCGCCGTACACGATCAAATTCGCGGGATCCTCGGCGACCTCGGGATCGAGGTTGTTCATCAACATGCGCAGCGCGGCTTCCGCTGCCCAGGTCTTGCAACTGCGTACATTTCCGCGCGGCGCGCGTTGCGGACCGATCGGGATCGAAGCCAGGAGCGCGGGATCCTGGGCCAGGCGCGTGGATTGGGTCGTCATGGGAGCGATCGTTTCGGTGCCGGGGCGGAGGCGACCGCG
>JAYUUV010000199.1:0-3772 GCA_043754695.1 Planctomycetota bacterium
CGAGTTTCCGCTCTACCTCGCCAACGGTGTCACCACCGTTCGCAACATGAGCGGCGAGCCTTTCCACCTGCGCTGGCGTCGCGAGATCGCGGCGGGTCGACTGCTTGGACCGACATTGATCACTGCCGGGCCGACCATGGACAGCGTTCCACCCGAGGGCTCGAACCGTTCCATCGTCACGACGGCTGAGCAGGCCGAAAAGGCCGTCGCGGAAATTCACGCCGCCGGCTACGACATGATCAAGGTCTACGGTGGCCTCACCGAGGAAGCGTACGGCGGAATCATCGACGCGGCACGGCTGGCGAACATGCCGGTGGTCGGACACCTGCCGCGTTCCGTCGGCCTCGAAGGTGCGCTGGCAGCCGGGCAATCGTCGATCGATCATGCCGAGGAGTATCTCTACACGTTTTTCAAGAATGCAGGCTCCGAGCGAATCCCCGAAGCCGTGCAGCTGACCCACGACGCGGGTGCCTGGGTGACGCCCACGCTCGTGACCTTCGACACGATTGGGCGACAGATCGAGGACGCCCATGAATTGGCGAAGCGAGCACAGCTTCGCTATGTCGACCCCGCCGTGCTCGCGGTTTGGCTCAGCACCAGAAACCGCTACCTGCGCGATTTCAAGACCGAGGACGCCAAGCGCTTCGCTGGCCTGCTGGACTTCCAGAAAGAGCTCGTGCGCGCCCTGCACGCCGCCAAGGTGCCGCTGCTCGCCGGCACCGATTCAGGTCTTACGAGCGGCGTGCCTTTTGTGCTGCCCGGTTTTTCGATTCACGAGGAACTCAGCAATCTCGTCGCCTGCGGCCTGAGCGCCTACGACTGTCTGTGCACGGCGACCACGAATCCGGCGCGCTTTCAGCACCGCGAACTGGAATTCGGCGTCGTCGCCGTCGGCGCGCGAGCGGATCTCCTGCTGCTCGAAAGCAACCCACTGGAAGACGTGGCGAATGCCGGCCGCCAGATCGGGGTGCTGGTGCGCGGACGCTGGCTGCCTAAGGCGGAACTCGATTGCATGCTCGAGGCACGCGTGGGTCTGTACCGCGAGGAAGCTCTTTTCGTCCAAGCACTGAGGGCCGAGG
Organism: Planctomycetota bacterium; assembly: GCA_043754695.1. Taxonomy (GTDB): domain Bacteria; phylum Planctomycetota; class UBA1135; order UBA1135; genus JADJQU01. The sequence continues at coordinate 1,080 of JAYUUV010000199.1, forward strand.
GTGTCGCCTCGGCCGCCCTCCGCTTCCAGGAAGCTCGCAAGCTGGATCGGCACGCGCGTCTGTTCCGTGAGAGCACCTTGAATTCGCTCGGTTACGAATTTCTGAACGCGAAGGCCTATTCGGACGCCATCGCCGTGTTCCGGCTCAACGCGGACGCGTTTCCCGAATCGGCTGATGTCTACGACAGTCTGGCCGAGGCGTACATGCTCTCCGGCGACAATCAGCGCGCCACCGAGAACTACGAAAAATCTCTGTCGCTCAATCCGGAGAATTCGAACGCGACCAAGATGTTGCACAAGCTCCGCGAGAAGTAACGCTCGACGGGATACGGGGATACGGTACCAGGTTCGACTTCGACACGCAGCGCGCAACGACAACACTTCGGGCGCCGGCGCTCTGCGCTCGAAGTCGAAGTCGAAGTCGAACCTGGTACCGTTACGCGTACAAGCCGCGCAGGCGGTGCGCTTTGGCGAGTCGCTCGACGGCGACCATGCTCGCGGCGAGGTGCAGGCGGACTTTTTTCTCGGCGCTTGTGGCGATCACGGACTGCCACGATTCGGCGAGGAAGCGTTTCTGGTGCTGGTGCACGAGTCCGTCGCTCCACTGCTCCCCAGTGCGATTCTGCACCCACTCGAAGTAATTGACGAGGATGCCGCCGGAGTTGGCCAGGATCGACGGGATCACCGGGATCGAGCGGCCTTCGAGGATCCGGTCGGCGACGGAAGTCACCGCGCCGTTCGCGCCTTCGATCACCAGCTTCGTCTTCAGCTTGTCCGCATTGCGCTGCGTGATCACGTTGCCGACCGCGCAGGGCGCGAGCACGTCGCACTCGCGCAGCAACAGTTCCTCGTTCGACATGCGCTCGAACGCGCCCTTCGCCTCGCGCAAATTTCCGTGGCGCTTGCGATGTTCGTTCAGCGCGCGCACATCGAGCCCGTTTGCGTTGTACAGGCCGCCGAAAAAGTCCGACACTCCGACGACGCGCCAGTCGTCCTCGACGAGGCCGAGCGCCAGGTTGCCGCCGACCGAACCGGCGCCCTGAACGATGGCGCGCAAACCGCCGCGGTCGCTGCCCAGCTTGAATTGCTCGCGCGCGAGATCGAGCACGACGCGCATGCCACGCGCGATCGAATCCAGGTGTCCGCGCGATCCGCCGAGCACCGTCGGCTTGCCCAGGCCCACGGCGTTGGTGGTGTGGCGCTCATGCATCGACACGACGTCCATCATCCAGGCCATGTACTGCTCGTCAGCGCTCTTGTCGGGAATGAACACGTCGCGTTCGGGGCCGATCACGTCGAGCAGGCTCGACGTGTAGCGCCTCACCGCCTGTTCGAGCACCGCGGCGGGGTGCTTCTCGCGGTCGATGCGAATCCCGCCGGCCGCGCCGCCGAAGGGAATGTTCGCCAACGCGCACTTCCAGGTTGTCCAACCCGCCAGCGCGCGCAACTCGTCGATGCGCAGATCGGCCGAGACGCGGAAAGGACCGACGTACGGACCTAGGCCCATGTTGTGCTGCACGCGCCAGCCGTCGAAGACGCCCAGCGTGCCGTCGTCGAGCCGCACCGGAATCGAGACGTTCACTTCGCGATCGGGCTTGCGCAGGATCGCATAGAGATCGTGTTCGATCAGCAGGCGCTCGGCCGCCTCGTCGAACAGGCTCATCATCGTGGCGAAGGGCGTCTCTTCGTCGAACGAAGGTTGACTCGACAGCGGAGTGTCGGCGGTGCGCGCAGTCATGGGTCGTGGTCCGTTACGCGTACGTGCCGCGCAGCTTGTACACCTCGGCCACGCGGCCGACGGCGACGATGTAGGCACCGATGCGCAGCGAGGTCTTGTACTGCGTCGCGGTCGCGTCGACGCTCTTGAAGGAGTCGACCATGATGCGCTCGAGTCGCGTGTTGACTTCTTCCTCCGTCCAGAAGAAGCCGGCGCGGTCCTGCACCCATTCGAAGTACGAAACCGTGACGCCGCCGGCGTTGGCGAGGATGTCCGGAACGACCAGAATGCCCTTCTTTTCCAGGATCTTGTCCGCGTTGGCGGTCGTCGGACCGTTGGCGCCTTCGATGATCACCTTGGCCTTGATGCGCTCGGCATTTTCCGACGTGATCTGGTTTTCGACCGCGGCGGGAACCAGCACGTCGCAGGGCAGTTCAAGCTGCTCGGCCGCACTGATCGCCTTCGCCTTCGGATAGCCGGCGAGTTTCTTGTTGGCCTTCAGGTAGGCCAGCACGTCCGGCATGTCGAGGCCCTTCTCGTTGTAGATCGCGCCGAACATGTCGCTGATGCTGACGATCTTGTGGCCTTGACGTTGCATCAGCAGCGCGCCGATGCCGCCGACGTTGCCCGAGCCCTGCACGACGACCGAAGTCTGCTCGGGGTGCATGCCCAGTTTCTTGAGCGCCTCGCGCGCGATGATCATCACGCCGCGGCCGGTCGCTTCCGCGCGACCCTTCGAACCGCCCAGCGCGATCGGCTTGCCGGTGACGACCGCGGTCGTCGTGCGGCGCACGTGCATCGAGTACGTGTCCATCAGCCAGGCCATCGTCTGCTCGTTGGTGTTGACGTCGGGCGCGGGAACGTCGCGATCCGGTCCGAGGATGTCGAGGATGCCGGTGGTGTAGCGGCGCGTGAGCCGCTCCAACTCGCCCTGGCTCATTTCGGAAGGCGTGCAGATCACACCGCCCTTGCCACCG
>JAYUUV010000200.1:0-7285 GCA_043754695.1 Planctomycetota bacterium
CGGGCGTGTGGGTCTTGCTCCACCAGCAGACCGAAATTCAATTCGGCGAACATGGGCCCGTGGTGTGGGTCATGTATCCGTTGATCCCATGGATGGGCGTGATGGCGCTGGGCTTTGTCGCCGGGACCGTCTTCGCGTTCGACGCGGCGCGGCGGCGGCGTGTGCTGGCGTCGATCGGCGCCATGCTGCTCGCGGGATTCTTCGCCTTGCGTTGGAGCAATCTGTACGGCGACCTGCATCCGTGGAAGGCGCCCGTCGGAATCCATGACGAAGCGCTTGCGCCCTGGCGCACGGCGCTTTCGTTCTTCAACGTCGAGAAGTACCCGCCTTCGCTCCTGTACCTCGCGGCGACACTCGGCATTTCGCTGCTGCTGCTCGCCGCGCTCGAGGGTCGCTCGTTCGGGAAGCTGTCGAAGCCGGTACTCGTCTTCGGGCGCGTGCCGCTTTTCTTCTACGTTTTCCAATGGCCGATGCTCGCGGGACTGGGTTGGAGCCTGCGCTGGATCTACGGTCTCTTCGTGCCGCAAGTCACCGGCTTCGGACTTCCAGGCGTGTACCTTGGCTGGGTCATCGGCCTGGTTCTGCTCTATCCATTGTGCGCATCCTTCGCGGCGCTCAAGCGCCGCAACAAGTCGGCATGGTTGAGCTACTTGTGAATCGAGCGGAGTAAATTGGATTCGACATGCGCAGCACGACCAGGCTCCTGATCTTCGTCGCCGGGTTCTGCGTCTGTTTCATGGCGCTGTGGCTGTCGAGCGATTTCACGGCCCGGCGCGCGCCGGAATCGATGGAACTCACCGGCGGCGAAGGTACGACGGACACTGCACTTGATCTGGTCGAAGGGATCGCGGAGCCGGCGACGATCGAGGCCGCGGTCCGAACATCGACGGACGAAGCTTCGACCGCGGTCAATCTCGATGGCGGGCCAACTTGGAATCTGCGCGTGATCGACGAGCATTCGCGCGAGCCGATAATCGGCGCAGGCGTGTACTTTTTCCCGCCGCAGCGCATCGCCGAGGTGCTCTTGATCGACGACCCGAGCGTGTTCTTCGCGCCGGCGCAGTTCTACGCGCGCTACGGCCGCCAGCGCACGACGAATGAATTTGGGCTGACCGAGATTCCGCAGGCCGATGGCCCGTTCTGGATCGTAGCGATGACGCCGACGCGCTTCGGCGGCGCGACCTTCGATCCGACGAAAGCGATCGATGGGCAGTTCGAACTTGCGCTCTTGCCGTCGGAGTTCCTCGAGGCGCGCGTGCTCTCCGCAAGCGATCGCAAGCCGCGCAATGGCGTGGCGGTCGCCCTGCGCGACGAAGGTCTGATGGGTTTTCCGATCGGCGCAAAGAGCGACGCGCAGGGTCTCGCGCGCCTGGGCCCATTCGCCTCGCGCAGCAGCGAAGAGCCGGCGCGCTTCGTCACCGTGCACGGCCTCTTCAGCAAGCCCGTCGAAGCCTGGGCGCGCGCGGGCTACGCGCCGATGGCGGAACTGCTGGTCCCAGACTCCGAGCGTCTCTTGGTGCGCATCGTCGATTCAACAGGCAAGGTGTGTGCGATCGACGGTGAACTCGCGCTCGACTGGATCGGGCGACCGAAGAACATGGCGCAGTGGGTCAAGCTGCCGATCCGCGCGGGAACGGTGGCGATTCCGCGCGTCGAATTGGGCTTGACCCTTTCGCTGCGACCCGAACTGGATGGAGCGGGCCCACTGCCGGCAGCCCAGTTCACGATGCCCACCGACGCGCGCGATCAACGCTTCGACCTGGCGCTCGATTCGAAGCTCTCGATCGTGCGCGTCAAGTTGATCGCGGCTGACCAGCAGGCCATTGGCCCGGCGAGTTGGTCGGTGGACGTTTTGGGCACTTGCAATCCGACCCGCGGACTCAGCGGCCAATACAGGGGCGTGCTGCGCGGGAGCGAGTCGATCACGTTTGCGCTCGGCCCGTTGCCCGAGGAGCAGTGCGAAGTGCGCTTTTCCGCGCTGGTGCATTCAGCAGCCGGCGCGGACACGGGTGGCTTGTTCCGCGCTACCGTTCACAGCGGGATGAATGACCTCCGAACATGGGTCCTGGAACCTGCTTCCCTGCTGTGCGCCGGACGCGTGCTCGACAGTCGCGGATTCGAACTCCCGTTGCGAGTCGTCGAGGTTGAACCATTGCCGCCCTTCAGCATCGCGAGTGTCCTGGCGTTGTCGTCGTCGTCCGGCCCCGACGGACGATTTGAGGTCAGGGGCTGGGCTGACGCCAAGGACTTCACGCTCTCGGTGCGCACTCGCTACTCAGCTTTCGTGAGGACCCCAGCCAGCCTGGGCCAGACCGACATTGCAATCGTCGTCGACGACGACTGAGGATTCGACGCGGCACGCGCTCACGTCCATTTCCTGGATGCGGCCGGTCCGCACAGTGCCCCAGTTGCCTAGTTCCCCGCACTTGAGCCTGCAAATGGCGGCGAACTAAGGCCTACGCTCCTGGCACACGTGTTGCTTGGAGCAGTAAGACAGTCCTAATCTTTGTCGCTTCAGCGCCCCATCGAGCAACTTCCATGTCGTTCAAGACCCCTACTCGCATCCTCAGCGGTTTCTTCCTTGGCGCCCTTTTCCTGGCCGGATGTGGCGGCGGTGGTGGCGGCGGAGGAGGTGCTGGCGGAGTCGCCAGCGTCTCGACCGACATGCTGATCACCGACGCCACGGTCGACGAACTTCTGGCTTTCCGGACGACCATCAGCAGCATCGCCATGGTCACGGACACCGGCATCGTCGGTTCCAACATCATGGTCGCACCCGTGACGATCGATTTGATCGGCGCCGGCGCTTCGCCGCGTTGGGTCTCGCGCGAGGACCTGCCCGAGGGCACTTTCCGCGGCGTCGCCTTGACGCTCGCTCCGGGCTCGTCGACGGCCATCGATCGCGCGGGCGCCGCAGTCTCGGTCACGCAGACGAACTCGAGCTTCGAACTGCCCTTCGCGACGCCGGTCGCGATCAGCTCGGGCTCCTACCACCAGATCGTGCTCGACATCGACTTGTCGGTCTCGCTCTCCGGCTCGGCCGCGACGCCGCCGATCCTGTTCGATCCGGCCGGCACGGCGGCGCTCGGAGTCGGTGCAGGTAGCTCGTCGGTCATCGACGAGGTCAAGGGCATCGTGCGCTCCACCGACTCCGGCAACAACCAGATCTTCATCGATGCTTTCTCGGACGGCGATCTCTCGCTGCCGCTCGGCCGCGTGACCGTGAACATCAATGGATCGACGCTGCTGCTCAACGACGACGGGACCGTGTTCGCGAACAGCGCAGACTTCTTCAACGCGCTTTTCCCTTCGACCACTTTGCTCGAAGTGCACGGCAGCCTGGTCGGCGGGAGCATCACCTCCACGCGCGTCGAGATCGAGAACAACGGCGGCGGTGCTTCGCACGTGGTCAAGATCGACGGACGCATTGCCAATCTCGACACATTGACCAATTCGTTCGACCTCGAGATCATCGAAATCGAAAAGGGCTCGTCGCTCGCGACTCCGGCGATCAATGGAGCGACTTCGACCGCGATTGCGTACACGAACCAGACCAGCATCGTGCTCGACGAACACACGCCGACCACGGAGGCGAGCCTCGCCGAAGGTCAACGCGTCAAGGTCAAGTTCCCGACTTTCGTCAACGCGCCGTTCCCCGCATCGCAGATCGAGATCGACGAGCAACCCGAGTTCGAGGGCAACATCGTCAGCGTCGTCGGCCTGCCGAACACGATCACGATCCACCTCGAATCCGACGAACCCGCGATCCTCTCCGGCCAGGTCAACAGCAGCGGGACGGACGTCACGGTCAACTTGACCGGGAGCACGTTGTTCCTCGACACGCACGCGCAACCGACGATTTCCAACACTCAGTTGCAGCCCGGTCTCAAGCTCGAGGTCCACGGCGCGATCAACGGGCCCTCGAACGGCCCCACGATCACCGCCACGCGCACCAAGATCCACGCCGGCCGCTTCAAGGGCGACGTGACCGCGGTTTTCAGCGGCCTGCATTCGTTCAACGCGGACATGACCGACCTGAAGGATCCGTTCGGCAACAGCGTGAATTTCGGGAGCGTGTCGGTGAACTTCGATCCTTCCTGCAGGTTCCTCGATGACGCCTCGAACGAAATCGGTTTCTTCGCGCTCTTCAACGGCCTGAGCCTTGGCGAGACGCTCGAAGTCGAAGTTTTCGGCCTGGGCACGATCACGACGCCGGACGAAATTCTCTGCTACGAGATCAAGTCGCGCGTGCACTGAAATCACACGCCCCGCCAAGCGCGCTCGAACGCGCGCCCGATCCTAGGCCCGCTGCCGGTTCCGAACGAATCCGCAGCGGGCCTCGCTGTGCGGGGTGAGCCATGCGCAAAGCTGTGCAGCATGGCTGGCGCACGATTCGCGAGCACTTGGTTATATTCGAACGCGAGCGATGTCGAAGGCGGAAGAAAATGGTGCCGCGGCACTGGCGCTGGATCTGTACTGCCTGTGGTGCGAGCGGCACGACAACGGCAGCCGACGCAGCTTCGAAGGCTTGATCCGCCAATGGCCGCAATACGAGCGCGAACTGCGCCAACTGCACGACGCGAACCCGTCGGCCTCGCAGACCCCAAGTGGCACGCCTTCGCCCGATTCCGGCTCGAGCAGCGGCAAGGCAGCGCCTGACGCCGCGGCTCTTGCGGTCGCAGCTCTGCGCCGGGTCCAAAGCTCGCGCGAGCGCTACCGGATCGAGGGCGTGCTCGGCCGCGGCGGCGCGGGCATCGTGTTGCGCGTCGTCGATCGCGCCCTCGGCCGCGAGTTGGCGATGAAGATGCTGCGCGCCGAATACGAGTCCAAGGACGGACGCGGCGGAAATCGACAGGGCCTGCGGCGCCTGATCGACGAGGCCGAAGTGCTCGGCAAGCTCGAGCATCCTTCGATCGTGCCGGTGCACGAACTAGGCCTCGACGAGCACGGACGGGTGTACTTCACCATGCCGCGCATCGAAGGCTTGCCGCTCTCCGAGGTGATCGCGCGCTGCACGGAGGGCGAGCAAACTGGCCTCGCGAGCGCGTCCTGGAAGTTCTGCTCAAGGTTTGCGACGCGCTGGCTTACGCGCATCAACGCGGTGTGCTGCACCGTGACCTCAAGCCTGCCAACGTGATGGTCGGCACGTTCGGACAAGTCTATGTCGTCGATTGGGGACTGGCGCGCGCGCACGAATCCGGAAGCGGCGATGGTACCGGCAATCCCGAGGGCGCCGGACTGACGCAGACCGGCGACGTGCTCGGCACGCCGTCCTACATTTCACCGGAACAGGCGCGCGGCCGCGCAGAAGCAATCGATGCGGCCACGGACGTGTACGCGATCGGAGCGATGCTCTACGAGTTGCTCGCCGGCCAAGCGCCCTACGCCGACGCCATTCCGAGCCGGAATGCCGCCGAGATTCTCAACGCCGTGCGCGCCGGCCCGCCGACGGATCTGGAGCGGCTCGCGCCCGCTGCCAACAACGAACTGATAGCGATCGCGCGCAAGGCGATGGCTCGCGATCGCAAGCAGCGCTATCCCAGCGTGGCGGCACTGGCGGAAGACCTGCGCGCCTTCATGCAGGGCCGTGTGGTCGCCGCGCATGCGCGCGGAGTGTGGGCGGAGCTACGCAAGTGGGTGCTTCGGAACCGCGCGCTGGCCTCGACGCTTTGCGCACTGCTGCTCGTTGCCGCTGTCGGAGCAGTGCTCTTGCTCGCTTCCGAACACACTCGAGCCCGCGAAGCGCGCGAGCAGTCCGATGCGCGCGCGGCTGCCTCGCTGCGCGAGCGCGAACAGAAATTGTGGCCGGCACAACCGCGCAATCTGCCCGCGATGCTGATCTGGCTCGCGGAGGCGCGCGACCTGGTTTCGCGCATTCCCTACTACCGCGCTCAACTGGACAAGCTGCGCTCGCGCGGTGCGCTGCAGCCGCGCGGCGACACGGCGAGTTCAGCGCTCACGCAGCCCCTAGTCGAGCGTATCGCCGCTTGGCATGCGGAAATCGACGGGTTGCAGCAGGACATCGTCGACATGAGCGCCAACTCCGCCGATCCGGGACTGCAGCAGGGCACCGAGTTCGCGCGCGGCGAGCAGCGCCGCCGCGAACAGGCGATCGTTCGCTTGCAGACCATTGTCGATGAGTACGGAGGCTGGCGGTTTCCAGACGAGGTCGCGACTCGACGCCACGCCGAAATCTGGAGCATCTTGTTCGACGCGCTCGAACTCGCCGATCCCAGCGAAGGCGGAGTCGTGCGCATGCAGGCGCGTGTCGATTCGGTGCCCGAAATCGAGGCGCGCTCGCTGCACGAATCCGCGACCGCATGGCGCGCGGCGATCCAATCGATCGCGGACGTGAACGAATGCCCGGCCTATCAGGGCTTGCGGCTCGCTGCGCAGTTCGGACTCGTACCGCTTGGCCGCGATCCTGACAGTGGACTATGGGAATTCGTCGATGTGGCCACGGGTAGCGTGCCGCGACGCGACGAGGCGGGCAAGCTGCGACTTGGGCCGGAGCACGGCATTGTCTTCGTGTTATTGCCGCCGGGAGAGATCGAACTTGGAAATAACTCTTCTCTGCCCGTGCCGCCAGTGCGAGCTCGCGTTCGGCTGGACGCGTACTTCCTCGGAAAGCACGAACTCACGCAGGCGCATTGGTTCCGCATGAGCGGCGAGAACCCGAGTTACCACCGGGTCGGGACCTACTGGCCGATCGGCCCTGAGTTCGTCTCGGCCAACGGTGGCGTGATCACGGCCACGTGGTCGGAGCCGATAGAGCAAGTCAGCTGGCTGCAGTGCGTCGAGACGCTGGGCCACTTCGGATTCGGCCTGCCGACCGAGGCGCAGTGGGAGTATGGCTGCCGAGCGGGAACAAAGACTCCGTGGTCGCTAGGAGCGCGACTGGAGGACGTAGCCGGCAAGATCAACATGCTCAACGGCTTCGCAGGAGCTCCAGCCTTTGACGGTTGGCACATTACATGTCCGATCGGCAGCTTTCCGCCCAACCCGTGGGGGCTGCACGAAGTGCACGGCAACGTCGGCGAGTGGGTGCTCGAGCCGTTCTGGACTTCGTTCCGATTTCCGCTGCGCGATGGCGACGGAATGGTCCTGGCACCTGAGTCGCGCCTGTGCACGGCGCGCGGCGGAAACATCGGACACCCCTACGGGGAAGTGGTGTCGGGGGCACGCAACGAGTACGCGCCGAGCTTTTGCGACCGCGCCGTCGGCGTGCGGCCGATGCGCAAAATCGCAGTCAGGTGATTTCGTCCACAGTAGCGCCCCGCGGCCC
>JAYUUV010000201.1:0-4454 GCA_043754695.1 Planctomycetota bacterium
GGCGTGATCGGCCTGACCCGCTCGGTGGCCAAGGAACTCGCCTCGCGCGGGGTCTGCGTCAACGCCGTGGCACCGGGCCTGATCGCGACCGACATGACCTCCGAGCTCGACGGCAAGGCGGTCGAAGCGCTGAAAGCCTCGATTCCGCTTTCGCGCATCGGCGAGCCGGGTGAAATTGCCGCTGTCGTGGACTTCCTTTGCGGCCCGGGCGGCGCTTACATCACCGGACAAACCTTGATCGTCGATGGGGGACTTTCGCTCTAGAGTGTGCGCGGGCCAGCCTGGCCCGGCTCGAGACGAACGCTCCCGCGACTCCCGTACATCCCTCTTGCCGGCCGCCTGCGCGGGTCGGATCCTCCCTGCGGCGCGTCCGCGGAGTGGACCGATCCAGCGGGCGGCATCGACCCTCTCAGACCCCAACAGACAGTGAACCAGTGGAGACAACGAAGGTGACCAACCCCTCGATCGAAGAACGTGTAACGAAGATCGTCTGCGATCAGATGGGCACGACGCCCGACAAGATCACGCCCGAGACTTCGTTCATCAACGACCTCGGCGCCGACTCGCTCGACACGGTCGAGCTGGTCATGGAATTCGAGGACGAATTCGAGATCTCGATCCCCGACGAAGACGCCGAGAAGATCCAGACCGTGGGCAACGCGGTGGAGTACATCACGAAGAAGTCCTAGGGGCTTTCCCTGCGGACTTTTCGGCCGCCTGCGGGCGCGCCGATCCGCTTCCAATTCCATCCAGCTCAAGGACGACAAAGGCGCCCCATGCGTCGAGTGGTGATTACAGGACTGGGCACCTTCAATGCCCTGGGCAACGACGTCGAGACGTCGTGGCGGCGCATGCTCGCGGGCGAGAACGGCGTCGGTCCGCTGACCAGCTTCGACACCAGCGAGTACGCCGTGCACTTCGCCGCCAGCGTGAAGTGGGATCCCGCCGCGCACTTCAACGTGATGGATCTGCGCAAGCTCGATCCGTTCACGATGTGGGCGATCCTCGCCTCGCGCGAGGCCTTCAAGGATTCAGGTATCGACCTCGCGTCGCTGCCCGAGTCGGTGCGCGAGCGCTTCGGTTCGATCATCGCCACCGGCATCGGCGGGATCACCGGCATCGAAGAGCAGTTCTTGGCGATGCAGGAAAAGGGCCCGCGCCGCGTCAGCCCGCATTTCATCCCGAAGATCATGGCGAATGCCGTCAGCGGCCAAGTTGCGATCGAACACGGGTTGCTGGGTACGACCTTCACGACCTCGTCGGCATGCGCGTCGGCGGCGCACGCGATCGGCATGGCCTGGCGCGCGATCCAATGGGACGACTGCGATTTGGTCGTCACCGGCGGATCCGAGTCCGCGACCACGCGCCTGGGCCTGGCGGGATTCTGCTCGGCGAAGGCTCTCTCGACGCGCAACGACGATCCGGGCGGCGCGTCGCGGCCCTTCGACCGCGACCGAGACGGCTTCGTCATGGGCGAGGGCTGCGCGATCCTGATTTTCGAGGAATACGAGCGCGCGAAAAAGCGCGGGGCGAAGATCTACGCCGAGGTCAAGGGCTACGGCTCCACGGATGACGCCTTCCACATCACGGCTCCGAAGGAAGACGGTCACGGGCCGGCGCGCGCGTTCCGCGAAGCGCTGCGGCATGCGAAACTCGATCCCACGCAGGTCGACTACGTCAACGCGCACGGGACCAGCACGAAGTACAACGACGCGATCGAGACGCGTGCATTGAAGCTAGTGTTCGGAGAGCACGCGAAAAAACTGGCCGTCTCGTCGACCAAGTCGATGATCGGCCACCTGCTCGGAGCGTCGGCGGCTGTTGAACTCATGGTGACCGCCCTGTCGATTCAGCAGGGCGTGGTGCACCCGACGCGCAACTACACGACACCCGACCCCGACTGCGATCTCGACTATGTGCCCGGGTCCGCCCGCAAGCTCAAGGTCCGCAACGCGCTGTCGAATTCGCTCGGTTTCGGCGGCCACAACGTCTCGATCTGCATCGGCCAGCCCGACTGATTTTCGCCAGGGAAGCGTGGCGGTGGATTCCCATCGCGCGCCGTCAAGTTACAATGGTCCTGCCACCAGGCGAGACGCCGTTCGGGCCTTACCGGATGGACTCTACGCCGACGATCTCTCGAGCCGGAGACCCCCAGTGAAGAAACAATATCAGGACCTGCTGCACCAGTACAAAGTCCAGGTCTTCCGCAAGGAGCACGACCAGCAGAGCGTCTCCGAGATCACGTCCGAGTGCTTGCACGTCACCGAGGATGTGCTCAAGCAGAAGTACCACTATCACTTCCACGAGTTGGCCGACGCGGACCGCGCGGAGATCATCAACATGATCAACAACTACACGCGCGAGGCGATCCTTCCGCCGGTGATCGAGAAACTGGTCTCGCGCCAGATTCGATTGGAACGGCGCTTCGAGGCGCTGGTCGGACTGACCGAGCAGCTGCTCGAGCTTTTGTCGCACCAGGAGAACGACAAAAACGGCGGCCACAAGTAGTCGGCACCGCGACTCGCTAGGGGCCCAGCGCGAGCGCCGGCGCCCGTGCCACAAGTCATGAGCCAACACGAGGAGTCGAGGCTGCGCGCGCAGTTTGCGCGCGCCGGTCAGGAACACGTTTTCGCCGATTTCGAAGCGCTTTCCGTGCAAGCACGCGCGCAATTCCTCGCGCAACTCGCCGGCGTCGATCTTGAGCAGGTCGCGGCGCAAGCGGCGCTGCTCGCGAAGCCGACCGGATCGCAAGCCTCGCTCGAACTCGCTCCGCCGCAAATTTTCCCGCTGCAGCGTGACGCCGGATTGCAGCGTCGCGCCGAGCAGGCGCGGCGGGCGGGCGAGGCCTTGCTTGCACAGGGCCGAGTCGCCTTTCTGCTGGTCGCGGGCGGCCAGGCTTCGCGACTGGGTTACGAAGGCCCCAAGGGCGCGTTCGAGATCGGGCCGGTCAGTCAGCGATCGCTGTTCGAGATCCACGCGCGGCGCCTGCTCGCCGTGCGCGAGCGCTACAAGGTCCGCGTGCCCTGGTACGTGATGACCTCACCGGCCAACAACGCTGCGACGCGCGCGTTTTTCGAGGGCCATCGCTATTTCGGCCTCGAAACGCAGGACGTTTGTTTTTTCTCGCAGGCCATGATCCCGACCATGGACGCAGCCGGCCGCATCCTGCGCTGCGCGCCGGGTGAGTTGTTCCTGGCGCCCAACGGACATGGCGGCGTGCTGCTCGCGCTCGAACGCTCGGGGGCCTTGGCGGACGCCGGGCAACGCGGCGTCGAGTATTTCTCCTACTTCCAGGTCGACAATCCACTGGCGCGGCCCGCGGACACGCTGTTCCTTGGACTGCACGCGCTCGAGGGCGCCGGAATGTCGTCGAAGGTCGTGGCCAAGCGCGATGCGCACGAAAAAGTCGGCGTGATCGGCAGGAGCGGCGAACGTCTGGGTTGCATCGAATACTCCGACCTGTCCGCGCCGCTGCGCGAGGCACGCGACAGTCAGGGCGAGCTTCTGTTCCGTGCCGGCAACATCGCGATCCACATGCTGCGGCGCGATTTCATCGAGGATCTGACGCGCGGCGGCCTGCAACTGCCTTGGCACGTGGCCAAGAAGAAGATGCTGGTCTGGGAGGCGGGCGAGCTGGTGCAGCGCGAGGGCTTCAAGTTCGAGGCCTTCGTGTTCGACGCGCTGGGCGACAGCCAGCGCTCGATCACGTTGGAGGTCGCGCGCAGCGAAGAATTTTCTCCGGTCAAGAATGCGCGCGGCGAAGACTCGCCTGAGACCGCGCGCGCGGACCTTTGCCGATTGCACGCCTCCTGGGTACGCGAGGCTGCACTCGAACTGCCGCCACCCGACGAGAGCGGCGTGCATCCGATCGAGATCGACCCGTTGATCGCCGAGGATGCAGCGACGTTCAAGGCGCGGCCCCACCAGCCGATCAAGACCGAACGCGGCCACTTCTACGTGCATGAGCATCACTGAACTCCAGCCTTCGCGCGAAAAAACATGCGTCTAGCCGAACTTCGCGTCGCAGTCGTGATGGGCGGCACTTCTGGCGAGCGTGAAGTCTCGCTGGTCAGCGGTCGCTCCGTGCTGGCGGCACTCGAACGCTGCGTGCTGGCGAACGCGCTCGCCAACGTGAGCGCGATCGAGATCGATGCAAACGGCCTGTGGGTCGTCGATGGCCTGGCCCACGACGCGGCGGAAGCGCTCACGCTATGTCGCGATGTGCACGTATTCTTCCTGGCCTTGCACGGCGGCGCCGGCGAAGACGGCAGCGTGCAAGGTCTGCTCGCGTCCTGCGGCCGGCGCCACACCGGTTCAGGTGTCGTCGCTTCGGCGATCTGCATGGACAAGGCCGCCACACGCGGGCTCGCCGCCGCGAGCGGCCTGTGCGTGGCGCCCGCCGCACTGATCGACGCGGCTGGGTTTGCGCGAAATCCGACGCTCGAAATCCAGCG
>JAYUUV010000202.1:0-6759 GCA_043754695.1 Planctomycetota bacterium
GGAGACGGCTGCTCGCTTGCAGACCGACGACGTCAAATCGGAAGGACTTTCGTTGCGCCCTTCACTCGACGGCACCCCGCATCCTTCGCTGCAAATATCCGGCAGGAGCATCCACTCGCGAGGCTGAGGCCGCGATCCGAGCTACTCGCCGCCATACAGCACGACGCTGACGAGCGGGCTGCGCTTCACGATTTGTAGTCAAGACGGGGCGCAGGATTCGCTCGCCGGAAGTGCGCGAGTCCCGTCACGGCTTCGCCGGCCTTCGCGCTGAGGGTCGCGCACATCGTTCTCGGGAAACTCTCGTCCACGCGCAAAAAAAGCGAGGCCGACGACCACTTGCCTGGTCGTCGGCCTCTATGTGAGCAGCGCTGGCTTCCCTGCGCACGTCCTCGCTCGCATTGAGGGCGGGCGCACCTGCGTTGCTCAGACGAAGAGTAGGGCGAAACGCGCGCGCATTCTCGTGACGATTCCGACGATTTTCGCGACGTTCGTTCGCCCGTGCTCGGATCGAGGCCCCCACCCTTCGGCCACTCGCCTGCGAGCATTCGCCGCTCGCTTACCAAGGTGTGCGCGCAGCCTCGCCGCAGCCTCGGTCCGCACTGGCGCACTCGCCCATGCCTGCACCGATCGTGGCTCAACCCCAGGCGCAAGGTCGAATGCCGAATCGTCCAGCGCACGACACTTGGCGAGTGCCGGGCCGGACCGAGCGGTACTCGCATTCCACCTGGTCCGCGACGGCCCACATGCGGCAATCGCACCAGCTGCACTCGCGCCGAAAGCGTCACACGCGCTTCGGCGGCTCGCGCGTTACGTTACTTGTTGGGCGTGGGCTTCTGAGCGAAATGGTCCTTGCAGCAAGCCATCGGGCAGCTGGCATCGCATTCCTTCCCGCAACAGGAGCGGTACTCCTTCGCTGAAGCCGACTCGACCGAATTGTGTCGATCGTGGCTGCGGCAGCCGACGAGAGGAAATGCTGCAAGGATCACGAGAACGGCGGTTGAGCTGTGGATGCGCATGGCGAGAACTTTTCCTGAGAACGAGGTCGTGGGTCTGAAGCTGACGGCAAGCGCCATCCTGAGCAAGGTAGGTTTTGCCGAGGACCGCGCCATCCGTGCTTTCATAGATGTCGGGCAACGATTTCTGGTAGCTCCTTACGGAGTGTCCATGCTCGAGAAGCCTGCGCCTTTCAAGCTGTCGAAGTCGGAGGGCTGTTCGTACGGGCTGAGGAGGGCGACTACCGAGATTGCTCGAGCATGTTCCTCGTCCTGAAATCGGGCGGAATGCTCGATCACTGGATCGTGAGTTGAATGTCCACACGCCCCACGCCCGCAGCGTCGTGGGCAATGGACTCGATGCGGCTCTTTTCATCCGCGCTGGGCACGCTGCCCCGCGGCCCGACGACACCGTCCTTGGACCCCACCGTGACGATCTTCGCGCGGGTCGAGAAGTCGACTGTGCCTTCCAAACTTGGCCGGATGCCTTTGGCGATGGCGAGGTCGGCGCCACTTTCGCCCTGGTCAGTCGCCGTGGCTTTGGAGCCAGCGTTCATTTTGCCTTACCTACTTCTGTCGACGCCGAAAATGTGGGAACGGCGCCCGTCCTTCCGCAAACCATCACTGCTGACCGCGTCAACTCACTTGGGCACTACGCTCGCTTCCGGTCCTGGCACGACCGGAACTCCGGAGCGCCGCGAATGGACGCTCGTGATCTTGGCTCCAAGAAAGACCAGCAAGGACGCGTAGTAGATCCAGGCGGTGAAGACGACGAGCGAACCGGCTGCGCCAAAACTCGAACCGAGGCTCGAGTGCCCAAGGTAGATGCCAATCAGCTGCTTGCCGCCCGTGAAGAGCACGGATGTCCCGGCTGCCCCGAGCCATACGTGTCGCCACGAAACTTCGACATCGGGCACGAACTTGAACAGCATCGCAAACAGCAACGTGATCACCAGGAACGAAGCCAGCGCATTGACCACCTGCCAGGCCAGCGCAGAGTCGTCCGCTCCCCCACCAGCCCACTGCCCCATCGACGAGAGCACAGCGCTGAGCACCAGCGATACAAGCAGCAAGAAACCGACCGCCAGGACCATGGCAAAGGACAATAGACGCTTGCGCAAGATGGATCGCCAGCCAGCGCGTTTGGGATCCGCCTTCACTCCCCAGATCCTGTTGAGTGCGGAAGAGAGTTGTGCAAGCACCGTCGATGCGCCCATCAGGAGTACGGCGATCCCGATGCCAAGTGCGAGCCCCGACTCCGGCCGCGCCGCGTTCAGGATCACGCTCTGAATCGCTTCCGCGCCTTGCTCTCCCACCAAATAGCGAATTTCGCCGACTATTTGCCCTTCGACGGCATCTCGCTCGAAGACCAGGCTGGCCACGCCGATGACGATGAGCAGCAGCGGTGCGAGCGAGAGCAGCGTGTAGTACGAAGTGGCGGCGGCAAGTTGGAAGGGATCATCGTCGAGAAAATCGTTGACGAAGTCGCGGATGGCGTACACACGGCTTTTGATTGTCTTGCGGGCCCGCGGCAAATTCTGGCGTGCGCGTAGAGGATCCACGCATCGGAGCATACTGCGCTGCGCGTGGTCTGACTGACCCGCTTGGGTGTCCGATGGAAATTCCGTTCATTCCACTTCGAACGCCGGCGCCCGCGTTCACCGCTGGAACGAAGCGCGCGACCAGGAATGCCCGTCCTCGTAGGCAAACGCTGCCCAGAATCAGGTACTCGCATGCTCGCTTCGGGGAAGTAGGTAGTTCGTTGAATCGGAACCCGCGCTGGCGCTGAGCACCACGAAGTGGACGCCGCGTTCCTGAAACTCTGTGTCTGCGGAAGCCGGCGACCGCGGAACGCACAAGCCTTGTTAGATTGGTCGCGATGCTTCGGCTGCTGTTCATCGCGAGCGTTCTGCTGAGCGTGCTTCTGCTCGTCGTTGGCGCGAGCACACAGAAGAAACCCGCGGGGCTGGACCACAAACTGACGAAGGATTTCACGGCACTCTCGCAGGATTGGTGGAAAGCGCGACCGCCGACCCGTTTTGTGGAGTGGGACAGGAAGGTGCGCACCGAGCTTGAAGCGCGTGCGAAAGCGCTGGGTCCAATTCCGGAGGGCGCTCTGCCTGCGGTAGTCGAACTGTTGTGGACCTCGGCCAAGAAGTTCAGCCCGAAGCCCGCGATCGAAAATGGCAAGCTCACGATTGAAACTCCCTATGGCCCGGCCTGGGCATACGTGGTGACCGCGAAGAAGCATCCGCCGCTCATGATCGGATTGCACGGTGGCGGGGAAGACGCCGGCTCGGCCGACGAATCACGCGGTACCTGGGAACGCCCGAACTGCGTGGGCATTTACCCGCAGGGAATTCGACTCGTGCACGACACCTGGAATACGGTGCACGGTGAGCGCTTCGTGCTGAGCCTGATCGAAATCGCCAAGCTGCATCTCGACGTCGACCCCGAGCACGTCGTCGTCGGAGGACTGAGCATGGGTGGCACGGGCTCGTGGTTCTGGGCAGGACGCCACGCGGATCTGCTCAGCGGTTCCGCGCCGTTCTCAGGCGTACTGATGGGCGACCCGAAGAGCCAGCTCGAATTCAAGGCGGAGGTGAGGGCGGTCCAGCACGGCCTCGTTCCCAACGTCCGAAACCTGGCGATGGCCTACACGATCGGACTGGACGACAAGAACACGATGCCGGGCACCTACCTTTTCGTCGCCGACCGTCTGGCCGAATTCGCCAAGTCCGATCCAGGCGGCTATGCCAAGATTCACTTCGAGGCCATCCCCAATCTGGCGCACAACTTTCCGCCAGGTGAGCCGGCCAAGGCGCTCGACTACCTTTTCGCCGAGAAACGCGACAACTTTCCTTCGCGAGTCGTGTGGGAGTACGTGACCTCGCCGTCGCCCGAGGCTGAACCCTCCGATCACGTCGGCCGCTTGGCCGTGAACTGTTTCTACTGGCTCGGCTGCAAAGAACCACGCGACCGCCAGACAATCATCGCCACGCGCAATGGGAACGAGATCGAGGTCGAAGCGCGCGACACCGCGCATGGAACCGCGGGAATTACTCTGTTTCTCAACGCGAGCATGATCGACCCGACGGCCGAGGTGATCGTGAAGAGCAGTGGCAAGGAGATCTACCGAGGCAAGCCCGTGCCCGACGCGTGGACCGTGTTGGAGACACTGGATGCGCGTCTCGACCGCGTGATGGTGTTCGACCGGCGCATCGAGTTGTGATTGACTGGGCGCCGCCTGCCGACTCGCGCGCCCTTCCATCCGAACAAGTTCTTCTCCACGCGCCTGACGCGCTCGTTCAGGTAGAGCCCGTCGGGCTCGAGCTTCATGGCCCGGACCCCGATGGAGAAACGCGGTATCCGAATATCTCCTTGAGAAATTTGGCACTTTCCTCAGCAGGAATAGATCGCCACCGCGACTTGCATCGCAAGGCGAATCCTCGGTAATCGATCAACCTGTCTGGCACAGGAATCAACCTGGAGTGAGTGAAGCGATTCGAACCCTCGACACCGACCTTGGGAATCTGGCGGCATTGACCCGCTGGGGCTTGTTGCTGGGTTCGGACGAGCCCTCGAATGGAGCCCATCTGCGGTTGAGAGTTGCCAACTCGTTTTTCCGTGCCAAAAGCGAGTTGTTTACTCGCGTCTGCGACAGCCTCCCACGCGGAGTTTCTTCCTGCTCGGGCCACGCGGCACTGGAAAGACGGCCTGGGTGAAGGCTCAGCCCGAAGAGGCCCTGGTCTTCGATCTCTTGCAGTCGGGCACCTACCTACGCATCTCGGCCTCACCGGAGCGGATCGCCGAGCTGGTCCCGCAGGCGCACTCGGGCTGGGTCGTCCTAGACGAGATCCAGCGTGCTCCGGAGCTCTTGAACGAAGTCCATCGGCTGATCGAAGCGCGCGGTCTGCGATTCGCGATGACCGGCTCGAGCGCGCGCAAGCTCCGGCGTGGCGGTGCGAATCTTCTGGCTGGTCGCGCGCGCACGTTGCGCATGCACCCGCTCACAGCGCGCGAGCTTGACCCCCAAAAGGAACAAGAAACGTGACCCCACCCTTGGCTGGCCGTTGAGCCATTCCAAGGCCCCGTGACGTCTGGCGCCCGGGTCGCAAGGGGAGGCCGAAAGGCGAGCGTAGCGACCCGGGGGCTGACCGTCACGCGCCCGTTGATGCTCGCCTTTGAACTGAGGTAGGCTGCTCGTGTGGCCGTTTCGAACTTCGATTGCACTCCGGACGAACTGTTCGGACCGCTCAACACGGTCGAACAGAAGTTCGCTCCGGCGCGACTCTTCTTGCGCGGAAACCTGGCGCTCCTCAAGCACGGCCCGCGAGTCTCCGTTGTCGGCTCTCGCAATGCGTCGCCTGACGGACTCAAGCGCGCGCGTGCCTTGACGGATGCGCTCGTCGATCGCGGCGTTGTCGTCGTCAGTGGCCTGGCCGAGGGCATCGACACTGTGGCTCACACGGCGACCATGGAGCGAGGCGGGCGCACCATCGCCGTGCTCGGAACGCCGCTCGACGAGTACTATCCGAAACAGAATCGAGAACTTCAGGAACGCATAGGCAGAACTCACCTGCTGCTCTCCCAGTTCGCGGGCGACAAACCTGTCCACATGTCCAACTTCCCGATTCGCAACCGCACCATGGCCTTGATCGCCGACGCGACGGTCATCGTCGAGGCAGGCTTGCGCAGCGGCACCGAGCACCAGGGCTGGGAAGCGCTTCGCCTGGGGCGACTGCTGTTCATTGCGGAAACTCTCGCGCAGCGGACCGACTTGCCGTGGGTGCAGAAGATGCAGCAGTACGGCGCGCAAGTCCTCACGCGTGCCAACTTCGACGAGTTCATTGCGAACTTGCCGGAACGGGATCGCAGCGGTGCAGTTGCTCTCTGAAATCCGGTTCGCCTCGTTCCTCGCCTACTCTCCGCGCGGCAAGTCTGAAAACGACCGCAAATCCAGAGAGATTCGCGACGGCATCAAGCAGGACCAGCGCCGCCTGATCGAACTTGCCGCACAGCGCATCGAGCAGCGTTGGGACCAGCTTGGATTCGAAGCTTTTCTTGGCCCCGATGTGCTCTTGGTGCCGGTGCCGCGCAGTGCGCCGCTGAGCACGCCGGAAACCCTTTGGCCCGGTCGGCGCATTTGCGAGGAGTTGGTCGCCCGCAAGTTAGGCAAGGACATCCTGGCGTGCCTCGAACGTCACACGCCTGTACCCAAGGCGGCATTTGCACTGCCAGGCGAACGGACCAAGGCGCAGCGCCATTCCGAGACCATGCGTGTCTTGCCACCCCTGATCCTCCCCGAGCATCGCGTGTTATTGGCCGTGGACGACTTCGTCACTTCGGGCAGCATGTTGCTCGCATCGGCCTCTTTGCTCGGTGCTGCATTTCCAGGTTCAACCGTATTGGCCTTCGGCCTTGTTCGAACGAGCGAGACTGTCGCCGAGCTAATCGATCCATGCGTCGGCAGAATCACCTACGATCAGGATTCCGGGTTGACGCGCAGGAGGCCATGATTCTGCGCCGTGTTCTCGCGCCCTGCTTCGCGGGGCGACAGGCGAACTGGGCATGCTGAGCGAAAGTCGGCCGCTTGTGCTTGTCGCCGTTGGAGCGGGCGAAGGGATTCGAACCCTCGACACCGACCTTGGGAATCTGGCGGCAAGGCCGGATCCGAGAGTGGCCAAAAGCGGCAAAAGCGACCAAAAGCGGCGGAAAGCGACATTTTCGACCACTTGACGGGCACGTGAGTGTGGCCAAAAGCGGA
>JAYUUV010000203.1:0-2906 GCA_043754695.1 Planctomycetota bacterium
CACAGCCTACGTGCTCTCCTGGGCATTCTTGCTGAAAGCGCTGCGCGACGGCGACCTGCGTCTGCAGACCGGCTTGATCGGCTGGACCGCCGTGTGGCAGGGGCGCCGCGTGGAGTTTCCGCCGATGGCGCAGCGCGGCCTGTTCGCGATTTGCCGCCAGCCGATCTATCTCGGTTTCGCGCTGCTCTTGTGGACGGCGCCTGTGTGGACTCCGGACCGGTTGATGCTGGCGCTGATCTGGAGCGCGTACTGCGTGCTCGGTCCGCTGCACAAGGAACGTCGCTACGCGAAGGTCTACGGCGAGCAATTTGCGGCCTATCGGCGAGCCGTGCCTTACATGCTGCCGCGGCGCAGCGCTTGACGCACTTTCGCTCCGCGGATGCGGTCCAGGCACGCTTGCTGAGCGAGCGGCCGGCATACGGAGTTCGGTTCTCGATGAAGTCGCCGCGAGCAGGAACCGAAGCTGAGTTCGTGCTGGGTCAGCTTGTACGCAGCTCGCGGTAGAAAAACGTGCAAGTCCGCAACTCGCCGCTCGGCACTCCGGCATAGCGCGGAATGGCACCGACGCGCATGTATCCCAATCGGTCGTACAAGGTCTCGGCCGCGCTGCCGGTCTCCGTGTCGAGTGTCAGCAGGGTCAACGAATGCTTGCCGGCCTCCGCTTCGATGGCCGTCATCAAGCGCAAGGCAAGTCCCTGGCGGCGCTGACTCGAATGCACCAAGAGCTTCTGCACCTCCGCGCGGTGCCTACCGTTCGGTTTCGTGCACAGCGAGAGTTGAACGCTGCCGGCGATTGCGTCGGAGTCGCCGGCGACCAGGATGATGCGCTCGCCGCGCTGAACTTGCGCGAACATGTCGTTCCAAAAGTCTTCGAGCGTGGTCTCGGGCAGCGGCAGCAGATAACCGACCGAGGCGCCGTGCTGGACCGAGTCGCGCAACAAGGCATACAGCGCTTTGCGTTCGGCGAGCGTGGGGGATGTGAGGCAACGAATGGTGTGCATGGGCTACGGCGCTGCGCTCTGCTTGTAGAAATCGGGCTTCGAGATCTCCATGTACGACGCGGGGTTTCTCGGCGCCGCGAATCCGCACTGCGCGTAGAGTCCGTGTGCATCGCGTGTGGCCAGCACGAAGCGGCGTAGACCTTGCAATTGTGGGTGCGACTGCAGCTGTGCCATCAGCCATTTGCCCAGGCCC
Organism: Planctomycetota bacterium; assembly: GCA_043754695.1. GTDB lineage: Bacteria > Planctomycetota > UBA1135 > UBA1135 > JADJQU01. The sequence goes on from JAYUUV010000203.1 coordinate 1,195, forward strand.
TGGCCTCTGAAATCTTCGAGCACGTAGACGTCGCAGAGGTAGGCAAAGGTCGCGCTGTCCGTGATCACGCGCGCGAAACCGATCTGGCGTTTTTCGTGGAGCAGCGCGAAGCACAGTGAGCCGGCGATGGACTTCTCGACGATTGCGCGCGGAATGTTCTCGGCCCAGTACGAGCGAGTGAGGTACGCGTGAACCGCGTCGACATCGATGCGCTTGGGATCCGTGGTGATCGTGAACAGGCCGCGCGTGCGCTCGAATGCGGTCATGGAAGGCGGACAGGATAGCGGCGCTGCGCGAGACGTGCTTCGTTGATCCAGCCTTGTTCGATGCTGCAGGTCGAATTGCAGTAGTTGCTGAAGTCTGAGCCGACGCCCGTCACCCACGAGTAGCCGCCGTACAACGTGAAGTCGAAGCCGTTGCCGGAGGCGTCGTGTGCGATGTTGCAGCCGACTTCGTCCAAGTGCCAAAGCGCCACGGTGCTCGCGTCGCGAGTGAACTGCGTCGGCGGTGTGGCGCGGGACGTTCGAGGGCCGTGCTTCATCAACCTCGGCCTTGGGCCCCCAGGGCAACGGCCTTGAGTCCCCTGATCAAGATTGAGTGGGCGAAGAGTCCGACAGCAACCTTCCGACTTCGGACCGAAGTTGCGGAATGCGAGTTTGGATGGCCTGCCAGACGATTTCGACGTCGATCTGTTCGTAGCTGTGGATCAGGACGTTTCGAAATCCGACGATGCTTCGAATGTCGGACAGACGCGCGGCCATCTCGGGGTCGAACTCCCGCATTCGGCGGACGGCCTCCCCGATGACGATCAACTGGCGTTCCGCGGCCGACTGAACCCAGACATCTCCACGAAACCTGGTGAGATCGAAATCACGCGTACCTTGCTCGAGGATTTCAGTTGCTCGCAGAATGTCGAGCAGGAGCGCACGCGCTTCACGCGGCATAGAGTAGCTGCCGCGACTCGTTGACCGACTCCAGGAAGATCGGGTTCCTGATCGCCGAAGTCATAACGAGATCGATGGGGCACTTGAGCAAGGCCCCGAGATCCTCGCGCAGGCCGAAGTAGGCATCAACGAGATCCAGAGGACGGTCCGGCGCGAACTCGACAAGGAAGTCAACGTCACTGCGCGTTGGGTCGAAAAGCGGTCCAGTTGCCGAACCGAAAATTTCCAGCCGCAGGACATGTCGGCGGATGCAAATGGCCTCGATGGTCGGCCGGTGACGTTCAATCAACTCGATCATGGCTGATGAGCGAGTCTAGTTCGGAAGTCGGGTCTGGGCAATTGGCCCTCGTGGACCTGAGCCCGTGAGCCCGACTCGAGAATCCGGATGTTCTCTACCTGAGCGGCGCGCCAGCCGCGGTTCACTTTCCTGTGTGGCAGGGATCATGCCAGAGTGGCCGCGAGGACGACCCGGAAGGTCCCCTTGGGGGCAGCGGCGGTTTTCTTGATTGCGAGTACATCCTGTACTGAGTTGAAGCTCATGCCGTGGGCGTGAGCTTCGTCCCTGTCCAGCCAAGACGAAGGCGGATGCTGACGAGACCGAGCAGAGCTCGACCACAACGTCACGGCGTCGCGGCCGAGCCCAGCTCTGGATCAAGTAGTGCTTGCAGGGCGCTTGAGTCGCCAGCGTCAGCTGCCCCGCGTCCGAGAAGTTGAACGCGAACAGTCACCTGTCGGGTCGCGATGCCAGAACTGGAAGTTCCAGGTCGA
>JAYUUV010000204.1:0-4095 GCA_043754695.1 Planctomycetota bacterium
GGATACGGTACCAGGTTCGACTTCGGCATCAGCCGCGCCGCATGACACTTCGATTGTCGGGTGCCGGCGTGATGTCGAAGTCGAACCTGGTACCGTATCACCGTATCCGTCCGGTACGGTATCCCGCGGACGAAGTCACCTGACTCCGTACATCGTCACTGGAAAATCACCTGGTAGCCGTCGCTCAAATTGAACGAAGGCAGCGCCGGCCCTTGCGGGTCGCGGTACCAGCATTGGAAATTTTGCGCGCTGCCCGGAAGGATCACGCCTTGCGCCGGCGGTGTCGTCAGGTTCAGCGCATACTGCAGCGTGCCGAGCGGACTGGTCGTGACTCCGGGCACTAGCCTGCGGATCTGTCCACCCACACACAGGAAGCCCGCGCCGAAGGGCGTTGCGGCTTGATTCGAAGCGAAAAGGATCAGGCACGGTTTGTTCGCCGGCAGGCCCGCTGCAACCAGCAGGACGTCATTGTCGGCAACGGCGGGGCTACCTAGAGCACGCATGCTTGCACCGACACCGCTCGAGTTGACCGCTCCGATGCAGTAGGAACTTCCGATGCCCGCAGTGTTGTCGAGCAAGCGCGCGGTCATTCCGCCAACCACGAACAGACTGCCTGGAACATTCCCAAGTGCAATTCCGTGCGCACCCGAGCCAGCCATCGTCGCCGTCCAAGCGGTGCTGCCATCGGCGTTGACCTTGCACACGGCCATTTCGAACAGCGTGCTCGCGGCAAGGTAGGCATTGCCGGCTGCGTCGAGCAGCATCTGCGCGTGCAGCATCATGTTGAGCGGACCATCGGCGTCCACGTTCGACCAGAGCAACGCGCCGGCCGCATCGACCTTGAGGAATGCAGCGCTGGCAGTGCCCGTGTTCGAGATACCGGATACGACCGGCAGGTTGTCAGCTCCGACTTCGATGCGCAAACCAGAAGCCGTGTAGGCATGCTGCCAAAGCAGCGCGCCCTGGGCGTCGAGTTTCTTGATCATCGTGCCGCCGTTGAACACGTACTCGTTGTGCAGCACATACGTGTTGCCCAAGCTGTCGCCCGCGGCATCGCCGACCGTCAGGCTCTGGACTCCCGGCAGACTCCAGAGTTCATTGCCCTGGCGATCGACCCGCGCGTAGCCGTTCACGGAGCCGAAGGGCGCGCGCGCCGCAATCAGCATGTCGCCATTCGGAGCGAACTTGAAGTTCACCGGCAGACCGATCCCGTGCGTATCGAAGTACGTCCACTGCGCGACACCCGTGGAAGAGAACTTCTTGATTTTTGTCGAGAATCCGGCGGGACCGCTGCCCTTCCCGAGCACATAAGTGTTGTCGGAGCTATCGATGAGCAGCTTGCGCGTGGCCGAGCCATCGAAGGCGCTCTCGTACACGATGCGATAGCGCGGCGTTCCGTCCGCGGCGAACTTGAGCAGGATGCTTGCGGCCTCGACCGGATTCGCGAAGCCCGACATCAAAGTGCCGCAAACCAGCACGTCGCCTTGACTGTCAACGGCAACCCACGTCGCCGCCTCCCACTTTGTGTTGTCGAGCTGGTCGATGCTCGAGACCCACAGCAGATTGCCGTCGCGATCGCGTTTGGTGACCTCGATCTCCGTGCCGAGCGCCTGGTTGAAGTCCGCCGTGAAGCTGTTGTCCGCGGCATCGACAGCAATCGAGACGCCGCGCGTGGGGACGATCCAGTCGATCTGGACCTGCGCTTTTGCAATCGAGGCGCACATCAGCGCAGAGACGACGCCGCCGAGCGAGTGGAGCAGCGCGCGGTTCAGCCGGGGTTGAGCCAAGGAAACGAGGAAAGCGATGGGGGTCATCATGGGGTTGAACTGGTTGCAAAAACTGGCCCGGCCAAGGGCATCCGCAGGTGGGGCGCGTGGCGGCAACGCAGACGATCAAAGCTGTCCTGCTCGGACTCGTCGAACGCCGGTTGCCCTGGCCAAACCGATCGAACGGGTAGAAGTAATAAGGTAGATGGGCGTCTGCGCAGCCCCCATACGCAGGAGGGCGCAGTCTGCTCGCGCGTGAGGAAACGGTTTCACGGCGCGCAGTTGGATTGGCAACTGGCGGGCCGAAGCACGTGACGAGCTTGAAATCTGCAAGAGCGCCAGCCGCCTGCGCTCCCGCTCGCTGCGGAGCGCGTGGATCACGCATTCTCCGAACAGGAGGTGCGCAGCCGTCCAGCAATTAGATTTTGTGCGGACCGACCTGGGAAGATGCTCGGCCCGGAGGCGGAATCGTTCCTGGGCCGCGGATGCTGCGCGCACGACCGAACTAGTGCTTAGTCCGCAGATTTTTGACCGTTTTCCCGCTGAATGGCGCCTAGTGATATTGCCCCGCATGATTGTGCTGAACTCGCGCTAGAAGCGCTCCCGTCCCGACTTGTGGTTGATTTCCCGTGGCAGCGGTGAAGCACCACAAGTCGAAACGCGGCAAGCTTCTGGCGCGAACTCGGCACAGCCATGCAGGCCAGTATCGCGCTCAGGCTTGTGGCGAGGCGGCGTCTTGCGCCACGCGACAGGCTCATCGCTCGCAGCAAGGCACGCGCCTTGCACAGGGATTGCAATGCAAAGGAACATGAAGATGAACAAGTACCCCTTGGCCTGGCCGACGACCGCGCTACTTCTCTTGACGAGCAGTACGCTCGCACAGCAGACGAACTGGCAGGTCACCATCATCGATCTGCCGCTGCTTCCCGGCGGCAGCTACGCCTCGGCGGGGGGGATCAACGACGCCGGCAAGATCGTCGGTGTCGCCACCGACTCGACGGGAGCGTACCGGAACGTGCAGTGGCTGAACGGGCAGATCTCGATCATCCCGGATCTCAGCGCCAACGGTGGACTTTGCGTGCCGGAGGACCTCAACGACGCGGGCGAGAGCGCCGGGCGCCAGACCATCAGCGGATTCTTCTCCTACGCCATCTACTGGGATGCGCAGAACAGCCCCTTTGCCCTTCCGGGGCTCCCCAGCGGTTCCGCGGCTTTCAATACAGCGCACGCGATCAACGCCTCCGGGCAGATTGTCGGGCGAGCCAAGGAGGGCGGGCCGAACTACTGGGGACATGCGGCAATCTGGTTCCAGAACTCGCTCCAAGCGGATCTTGGATTCATGGGCGGTGGCAACTACTCGGAGGCCTTCGGCATCAATGACGCCGGAGCCGTCGTCGGCGTGGCGTCGATCGCGAACACCAATCAGCACGCTTTCCTCTGGCAGAACGGACAGTACACCGACCTCAGCACTTGGACCGGCGGCGGCGCAGCCTCGAAGGCCATGGCGATCAACAACCAAGGCGAGATCGTCGGCCTCAACGCCAATGTCGCCTCGCTCTGGAGGAACGGCGCCGTGCAAGCGCTGCCGATGCCCGCGGGCATTTCGGCCTACACTCCGGCGCTCGACATCAATGATGCTGGAGACATGATTGCCACGGGCTCGAAGGGCTACCCGATCGAGGTCGGCGTGCTGTGGCGCAACGGCGTGCCGATCGATCTAGGCACGCTGCCGGGCGGCACGATCAGTCGCGCGCGGCGCATCAACGCGGCGGGGGAGATCGTTGGCGAAGCGCAGTCCGCCAGCGGCTACTACCATGCAGTGAAATGGATCGTCACGCCGGCGCAGACGACGTACTGCACCGCGAAGTTGAATTCGCAGGGCTGCTTGCCGCTGATCTCCGCGAGCGGCGTAGCGAGTAGCTCCGCCGGCAGTGGCTTCGACATTGCTTGTGCGAACGTCTTGAACAACAAGCCGGGGCTCCTGCTCTACGGTGTCCATGGTCCTGCCTCGTCGCCGTTCCAGGGCGGCACCCTGTGCGTCGCCGGCCCGATCAAGCGCACGTCGTCGGTCAACTCGGGCGGCAACCCTCCGCCGACGGACTGCTCTGGGCACTACCAGATCGACATGAACGCCTTCGCGGTCGGGGCTCTCGGTGGAAATCCGCTGCCGGCGCTTGGGATTCCGGGCACGATCGTTCACGCCCAGTGGTGGGGCCGCGACTCGGGCTTCCCTGCCCCCAACAACACGACGCTGTCGGGCGGATTGACGTACACCATCAATTAGTACGGAGTCAGGTGACTTCGTCCACAAAGTACGGAGTCAGGTGAC
>JAYUUV010000205.1:0-4010 GCA_043754695.1 Planctomycetota bacterium
TAAGAAACGGCGGCGGATTACCGGGGACCTATCATCGTCACGATCTCCGCGATCGAGCGGCCGGACGTGTCGATCGTGGTTTCGCAGCGGGCGTAGTCGGCTTCGCGCTCGCTGAGCAGCGACTTCAATTCGGCCATGGCGGCGGGACGGCCGCGCATCGGACGCACGTCGCCCTGGGCGGCGACGCGTTGATAGTGCTCTTCGGGCTCTGCGCGCAACCAGATCGTGCGGCAGGTCTGGCGCAGGCGCGCGAAAGTGTCCGGCGCGCGGACCAACGAACCGCCCGTGGCCAGCACCAACGATCCACCTTTCGACAGCACGGCTTCGAGCGCCTCGCGCTCTAGACGCCTGAAGCCCGAGACTCCGTGCAGGTCGAAAATTTCGCCGAGCGAAAGACCCGCCAGTTCCTCGACACGTTGATCGAGTTCGACGAAGGGCACTTCCAAGGCCAGCGCCAACGCGCGACCAACCGTCGATTTCCCCGCACCGCGCAAACCGAGCAACGCAATGCGCCCAGCGCGCAGGGCGGAGACGTCGAAATCCACCAGCTCGCCCACGCGCACCGCTAGGGCGTCGGCCAGAGCGTGCAGGATCGAAATCGTCAGATTGGCTCGGCCGGCTTCGGCCTCGGTGATGTGCCGGCGGCTGACGCCTGAGAGGCGGGCCAGTTCGCTGACCGAAATCCCGGCCGCGGCCCGAGCCTGGCGCAGCCTGCGGGCCAGTTCCGCGAGGACAAGTTGGTTTTCCATGTTTCCGTGCCGCGAACTGAGCGCTATATTGCGCCGCCACTCCAAGGTCAGGGCATTATACTGCCCTAGCCCTCCCGCCACCATCCATCACCCAGGAAAGTCCTTTGGCCGCGACCGCTGCTCCCCAAACACGGGTCCGATTCCAGACCGACCCCAGCCGCTACCACCATTGGAAGGTGAGCTTCGCGGGCGAGATCGCCACGCTGACCATGGCGGTGGACGCGCACTCGCCGCAGCGCGAGGGCTATGAGTTGAAGCTCAACAGCTACGACCTCGGCGTGGACATCGAACTCGCCGACTTCGTGCAGCGCGTGCGCTTCGAGCACCCACAAGTGCGCTGCGTGGTGATCACCGGCGGACTCGACCGCGTGTTCTGCGCGGGAGCGAACATCGTGATGCTGCGCAGTTCGACGCACGGCTTCAAAGTCAACTTTTGCAAGTTCACCAACGAGACGCGCTTGTACATCGAGGACGCCAGCGCGAACTCGAACGTGCGCTTCCTCGCCGCGCTCAATGGCACCGCCTCGGGCGGCGGTTACGAACTGGCGCTGGCCTGCGACAAGATCCTGCTGGTCGACGATCGCAACAGCGCAGTTTCATTCCCCGAAGTTCCGCTGCTCGGCGTGCTGCCCGGCACCGGCGGACTCACGCGCATCGCCGACAAACGCAAGATCCGCCGCGACCGCAGCGACGTCTTTTCGACGATCGCCGAAGGCATCAAGGGCAAGCGTGCGGTGGAATGGAACTTGGTCGACCGGCTCGCGCCGCTCTCGCGTTGGAACGAATCCGTCGGCGAAATGGCCCGCGAGCTCGCCGATTCCGTGCCGAAGAAGGCCGAGCGCGGCATCACCCTCGATTCGATCGACATCGACTGCGAGGGCGACGAATGGAATGCGAAGTACGTCAGTTGCAAGCTGGACCGCGCGCAGCGCACCGCTGAATTGACGCTGAGCGTGCCCGAGTCGTGCCCGAAAACGGAAGCACAGGCCGTCGAGCAGGGAGCTGCGTGGTGGATGCTGCGCGCCTTCCGCGAATTCGACGAGATGCTTCTGCAGCTGCGCCTGAACGAACCTGAAATCGCGCTGATCCTGCTGCGCGTCAAAGGCCCGGAAGCGACCTGGCGTGCAAGCGATGCCTTGCTCGCGCAGTCGAAGCATTGGTTCGTCAACGAAGTGCGCCAGCTCGTGAAACGCGTGCTCAAACGCCTCGACAACACGGCCAAGAGCCTCTACGCGGTGGCCGAAGGCGACTCGAACTTCGTCGGCACCGGACTCGAACTCGCGCTGGCCTGCGATCGCCTGTACCTGCTCAACGATCCGGACGTCGCCGTGAAATTGGGCACGACCGAAGCCAACCGCGACTTCTTCCCGATGGCCAACGGGCTTTCGCGCCTGTCGACGCGCTTCCTGGCCAATCCGGAAACCGCGGCGAAGATCGCGCAGACGGCGTCGATGGATGCTGAAGCTGCGAACGCATTGGGTCTTGCGACGTTCGCGCCGGACTCGATCGACTGGGAAGACGAATTGCGCCTGGCGATCGAGGAACGCGCGGCGTTTTCGCCCGACGCGCTGACGGGCATGGAAGCGAATCTGCGCTTCGCCGGCCCGGAGACCATGGAAACGAAGATCTTCGGCCGGCTCTCGGCCTGGCAGAACTGGATCTTCCAACGCCCCAACGCCGTGGGCGAACGCGGAGCTCTGACGTGTTACGGCACGCCTGAAGCGCCCGAGTTCGACACTTCGCGCACCTGAAAAACACACGCATCCAACCGCTCACGACCTTCTGAACAGGGAACGACCATGACCGGCATCGACTACTCTCAAAAGATCCCCAACAACGTCGACCTCGCCTCGGACAAGCGCCTGCAGCGCGCGCTCGAAGCTTGGCAGCCCAACTATCTCGAGTGGTGGAACTCGATGGGCCCGACCGACTTCAATACCAAGGAAATCTACCTGCGCACGGCGATCGACGTCGGCGCCGAAGGTTGGGCGCACTTCGATTACGTGAGGATGCCCGACTACCGCTGGGGCATTTTCCTGCAGCCGCGCGACGAAAAACGCACGATCGGCTTCGGCGATCACTTCGGCGAACCTGCCTGGCAGCAGGTGCCCGGCGAATACCGCAATTGGCTGCGCCGACTGATCGTCACGCAAGCCGACACCGAACCCGCGTCGGTCGAGCAACAGCGCCTGCTCGGACACACCGCGCCCTCGCTCTACGACCTGCGCAACCTCTTCCAGGTCAACGTCGAGGAAGGCCGTCACCTGTGGGCGATGGTCTATCTGCTGCACACCTATTTCGGAAAGGACGGCCGCGACGAGGCGGATGAACTGCTGCAGCGCCGCTCCGGCAATCCCGACCACCCGCGCATCCTGGGCACGTTCAACGAGCCCTGCGAGGACTGGCTCGCCTTCATGTGCTTCACGATGTTCACCGACCGCGACGGCAAGTTCCAACTCCTGGCGCTGGCCGAGTCGGGCTTCGATCCGCTGGCGCGCACGTGTCGCTTCATGCTGACCGAAGAGGCGCACCACATGTTCGTGGGCCAGACCGGCGTCGGTCGCGTGATCGAGCGCACTTGCCAATTGATGGCGCAGAATCCCGGCAAGAACGTGGCCGCGCTCGGCGGCATCCCGATGGAGCTGATCCAGCGCTACATCAACTTCTGGGCGTCGTCTTCGACGGACCTTTACGGCGCGGAGATTTCTTCCAACTCGGCGAACTTCTTCCGCTCAGGCCTGAAGGGCCGCGCCTACGAGGACAAGCAGACCGATCACCTGGCCATGGAAGGCACGTACCGCTTCGAGAATTTCGCCGACAACCGTTTGTCGGTCGAAGAAGTTCCGCTGCGCAACGCGATGAACGAAGTGCTGCGCGACGAATACGTCAAGGACAATGAGCGCGGCATCGAGTACTGGAATCGCATCTGCGAGCGCGCCGGCAACGACTTCCGCTTCTCGCTCCCGCATCGGCGCTTCAACCGCAAGATCGGCGTCTACTCCGCCGGTCGCTTCGATCTCGAAGGCAAGTTGATCGACGAAGCCACCTGGAATGCGAACGTCGAGCGCTGGTTGCCGAGCGCCGCCGACAAGGCTTATGTGAAGAGTTTGATGGTGCCCTGCCTCGAGAAGGGCAAGACCGCGGGCTGGATCGCGCCGCCGGCCAAGGGCATCCAGGGGCTGCCGATCGATTACGAGTACGTGCGCATGTGAGCTGAGCGATTCGCGCGGCCGCAAGAAACAGCCCCGGCGGCCCCAACAG
>JAYUUV010000206.1:0-16650 GCA_043754695.1 Planctomycetota bacterium
GCAGCCTCCCGTAGGAGTTTGGGCAGTGTCTCAGTCCCAATGTGGCCGACCATCCTCTCAGACCGGCTAGACGTCATAGCCTTGGTAGGCCATTACCCCACCAACTAGCTGATATCCCATAACCCCCTCCCCGAGCAGCAGCTTACGCCACCGTTTACCAACCAGGAGATGCCTCCCAGAAGGGCCATCCGGCATTAGCCAACGTTTCCGTCGGTTATTCCGATCTCAGGGGTAAGTTGATTACGTATTACTCACCCTTGCGGGCTTTCGCGCTCGACTTGCATGCCTAATCCACACCGCTAACGTTCGTTCTGAGCCAGGATCAAACCCTTCACTTGTGAAGTTTTTGTCTGGTTCTTGGAAAATAGAACTGCGGCGCCGTGACATCACGTCGCGGCGACTCGACAGTTCATGCTCGCACAGTTTCAAGGGCCACCCTTGTTTTCAGAGAGCTTCGACGCGCCACCCAGACGTTGGTCTGGGCGTCACCTCCGGCGGGGCCATTCAGCCCTGCCGCCCCTACTCCCAGGCTCTTCGCCTGCTCGTTGAGGGACGGGGATAGTAGGCTTTTTGCCCCCCCCGTCAACGACTTGCCGAGATTTCTTGAACTCGCGCTGCGGTGCTGCCGTAAGTTATTTGAGAGCAACGGCTTATGGATAGTGACGGAAACCGTCGGCAGGCCCGGAAAGTGCGCTTTCGCGCCTCGAGCCGGTGTCGGAGCGCTCCAAGTCTGGAGCGCGCGTGCTGCTCTCGGCCTATCCCTTCGCTCGGCCGAAGCCCCGCCGGCGACCTGCTCGAAAAGCAAGCTGGCTGCAAGTCCTTGCCTCGCAAGGACTCGCAGCCAGCCTCAGCCTGACGGTGTGGTCGAAAGGGAGCGGGGTGAGCTTGATCAGGGCTGAACCAGCACGTCCGCCTTCTCAGGCAGGATCTCGAACAGCACCTCGACATCACCGTTGCGCAGACGCACGCAGCCCGAACTCACCGCGCCGCCGACGGTTCCCGGATCCGTGGTGCCGTGGAATCCAAGGTGCGACTCGACGCCGTTCAACTGCCAGGAGAGCCAGCGCGTGCCGAGCGGGTTCTCAGGATTTCCGAAGGGCACGAGCGGCGCGCCGCTGCGGAACCACGACGGGTCCTTCTGCTTCAGGCCGATCTTGTAGCTGCCAGGCACCGTTTCGCTGCCTGGCTTGCCCACTCCGCCTTCCCAGGCTGCGACTACTTCGTCGCCCATCATGTAGAGCACCCAGCGCGTGGAAATGTCCACCAGCATGTGCACCTTGTCCGTTGGGATGCGCAGTTCTTCGCCGGGATGCAGATCGCGCTCGTTGCGCAGTTGATTGGCGCGCTCGATCAGCCCGGTGCAAATCACCAGCCCCTGGTGCTCCTTGATCGCGCGCTGGCGAATCGCGGTCAGGCTGTCGCCGGACTTGACCTTCATGGTGAACGAAGGCCAGTTGCCTTTCACGCTCCAGCGATGTCCATCCTGAGCTTTGGCCAAACCGTCGGTCCAACGCTGCAATGCCGTGGAATCCGAGGGCCAGGTGGCCGTGGCGTCGGCGAGCAGGACCTCCGAGTAGGCGGCGGCGGCTTCGGCGAATCGACCTTCGCTGAGCGCCTTCGCTCCGTCGCGGGCGCGCAGAGCCAGAGCCATGGCCACGGCGGCAATCGAGTTGTTCGTGCTGCTGGCGGACACAGCGGCGACTGGAGTTCCGTTCACCGCCGAGGAGACCAGTGCGCGCTCGCGAACGTCCAGTTCGTCCGACTTTTCCAGCCCCTGCGCAGCGCTGCGTGCGAATTCCAGCTCGTTGCCGAGCGCCGCGGACACGGCGGAGTACATTTTCTTGCGCGCGCCTGAGAGGTCGCACTGGCTGAGCAGCACGCTGACTTCCTTCGATGGCCGGTGCAGCAGTGCCGCGGCAAGGGTGGATTCCTCGAGTCGCGCGACAGGAACTGCAGCCGGCTTGGCAGCTGCCGAGGCAGCGGGCGCGGGCACGGGCGCACTGGCCGTCGTTTTTTCAGGCTCCTTCGCGGCGGCGGCCGAAGGCGCGGATTCAGCGAGAAATCCAGCGTTTTCGCTGCCTTGAACTTCGTCGCTGCGGCGGAATCCAATCCAAAAACCGAGCGCCACGACCAACGCAAATCCCAAGCCCCACAATGCCCTCATGTCGCCATCCCCCACGTAACCGGCGCCGCGGAAAAATGGAGCGTTCGTCGACGGAGTCGCGCTTCGCGCCGAATTCCGCGGGCGTTCCTCGGCGCGCGGCGATCCTAGCAGTGTGGATGGGCGACTGCGATGCACTGCATCGGACTTCAGCGCGATCGCTGCGGCAACGGATCGCGCCCAGTGCCCCGAGCGCGAGCGCGCTCCTCAAGCGTTATCGTCGGCGCGACTCGGAGACGCAGCCGCCAACGGGCAAACTTCCGTCGCCGAGCACAGAATCCGCTGGCGCCGCAGAGTCGCGGCCGACTTGGCAAAAAGCCGCGCCAACGCGCGTGGATAGATCCGGCAGGAAATGTGAGGGAGCCCCAGCCCTGCCGTGCCGACTTGGACCCGGAACCCAAAGGTTCAGGGGGGCCAAACACGCCGCACTAGGGCGGCGATCGAACATGGCCCGTTGGTTGCTTGTAGGGCCCGGGGGTTGAAGCCGGGTCACTTGCAGGGCCAGGGTCATCCCTCGTGGGAAACGCTATCACTCTGGCGCTTCGTGCGCCATGCCGCGCGCGCTGCGCCGGCCGCCGTCGAAAGCAAACCTGACGCCTGGACTCAGGCGCGGGTCAGGCGCACACCCAAGACTCGGCCCTCGCCAAGGTCGAAGCGCTCGAAAGGCTCAGGCCCTGTGGGCGCCGGCTCGACGTTCGCGCCGACGCACAGGGTCTCGGCGGCAATGAAGCTCATGTGCTGCACGAGCGCGCGCGCCAGGTTCGTGTCGGCGAAGTAGAACAATTCCAGCCGGATGCGGTCCTCGATCGCCAGGCCGCGGTCCTTGCGCAGTCCGTTGATCCGATTGACGACTTCGCGCGCCAGTCCTTCGGCGATCAGTCCCGAATCGAGCTCAGTGTCCAGCCAGACGACGAACCGGCCGTCGGTTTCGACGGCGAAATCGGCCTGGGTTTCGACCGAGACGAGGACTTCGTCCGGTGCGACGGATAGCTCTTCGCCATCGAGCTGCAGTCCGACGCTCTCGCCCGCGCGCAGGCGGGCGAGTTCCTCCGCGGAGAGCTTTTCGATCGCCGCCGCCGCCGCCTTCATGCGCGGGCCCAGGCGCTTGCCAAGCAACTTGAAGTTGGCCTTGGCCGAGAGTCGGCAGAGTTTTCCGTCGTCGGCGCCCAGACTTCCGAAACCCTTGACGTTGAGTTCGTCGAGGATCTGCTCGGCCGCGAACTGCGTGCCGAGCAATTCCAGATCGTGCGGCTTCGAAGAGCGCACGTGGATCGCGCGCAGCGGTTGGCGCACGCGCTGGCCGGCCTTTTCGCGCAGCGCGCGGCCCATGACCACCAGGCGCTCGACGATCTCCATGCTCGCTTCGAGTTCGAGATCGATGCGCGACGGGGCGCTCTCGGGCAACAGTTGCTGGTGCACCGAACCCGCCGCCGGCTCGAGTCTCTGCCAAAGCATCTCGGAGAAGAACGGCGTGATCGGCGCGCACAAGAGTGAAACGCAACGCAGCGCTTCGTGCAGCGTGGCGAAGGCCGAAAGCTTGTCCGCGCCGGCCTCGCTCTTCCAGAAGCGCCGGCGGTTGCGGCGGATGTACCAGTTGGACAGTTCGTCGACGACGAAACTCTCGAGCGCGCGCGCGCAGCGCGTCAGGTCGAAAGCGTCGACGCCCGCGCGCACTTCGGCGACGAGCGAGTTCGCGCGGCTGACCAGCCAGCGATCGATCGCCGGCCGCGCGCCGAGTGCGGGGATCGCCGGATCGTTCGGATCGAACCGATCGACGCGCGCGTAATCGCGCAGGAATCCGTAGGAATTCAGCAGCGTGCCGAAGTAGCGCCGGCGCGCGTCGCCGAGGGCGGCGGGGTCGAACTTCTTGGCCAGCCAGGGTGCCGCCGAGGCGATCAGGTACCAGCGCACGGCGTCCGCGCCGTGCTCCTCGATCACTTTCCACGGGTCGATGACATTGCCCAGGCGCTTGGACATCTTGACCCCGTCCTTGTCGAGGACCAGGCCGTTGACCAGGCAAGTGCGGTAGACGCTCGGCGCGCGAAGCTTCAGTTCCGGCAGCGACATCGCCAGTGTGCCGATGGCATGCAGCGTGTAGAACCAACCGCGCGTCTGATCCAATCCTTCGCAGATGTAGTCGGCGGGAAATTGATCGCGCAGTTTTTCCGCGCTCCCGGCGACGTGGGGCCAACCGTGCTGGGCGAAGGGCATCGCTCCGGAATCGAACCAGCAGTCGAGCACCGCGGGCGTGCGCTTCATCGCGCTGCCGCATTTTTCGCAGGCCAATACGGCTGCGTCGATCGACGGTCGATGGTGATCGAAATCGCTGCCAAGTTTGGCGCCAAGTTTGCGCAACTCGGCGGCGCTCTCGACGGCGCGCTCGTGGTTGCATGTTGCGTTCTCGCAGACCCAGAAGGGCAGCGGCGTGCCCCAGTAGCGATCGCGCGAGATGTTCCAGTCGACGTTGTTGGCCAACCATTCGCCGAAACGCTTCGTGCCGACGTCGGGTGGCACCCAGTTGACCGCGTTGTTCGCGGCGATCATCTCGTTCTTGAGTGCCGTGGTGCGGATGTACCAGGCGGGCACGGCGAAATAGAACAGCGCGGTATTGCAGCGCCAGCAGTGCGGATAGCTGTGATTCTCGTGCGCCTTCCTGAACAGGAAGCCGCGCGCCTTGAGGTCTTCCATCAGGGCCTCGTCGGCCTGCTTGAAGAACGTGCCGCTGACGACGGCTTGCACGTCGCACACGAACTTGCCTTCGGGACCGACGACCGCGAACACGGGCAGTTTCTCGCGTTGCGCGGTGGCCCAGTCGTCGGCGCCGTAGGCCGGAGCCTGATGCACGATTCCCGTGCCGTCTTCCACGGTGACGTACTCGGCGAGCGCGACGCGGAAGGCGGCATCGCCACTCGGTTTCCAGGCGCCGGGATCGACCTCTGGTGGAGTCCAGGCGCGCGCGGCTTGGAAGCCCGTCGCCGCGGGAGTGTTTGTCGAGAACGGAGCCCAGTAGGCCAGGCCCGCCAGTGTGTCGCCGCGCACGCGCTCGAGTATTTCGAAGTCCTTGCCGAGCACCGCGGCCGCACGTTCCGCGGCGAGCCACAGGATCTCGTGTCCACGCGATCCGGGTTCTTCGCCTTTCTGCACCGCAAGCGGAACGCGCGCGCGGATGTACTCGCGCGCGGGATGGACGGCGAGCGCGACATTCGAGGGCAAGGTCCAGGGCGTCGTGGTCCAGGCGAGAAGACTCTCGCGCTCGCCGCCGCGCGGCTCGCGCAAAGGGAAGCGCACATGCACGCTCGGATCGAGCAGATCGCGGTACACGCCGGGCTGGCCGAGTTCATGGGACGACAGTCCCGTCCCGCAGCGACCGCAATACGGCAGCACGCGTTTTCCGCGGTAGATCAGGCCGTTCCTGTGAAAACAGGCCAGCAGGAACCAGACCGAATCGACGTACTCCGGCGCATACGTGACATAGGGATGTTCGTAGTCGAGCCAGTAGCCGATGCGCGCGCTCATGCGCTCCCATTCGTCCTTGTACTTCCAGACTGACTCGCGGCACTTCTGGTTGAACGCGGCGACGCCGTAAGTCTCGATCTGCGGCTTTCCGCTGATGCCGAGCGCCTTCTCGACTTCGAGTTCGACCGGCAAACCATGCGTGTCCCAGCCGGCCTTGCGGTTGACGCGCTTGCCCAGCATCGAGTGGTAGCGGCAGACCGAGTCCTTGAGCGTGCGCGCGAGCACATGGTGGATCCCGGGCCGGCCGTTCGCGGTCGGCGGTCCCTCCCAGAAGACGAAGGGCGGCGCGGACTTGCGCGACTCCTGGAGCTTTTCGAAAGTGCGCTCGGCGCTCCAGTGCGCCAGCACCTGCGCTTCCGCCGCCGCCGGTGCCGTGGCCAGCCCCGTCGGGAGCGGATCGTAGCGTTGAACCTTTTCGCCTTGCGCACTCATCGTGCGCAGGGTTCTACCACGCCTGCGAGTGGATTTCCGCCGCGATGCGATCGGCCAGCGCCAGGGCGCGACGGCCGTCTTCGCCGGTGACCTCGACCTCGCGCCCCGACTGCACCGCGCGCAGGAACGAGTCGAGCTCGGCCTGCAGCGGGCGCTGCTCGCTGCCAAGTTCGAGTTCGATCACTTCGAGCAGGTCCTTGGTCAGGAAATCCGGCCGCTTGGCCAGCTCCGCGGGATCCATGCGCCGCAGGTCGATGCGGCCTTCCTCCCAACGCGGGCCCTTCTTGACCAACAGGCCGTAGTTCTTCTGGAAGTCGAGCGAGACGTAGCTCTCTTTGGAGAACATGCGGAAGCGGCGCATCGGTTGCAGCGAGGCGCGACTGGCGGTCACGTTGGCGCGCGCGCCGTTCTTGAACACCAGGCGCACGCTGGCGACGTCTTCGTTGTCGGTCAGGATCGCCCCGCCGGCGGCGTCGAGCGAAACGACTTCGCTGTCGACCATGTCGAGCACCAGATCGAGGTCGTGGATCATCAGGTCGTGGACCACGCCGATGTCCATGCTGCGGAACGAAAAGGGCGCCAGGCGATGGCATTCGATGAACATCGGCCGCAGCCCCAGTTCGCGCACGCGCTTGAGGCCGGGTTGGAAGCGCTCCACGTGTCCGACCGCGACTTGTGCCTTGCCCTGTTTCGCGGCGGCGAGGATGCGATCGGCGTCGACAAGCGTGCCCGCCAGCGGTTTTTCGATCAGGCACGAGCGGCCGAGCAGGAGCTGCGGCACGGCGACGTCGGCGTGAAACACGGTCGGCACGGCGATCGAAACGCAATCGATGTCCTCGGGCAGGTCCTCGACGCGCGCGAAAGCCTGGGTGTTCGCTTCGGCGGCGATGCTCTTCGCGCGCTCGAGCGAAGCGTCGACCACGCCGACCAGCTGGGCGAGCGGATTCTCGGCGTAGATCTTGGCGTGGAAGCGGCCGAGGTGGCCGACGCCGATCACGGCCACGCGCAGTTTCTTGTCGCTCACGTGCGCGCCCCGCCGAGCACGCGCTCTTCGCCGGCGCGGCGGAATTCGGCGCGCAGGCTTTCGCGGTAGCGGCCCTTCTGGCCCTGTTCGGTGCGCTCGAGATCGTCGAGCAGATCGCGCACGAGTTGCGGCATGGCCGGATCCGCGCGCAGCGCGTCGATCGTACGCCGCTTGGGATCGCCGGATCGATAAAGCAACTTGAACGCAACCCACAGCGCCGCGATGTCGGCTTCCTTGAAGCCCGCGCGCGCCAGTCCGATCTCGTTGACGGCGCGCACACGCGAGGGATGGCCCTCGAGCGTCATGAACGAAGGCACGTCCTGGTTCACGCGCGTCATGCCGCCGATGTAGGCAAATGCACCGATGGTGACGAAGTGGTGCGCGGCGGCCGCGCCCGAGATGTTGGCGCCCTGGCCGACGTAACAGTGGCCGGCGAGCAGCACGCAATTGGCCATGATCACGCGATCGCGCACGTCGCAGTCGTGGGCGACGTGCGAGCAGGCCATCAACAGGCAATCATTCGCGATGCGCGTCAGACCTCCGCCCTTGACGGTGCCGCGGTTGATCGTGACGAATTCGCGGATCGTGTTGCGGTGGCCGATCTCGAGCTGCGTCGGCTCGTTCTTGTAGGAGAGATCCTGGGGCGGACCGCCGAGGTTGGCCTGACCGACGACGACGTTGTCCTCGCCCAGGGTCGTGACGCCGTCGACCACGACGTGCGGCCCAAGCCGCGTGCGATCGCCGATGCGCACATTCGCGCCGATGACACTGTAGGGACCGATCGTGACGTCGACGCCAAGCTCGGCGTCGGCGTGCACGACTGCGGTGGGATGTACTTCTGTTGCCATGGGATTTCGGAAAAGCGTCAGGCTTCGATCAAGGTGAAAGTCAATATGGCCTCGCACACCACGCGGCCCGCCACGGTGCCGACACCGCGCACCTGGCCGACCTGGTCCTTCAGGCGCACGGTCTCGACTTCGATGCGCAGCTGATCGCCCGGCACCACCGCGCCGCGCAGCTTGACCTTGTCGATCGACCACAATACAGCGAGTTTTCCGGTGTTTTCGAGCTTGCGCAGCATCAGTACGCCGGCCAGCTGGGCCATCGCCTCGAGCTGCAGCACACCGGGCATGATCGGCTGCTCGGGGAAGTGCCCGTTGAAGAACGGCTCATTGATCGAGACGTTTTTCACCGCAACCGCGCGGTGATAGCCGTCGACTTCGATCACGCGGTCGATCATCAGGAACGGATAGCGATGCGGGAGCATGCGCATGATCTCGCGCACGTCCAGGCCCGATTCGCGCCGCGCCAGACCGCCGACCTCTTCGCCCTGCATCACTCCGTAGAGGCGCTTGACGAGTTCGGCATTGGTGGCGTGCCCCGAGCGCGTCGCGATCACGTGGGCCTGCAGATCCGCGCCAAGCAGGAAAAGATCGCCGAGCAGGTCGAGCATCTTGTGCCGCACCGGTTCGGCCGCGAGCCGCAATTTCGTCTGCGGATCGCCGAGCACGAGCGTGTTCTCGCGCGTCGCGCCCTTGCCAAAGCCGGCGGCTTGCAACTTGGGAACTTCGGAGGCGAGGCAGAACGTGCGCGCCGGCGCGATTTCCTTGATGTACGTCTCGGGCGTGATCTCGAGCGACAGCGATCCGGACTCGACACCGGGCTCGTCGAACGAAGCGAAATACTCGATCGAAAGTCCGCTGCCTTCGGTCGGCAAGGCGACCAGCGTCACCGGCCCCTCGCGCACGAAGATCGGCCGCGAAAGGCGCAGGACCTTGACCTCGGCGCGCTGTTCGACGAGGCCGGCCTGCTGGATCAGCGTGACGAACGAAAGAGCGCTGCCGTCGAGGCCGGGAACTTCCTGTCCGCTCAATTCCACGCGCAGGTTGTCCAGGCCTAGGCCGCAACAGACCGAGAGCAGGTGCTCGACCGTGTCGACGCGCGCATTGCCCTTTTCGAGACGCGTTCGCCGGTCCATGGCCGAGCGATTCGAGATGCGCGCTGGAATCGGCGAGGCGTCGGGCAGGTCGGTGCGCACGAATTCCACGCCGGTGTCCTGCGGCGCGGGCAGCATGCGGCCCTTGACCATCTGACCGGAGTGGAGCCCGACGCCCGAGAACTCGATCGGTGTGCGAATCGTGCGCTGGAGGCGCGTCATCGAATCTCCTTGGGGGAATGAGAGGAGTCGGCTGCGGCGTCGCTGTGCGGCGCTGCTCCACTCCGGGGTGCCAGTTGATCGAGTCGTCGTTCCAGTTCGCGCACGCGCCGCTTGAGCTCGTCGCCCTGCGCGATGAAGGCAAAGCCGCGTTGGGTCTCGCGGATCGGACGGCCGGGGAAGCCCCAGATCTTGGAGCCTGCGGGCCAGTCGTCGATCACCGCGCTGCCGCCGCCGATCTGCACGCCGTCGCCGATTTCGAGATGGCCGGAGATCCCGGCCTGCCCGCCGACGACCACGCCCTTGCCCAGGCGCGTCGAACCGGCGACGCCGACCTGGGCGATGATCATCGAATTCGCGCCGATCACGACGTTGTGGGCGATGTGCACCATGTTGTCGATCTTCGTGCCGCGGCCGATGCGCGTGACACCGAAGCGCGCGCGGTCGATGGCGGAATTGGCGCCGATCTCGACATCGTCCTCGACCATGACCGTGCCGCACTGGCGAATCTTGATCCAGCCGCGCGAAGTCGGCTCGAAGCCATGACCGTCCGAGCCGAGCACGGTTCCGGAATGGATCACGCAGCGCGCGCCGACGCTCACGCGCGCATACAGGACGACCCCGGGGAACAACTCCGTGTCCTCGCCGACGGTGCAGTCCTCGCCGATTTCGACGCGCGCGCGCAGGATCGTGCGCGCGCCGATCAGCGCTCCGCGCGAGATGTGGCAGAGCGCTCCGATGCTGGCGGCCGCGCCTAGGATCACGCCGGGGTCGACCACCGCGCTTGGGTGCACACCAGGAACCGCCGTGGGCGGCGGCGGCGCGAAAAGTTCGACGATCGTGCTGAAGGCACGGCTGGGATTGTCGCAGCGCAGCAGCGTGAGATCCTTGCGCTCGATCTGCATGTCGCGCGGCACCAGCACGGCGCCGGCGCGCGTGCGCTCGAGTTCGGGCCGAAAACGCGGCTGCGAGCAGAACGAGATCTCATCGCGCTCGGCCTCGCGCAGGTTCGCCGGCCCGCGGATGGCGAGCGCAGCGTCGCCCTCGAGCGAAGCTCCGCATGCCCTGGCCAGTTCGATGAGGGTGCGGGTGGTCATGGACGCGAACCCAGATGCGTGGGTCCCGCTCTTCCCCTACCGTGCGGGGAGCGCGTTGCGAGGTGACAGGGTTAGCCCACGACCGCGAGCCTGTCAAACACCGGGCGCGACTTTTCTCTGGCTCGCGCCCGCCGGCCGGCTCAGAAGCCGAAGCCGATGCTGAACGAGAAGGTCTGGCGCTGATCGCCCGCGAAACGGCGGATCGGGAAGCCGAAGTTGAGCTGGATCGGCAAGGGGTAGGCCAGGCCGACGCCAAAGCCGACGCTGGCGCGCGTGTCGTACAGGTCGAGGTTGTTCGCTTTCTCACCCAGCACGCCCCAGTCGAGGAAAAGCACGCCGCGCAGGGATTCGATCGCCTTGTAGGTGCCCGGCTGGACCGTCGAGTAGAGCGGATAGAGCCATTCCACGCTGCCCGAAAGATAGGACTCCCCGCCGGCCGCGTGCTGGGTCGGGAAGCCCAGCACGTCACCACCGCGTGCGCCCGCGCCGCGCAGCTCGAAGCCGCGCAGCGAACTGGAGCCGCCCTGGAAGAAACGCTCGGTGTAGGGCACTTCGTCCGTGCTGCCGTAGACCGGCATGATCCCGCCGTCGAGCTCGAGGTGCAGCACGTGCTGGGTACCGTCGTCCTTCGCCCCGGTGGCCTTGTAGCCGTCGAACTGCAGGTCGGAACGCAGGTATTCGAAATCGCTGGTCAGCAAATCGGTGTAGAGCGTGTTGCGCAGGGCGACCTTCCAGCCGTTGTGCGGACTGATGTAGTTGTCGAGCGAGCGGGTCGACAGATCCAGCGTGAAACCCGACTGGACCGTTTGGCCGAGCGCTGCTTGACGCTGCAGCGACGCCGGCGCGCCATTCTTGTCGACATCGCTGACATCGATGTCGGAGTGCACCACGCCGAGCGAAACGAATGTGTCGAAACCGAAGCGGCGCGCGAACTTCACGCGCTTGTCGAAGCGATCCTCGTCGTGCGTGTCGTAGAGGCGCAACTGGCGGCTGAGGTCGATGTCGAAGCTGATCGGCTCGAGGTAGCGGCTGAAGATGTCGGGCTCGACGAAGTGCACGCGGGCGCGCGAGACCTCCGTGCCGGGCGAGAGCTCGAGGTCGACTCGCTGCCCGCCGCCGTGGAAAGCCTCCTTGCGGAACAGTTCAGTCAGGGTGCGGTTCCACTTGGACGGCATGTCCGTCACGTCGAAGTTCTTCAACGACAACTGGATCAGGCCGAAGAGACCGTTGTTGGAATCGACCCCGCCGGAAATCTGGAACTCGACGACGCGGCCTTCCTCGACGAGGTACTCGAGGTCGACTAGTTCCTTGCTCCCCGGTACCTCGATGAATCGATAGGTCGGCTCGTGGTGCTCCTCGGGTGAGAACTGGTCGGAAAAGAAGCCGGTGCCCTGAATCCGCGCCAGACTCTTGTTGATCTCCTTCTGATCGGCTTTTCCGCCGGGGAAAACACCGACTTCGCGGCGCAGCACCTCGTCGAGCGTGTGGATGTTCCCGCCGAACGAAATTTCGCGCAGTCGCAGCGGATGGCCTTCGACGATGCGGTAGGTCACGCGCAGCTTGTGCTCGGCGGGATTGAAGAAGAGCAGCGGTTCGAGGAAGTCCCACCTCAGATCGTTCGGCAGAGACGAATGCGAAAGATGTCCTTCCGCGCCATAGATCTCGCGCAGCTTCCCCTGATCTCGATTGCGCAGGCCCTCTTCGTAGCGCACGCCTTTCTTCATCTCGCACTGGGCCAGCAGTTCCTCGGGCGTGAACCGCGAAGTCCCCGGCCCGCCCTCGGCGGGCTTGAGGCGCCAATCGGCCTTGTCGGGCTTGTCGCCGCGGACGAATTCGAAAAACTCGACATCTACATCGTCGACGATGTAGGGCTCGCCCTCGTCGATGACGATGTAGACGTGCACCTGCGAGTGGTCGGCGCTCCACTCGAGCTTCTCGACTTCGACCCGGGCATCGAGCCAGCCGCGCTCGCGATAGACGTTGCGCATGGCCAGCACGTCCGCGTCCAGGGTTTCCTGCACGAACGGATTGCCGTACCAGTTGAAGATCCCCGGTGGCGACAACTGCGGACTGGCGAAGGCTTTCAGACCTTCCTTCCAGAACCCGAAGCCCTTCTCCGGCATCGAACGATTGCCGCGCACGTGCACGCCCTTGACGCGCACTTTCGGGCCCTCGCGGATCTCGAAGATCAGGTCCGTCATCGGCCCGCCGGATTCGGCGGCAGCCGGGGCCATGTCACGCTTGACGATCTCGACTTCGGCCCAGAAGTAACCTTCGCGGTGATAACCCTCGATCAACCTTTGGCGCACGC
Organism: Planctomycetota bacterium; assembly: GCA_043754695.1. GTDB lineage: Bacteria > Planctomycetota > UBA1135 > UBA1135 > JADJQU01. Next base: position 12,697 of record JAYUUV010000206.1, read on the forward strand.
GGCTGGCCTGGTATTCGAAGAGTTCGACGCGATCCTCGATCAAGGCCCAGCGCTTGAGCGTCTTGGTGTCGATGTCGACGTTGCCGATGAAACGCGGTTCGCGATCGGAGGGCATTTCGACCACGCTCAAGATCAGGTCAACTTCGGGCTTGGCCGTGGGGCTCGACGCGGGAAGCGGCACTCGGTCCACGCTGCCCCGGACGTGAAAGCTGAGCCACAGCGTCCGCAGGCCGCGGTCGATCGCATCGGGATCGAGAAGTTCGCCGGGCTTCTGCCCCAAGGCACTGATCAATTGCACTGCGCTGTAGCGCAGCTGGCCTTCGACTTTGATCGAGCGAACGATCGGGAGTTCGATTTTTGGGCTCGCGGGCGGTCCCTGAATCGGCGCCGTGGGCGCGGCGCCCTGCTTCGGCAAAGCCCCGGCCGTGGCAGGATTCTGCGCCCCGAACGCCGAGGCACACAGGAGCGCCAGAGCGAGAACGGCCGCGCGAAGGCTCACGCGAAAATCGGCTCGGCCACCGAGGTGTCCGGGCTGGCGAAGCGCATGTGCTGCGGGAAGAAGTTCAAGGTCACTGTTCCGGTCGGGCCGTTGCGGTGTTTGCCGATGATCACTTCGGCCTTGCCCTTGTTCTCGTCGGTCGCAAACTTCGGGTAGTACTCGGCGCGGTACAGGAGCATGACCACGTCCGCGTCCTGCTCGATCGAACCCGATTCGCGCAGGTCCGAGAGCATCGGCCGCGGCGGCTCGCGCGATTCCACGGCGCGCGAGAGCTGCGCCAGCGCGATCACCGGCACTTCGAGTTCGCGCGCGAGCGCCTTGAGCGAACGCGAGATCGCGCTGATTTCCATCTGCCGGCTCTCGGCCTTGGGATGCGTCATCAACTGCAGGTAGTCGACCACGATCATGTGCAAGCCCTGCTGGGCCTTCATGCGCCGCGCCCGGCCGCGCAAGGCCATGACCGAGAGGTTCGGACTGTCGTCGATGTAGATGCGCGCGTTCGAAAGTTCGTCGGCCGCCTCGGTCAGTTGCTGATAGTCCTCGGTCGGCAGCCGCCCCGTGCGCAGCTTGTGGGCATCTACGCGCGCGCGGCAGCACAGCATGCGGCTGACGATCTGTTGCTTGCCCATCTCGAGCGAGAACAAGAGCACGGTCGGCGGCACTTCGAGGAACGCAGGCTGCGTGAGCGCGGCATGCTCGATGAGATTGAGCGCAAAGGCGGTTTTCCCCATCGAGGGCCGCGCGGCGATGATGATCAGGTCGCCGGCGTTGAGCCCACACAGTCGGTCGTTGAGATCGTAGAAGCCCGTGTCCAGCCCGGTCAGGCCGCTGCGGTGCGAAGCCGAATCGATGCGCTTGAAGGTTTCGGCGAGCACGTTCTTGATCGGGTCCGCGCCTTCGGTGCCGCGCCCGCGCGCGATCTGGAAAATGTTGTGCTCGGCTTCGTCGAGCAACTTCTTGACGCTCTCGCCGTCGGGCCGAGTCTGATACGCCTGTTCGATGATCTGGGTCGACGAATCGATCAAGCGGCGCAGTTCGCTGAGTTCGGCGACGATGCGCACGTGGTGAGCGAGGTGCGCGCCGGAGACCACGCGGCTCGACAGGTCGATCAATGCCTCGGTGCCGCCGACCAACTGAAAGCTCTCGTTGGCGCGCAGGTCCTCGCCGACGGTCACGAAGGTGACTTCGGCGTTGCGATCGGCGAGGCGCATCAACGAATCGAACAGCGCGCGATGGCGCTTGTTGAAGAAGTCTTCCGCGCGCAGCGCCTCGCTGACTTCCGGGATGCGATCGGGCGAGAGCAAAAGCGCGCCTACGATCGACTGCTCCGCATCCTCGTTGTGCGGAGCGACGCGGGCGGGATGTTCTGCCTCGGTCATCTCTATGCCAAGCCCGTCGCGGGCAAGGCGCGCAGGATATCCGCTGCCCGCTACCGATGAAAGCGGCGCGCGCTGTCTCCGGGGAGAGAGCGCGCGCCGTGGCAAATCGTCCGTTCGCGCCGCGTTCAGGCGGCGGCCACGATGATCACGCGGATCTCCGCGAAGCGATCGCCGTGGACGTGGATCTTGACCGTGTGCTCGCCGACCGTCTTCAGCGGCGCGTCGAGCCGAACGTTCTTCTCGTCGACCGTGTGCCCGGCTGCTTTGAGCAGAACAACGACCGCGGCGGCGTTGACCGAGCCGAAAAGGTGGCCTTGGTCGTCGGCGCGCTCCGGTGTGGTCACGGCCACGCCGGTCAGCGTCGAGATCCAAGCGTCCATCTCGGCCGTCTTGACGGCTGCGACCGCATCGAGCTTGATGCGGCGGCGGTCCATCAGTTTCTTGTTCTCCGGCGTGGCCTCGGTCGCAAGACCGTAGGGCACGAGGTAGTTGCGAGCGTAACCGGTGCGCACCTTGACGACATCGCCACACTCACCGAGTGCATGGACGTGGTCGCGCAGCAGGACTTCGATGTTCTTCGACATGTGAGGTTTCCCTTGTGGATCAGCCGACGAACGGCAAGAGGCCGAGGTGGCGCGCGCGCTTGACCGCCTGCTTGAGCTGGCGTTGGCACTGGGCGCAGAAGCTCGTCCGACGACGGCTTTGGATCTGCGCCTGCGGCGTCATGAACTTGGTGATGTACGCGAGATCCTTGTAATCGATACGAGGATCGTCGCAGCGTTTCTTGCCCATCGGCACCAGGGGTGCACGCGGCTTGCTGGCCATTTTCATTGCCATGTCACACCTCCTCCAGGTCGTTCAAACTCACGGGTAGATCTTCGACGGACGCATATTCGTCGAGCGGCGCACCGTCCTCGCCGAGCGCGCCACCCAAGGGCGGTTCTTCGCGATCGATCGCATCGTCGGCCGGCGGCGGCGGCGGGGCGAAGTCGTCGCCCTCGGCAGCCGAAAGCTCAAGCTCGGTGGCGGGGATTTCTTCTACGGCGAGCAGCAGGTGGCGCAGGATGCGCTCGTCGAGCTCGGCGTCGCGGCGAATGCCGGTGATCGCGTTCGGACCGGCCTTGAAGTGCGTCAGCAGGAACGTGGCCCGCTGGCGGCCGGCGATCGGATAGGCCAGGCGTCGCTCATCCCAGCGCCGCGCGCTGACGATCTCGGCGCCGTGCTTCTTCAGTACGTCGGCTACGACGGTCTTGGCCGCCTTGTAGTCCGCACGCACGACCTGGTTGTCCAGGAGGAACATTCCTTCGTATTGGTTCACTAGCGTTCTTCTTTGGTGTGTGCGGACTCATCGAGCGCTAGCTCGGGTCCTGGTTCCAGCGGCTGTGGTACCGCGTCATGGCCCGCTCCAGATCTTCGCCGCGGATCCAGTCGAGGCAGAAGTCGCTGGCGTTCGCCACCGAGATCTCGGCCTCGACTCGCCCCGCGGAGGAGAACGGTTCGAGCACATAACGCGCCGCATCGGTTCTCGGCCTGCCGATCCCGACGCGCAAGCGTGGGAAACGATCGGTGCCGAGTGATTCAGCGATCGATTTCATTCCGTTGTGGCCGCCATTGCCCCCGTGGGGGCGAACTCGCAGCGCTCCGAGTGAGAGGTCCAGGTCGTCGTAGACGACGAGCACTTCCGCGGGAGGCACTTCGAGTTGGCGGGACAGCGGAGCGACGACACTTCCGGAGAGATTCATGTAGCTCTGCGGCTTGACGAGCAGCGCGCGCGATCCCGCGCGGGCGAACACGAATTGCCGCAGCCCATGGTCAGGCTCCAGACGAGTAGCCGGTTCAAAGATCCACCCCTCGCGCGCGGCCAGATGGTCGAGCACGTGGAAACCCAGGTTATGGGGCGTCCAGTCGTACCGGGAACCTGGGTTGCCCAGTCCAACGAGGAGCCTTGTCCCCTGAATTTCCATTCGAGGGTCGAAGAGTATACCGACCGTCCCCACGGTTCGTACTCGAATCGTGGGGATGGTCGGTCCGACTGGTGCCAGGCACCCGTTCGGCCGATTCGTACCCGAATCGGCT
>JAYUUV010000207.1:0-19471 GCA_043754695.1 Planctomycetota bacterium
TACATCGGCGGCATTGCGTTGCCCTTGCCGCTGGGCCAAGGCACGATTTCCGGTCTGACCTTCGTGCAGAACGGTGCTGCTGTCGGCGTCCTGACTCCCGATCCGTTTCCCGATCAATACACCGCCACGCTGCTCGTGCCCACGGACGTGACCTTCACGCTCGATCTGCTCGGGACGGTCACGCCGGTCGGTCCTTTGCCGCTCGTGCTTCCGCTGGTCGGCACGCTGACTGTGAACGGTGGCGCGGCGCGACTCGCGCTGGCGATCAAGCAGGCGACGAGCCAGACGATCCCCGATCCGTTCCCGGGTCAGACGATCGACAATTTCGCCTTGGCGGTGCCGACGATCCTGCCTCCGGGCGGCACGGCGAATTTGCTGTTCAACGCGACCTTCGGCGACATTCTTTTCGACCTGACGAGCACGATCCACATCGTCGCCGATGGCGCGCCGGTGTGCGCGGTGACGCACCTTTGCCCGCCGACGCCGAACTCGGTCGGCGCTGGAGCGACGATCGACGTGCTCGGTTCGCCTTCCGTCAGCGCCAACAACATGTCGATCGCCACCAGCAGCCTGCCCGGGCACCGCATGAGCACCGTGCTCTTCGGCAGCCAACCGCGCTCGACTCCCTTCGGCGCCGGCACACTGTGCGTCGGCGGGACCGCGTACCGCCTGATTCCGGTGCAGTCGGATTCGTTCGGCATTGCCGTCGCCCCGGTGGACTTCAGCAATCCCTCGCCGAAGTATCAGGCTCTGGTTCCCGGTTCAGTCTGGTACTTCCAGACCCTGTACCGCGACCCCAGTTTTTTCGGTCCGCCAGGCAACACCTCGGAAGCACTGAGCGTGCAGATCTGTCCCTGAACACGGATCGCCCGGGAATCGGGCTACAGCGCGGCCCATCGTGAATCCCATGCGATCGCGATCGGCCGCGTTTTTCGTTGTAGCGGCCTGCCTGGCGCTCGCCGCCTGGATGGGCTTCGCCTGGAACCGCGCGCGCCATGTGACCGTGCGCGAACTCGAGGGCGCGAGCGATTTTCAGCCGGTCGCTCGCGCGTCGGAGGCTGCGGCGACTTCGCTCACGGCGCCATCGACGCCGGGCGCAAGCGCTGAGGCGGTTGCGCCGCAACGCGTGGATCCGAGCGCTGACACAGAGCTCAGCGGGTCGCTTCGTGTCGTCTTCGACAGCGATGATCGCCCCGCGGCCGGCGTCGACATTTATTGGTTCGCGAGCGTGCAACTTGCCGAAGGCCGCTGGCGCGACGACCTCGACGAACTCGGCATGGGCTTGGACTTCTTCGAGCGCAACGGCCGGCACTTCGTGAGCGATGGCGCCGGCGCGGCTCGCATCCCACCCGACAGCGGCCGGATCCAGATCGTCGGCACCACGCGCACTCACTTCGGGATGACCACGCTCACTGCAGAGTCAAGCTCCACAGCGCCGATCGTGCTGCGACTGCGCGAAGCCTTCGCGGTGGCGGTGCGAGTTCTGCACGCGTCGTCGCGCTCGCCCGCCCGTGACGTGGTCGTGGTCGCGTCCTGCAGTCAACTGCCAGGTATGCGCGTCGGCGCACGCAGCGACGAGCAAGGCATCGCTCGCCTTTTTCCGCTGTTCCACGAGGACGATCCGCGCGGCCAGTGGTATGCGAGTCTGCCCGGCGTGTTTTTCGACGAGCTGCGCGTGGCCTTGCCGATGCAGGAGCGCACGGAGCCACTGGAATTGCTGCTGCCTGAGTCAGCTCCGGCCAGTGTGCGCATCGTCGGCAAGACGGGCGAACTTTGCCCGCTCTCGGGCAAGCTGCTGATCGGCTGGAACGACCGGGACGGCGATCCGCTCGAGCCGCGAACCGTACGCATCACCGACGGCATCGCCAATTTGACGCGCCTCGAAGTCGGCCTGAACCTGCACGTGCGCGCCCAGATTCCGGAAGTGTCGGAATCGCCCGAGTCCGTGTTCACAATCGAGCCCAAACATGCCGCAGTCGGCCGCTTCGAGCTCAAGCTCAAGGATCGCTGAAGCGCTTGGCGCGCAGAGGCGCGCCCAAGTCGTTCCGGGCCCTCAGGCGCTCAGGCGCACATGCTTCGAGCGCGCCGCGACGATTTCCAGCGCGGCCAGGCGATAAGCCTCGGCAAAGGTCGGGAAGTTGAACACGTGATCGACGAAGGCGTCGACGTTCAAGTTGCCGATCAGCGCCATTTGCGCGATGTGAATCAACTCCGTCGCACTCTCGCCGACGATCTGCGCGCCGAGCACACGCTGGCCCAGCGGATCGGCGACCAATTTCAACTTGCCGTCGCGCACTCCGTTGATGCGCCCGCGGGCCAGGTCGGCAAAATTCGCCACGCCCACCAGTGCGCCGCCGAAGCGCGTGCGCGCCGTGGCTTCGTCGATGCCGACACAGGCCATCTCCGGCAGGGCGTAGATGCCGCTGGGCGTCGCGTCGACGCTGGTGTGCGTTTCCAGCCCGAGCATGTGGCGCACCGCGCGCCGGCCCTGCTCCATCGAACTCGCGGCCAGTGCCGGAGGGCCGATCACGTCGCCGACGGCATAGATTCCAGGCACTTTCGTGCACAACGTGGCATCGACTTCGATATGACCGCGAGCGCTGGTGCCAAGTCCCGCCGCGGGCAGGTTGAGCCGCTCGACGTTGGCGACCCGGCCGAGCGCGACCAGTGCCTGTTCGGTCGGGATGATCGTGCCGTCGTCGAGTTCCGTGATCACGCGCGAGACGCCGTCCCACTGGACTTGTTTCACTTGCCGGCCGCCGCACCAGGTGCCGCCCATGGCGCGGAAGTTCTTGAGGAACGTCTCGACGATCTCTTCGTCGAGGAAGCCAAGTGGGCGCGCGGAGCGATCGATCCAACTGACGCGCGAGCCAAGTGCCGCGAAGATCGAGGCGAATTCGCTGGCGATGACGCCGCCGCCGAACACGGTGATCGATTCGGGCAACCAAGTCATGGCCAGCACGGAATCGGAGTCGAAGACGTGCTCGTGGTCGATCGGCAGATCACCGGGTTTGCGTGGCCGCGAGCCGGTGGCGATCACGATGTGTTTGGCGACGATGTTCAGCGCCGGCCGGCCCGGCGCGCGCACTTCGATTTCGTGTGCGGAGACGAAGCGGCCGTGGCCGAAGACGACTTGCGCGCCGGAATTCGCGACCTGGGCCGCGACGAGTTCTTCGTTGCGTGCGACGACTTCGTCCTTGCGGCGCATCAGGGCGTCGATCGGCACGCGTTCGCCGGCTTTCACGCCGCCGGTGCGCAGCAAGGCCTGGGCGCGCTCGTGCAGCGTCTTGCTCGGAATCGTTCCGCGGTGCACACATTCGCCGCCGACGCGCGAGTCGCGCTCGATCAGGATCGTGTTCGCACCAGCCCGCGCGGCTTCGATCGCGGCCGAGTGGCCGCCCGGACCGCTGCCTAGGATCGCGACATCGCAAGTACGGATTTCGCTCACGACAGCACCTCGGCCAGGGCGCGGATGTTCTCGGACTGTTCTTGCAGGGCAGCCAGGTCCTCTTCGTACATTCCTAGCGCACTGAGCACCGGATCAAGTCCCGCGAGATCGTCTTCGCCGTGGCTGTGGAGTGCAAGCCGGTCGGCGAGGTGCGTGGTGTAGACCTCGTCCGAAAACGCCGGCGCTTCTTGGGGAGCATGGTGATAACGCGCCGCCGCGTGCGTCCATTCCGGAAGCGACCAGGAGCGCACCAGCCGTTCGCCGACCTCGGTGTGGAAATGAGCGATCGCCAGGTCGAGTTCTTCGGCGCTGAATTCCAGCTTGCACTTGGCCTGGATGACTTCGACGGCTTGTAACACGACAGGCGCGCCGACTTCGTGCAGCAGCCCGCACAGGAACGCGCTTTCGACATTGCGGCGGCGCGAACGCGCGATCTCGCGCGCGAAAGCCGCGCTGAGCGAAGAGTGTTTCCACAATTTTTGCACGCGCTCGAGGTGTTTGCCGGCGCTGAAGACCTTGGTCTTCACGGCGATCGAGAGCGCCACGTTGGCCAGCGTGCGCGCACCCATGCGCGCGACGGCCTGTTGCAGCGAGACGATCGGCTCGCGCGAGCCGAGCGCGGCGCTGTTGGCGATCGCCAACACGTGCGCGGCGAGCGAAGGATCGCGCTGCAAGAGTTGCGCCAGCGCGCGCGCATCGCTCGCAGGGTCGGAGCACAGCGCGACGACCTGTGTCGCATACGTCGGCAAGAGCGGCAGCTCGAGCGCCTGGTCCGCGAAGTGCGCTGCGAGCAAGACTTCGAGAGCCGCACCGGGCGCACTGCCCTGGGCGGTCTTGGCAATAGGGGATTCCATGGGGGTGAGCGTGCATCGACCGTCCTTGGCTTCGATCTGGACCCGTTTCCGGCGCCTCGAACCCGTTCCGAGGATCGCGGGCCGGCCATGAACTTCCGGCACGCCTACGGGCGGCCGGCGGCAGCGCCGTGACTGGAGGCCGCTGCCCGGTTACTGTCCGTTCGCCCGGCGGCCCTCACGTGCACATCGAATCACTTCAAATCCTCATCCGACTGACGACGGCGAGCCTTGCGGCTGCCTTGACGCTGGTACTCGTTTGGCGGACCTTGAACCGCGGTCGAGTCGGAACCGTGCGCTGGCGCGTTCGCCGCCGCCTGGGTGTGCGCGTGGTGTTGGTGCTCGGGGCGCTGCTCATCGCCGCAGGCATTGTCGCCGGGTCGCAGATCGGCCGCAGCGCGGACACGCTCGCCCTGCTGGCGCTTTCCAGCGCGCTGCTTGCGTTGGGTCCCGGTTTCCAGGACTCGGTCTTTGGCGAGCGCGGCGTGCAGCGCGGCTGGTACGCGCGCCGACTGGGCGATCTCGAAGCCTGGCGCCTGATCGGCGAGCACTTGCGCTGGAAACTTTTCGGCGAATGGGTCGCCACGGACGTGCCCGCGAGCGAACACGCCGCGCTACGCGTGAAACTCGAAGCGCTAGCCCCCGGGCGCGAATCGTCGCACGGCAATGCGGGCTTCGACCCTTCGCGCGCCGCGGCGACGAACACGAATTCCTGAATCGCCGATACGGAAGCAGCGCGCGAGTGCTTCCAGTCGTGTCGACCGACAAGCAGGCAGTCGCGCTCCAAAACGCAAAGGCGGCGTCGGACAAACAGGCTGCGCTTCAGCGCAGTCCCTTGGCCTCGACGATCTTGAGCAACTCGCTCTCTAGGTCGAGCGTGAAGCGCGCCCCATCCACGAGTGGCGAAGCTTGCATTTGCTGGCGCAACGAACCGCGCAGCGCCGCGAGCCGGTGAAGATCCGCGCGCCACGCGCAGGCCAGCGCCAGGTACGCAGCTTTCGAATCCGCGGCGAACATCGCGAGCCCCACGTTGCTGGCATGCGACAAGGAATGCCGGCCGAAAAATCTGTCGCTTGGGAGTGTGACGACCGGCACGCCCATCCACAGCGCTTCGCAAGTCGTCAAGCCGCCGCAGTAAGGAAAGGGATCGAGCGCGAGGTCGACCATGCCGTAGCGCGCGAGCAGCTGCTCGTGTGGCGCTCCACCCATGAGCAACAGACGCTCATCCGCCACACCGTGCTGCGCGAATTGTGCGCGCAGGTTCGCCTGCGTGGTCGGATCTTCGAGTTCGAAGGTGTGCAGGAAAAGCCTGCTGGGCTCGCTGGCTTTCAGGATCTCGCTCCACAAAGCGATGACTTCGGGTGTGAGCTTGGACAGGTTGTTGAAGCATCCGAACGTGAAATAGGGACTCGTGAGCGCGGGCAGAGCGCCGACCGCTGGTGCACCGGCCGGCGGCTGCACGCACAGATAGCCGTTCGGCATGCGGATGAGTTTTTCCGTGAACCAGCGTTCGTCTCCAGCGGGTGTCTCGAACCGATCCGAGATGAAGTAGTCGATAGCGCCAAGGCCGGTCGTGAACGGATAGCCCAACCAGCTCACCTGGACCGGCGCGGGCTTGAGCGCAAAAGTGATCAGGCGATTGCCTGCGGTGTGCCCCGAGAGATCGAACAGAATGTCGACGCCGTCCGCGTGGATCTGCTCGGCGAGTTGCGCGTCGCTCAAGGGGCCCACGCGCCTGAAGTGCTCGCAGTGCTGGACGAAATGTTGCGAGAGGATGTCCTCGTTCAGCGTCGAGGAGTAGGCGAAAACTTCGAAGCGCAGACGATCGTGCGCCGCCACGACCGGTGCGAGGAAATGTCCGACCGGATGCCGGCGGAAGTCCGCGGAGACATAACCCAGCCTCAGACGGCGGTCCTTGGCACGCGTCGCAAAGCTATAGGCAGGCTTCGTCGCATGGCAGCGCGACCAAGTCTTGTGCGCTTCGAAGAGCTTGGGCAGCGAGAGCTTCGAGTCGTAAAGCGAGATCATCAGCAGATCGCTGTGGAAGACCGACGTGTGACCGGCGACGTGGACGCATTTGCGCAGAGCCATGAGCGCAGCGTCGACCTGCCCGCGTTTGCGCTGAGCCAGTCCCAAGTTGTGCCAGCCGGTCGCGTTGTTCGGATCGAGCTTCAGGGCCCGTTGGCCGACTGCGATGGCCTCGTCGCCCCGGCCGGCCTTGCTCAGGACGAGCGTGTAATTGTGCAGCAGTTTCGCGGCATTGGGCGCCAGTTCGACGGCCTTCGCATACTGCGCCAGCGCCGGCCCGATCGAATTCTGGTTGTAGTGGACCAATCCGAGATTGGCGTAGGGGTCCGAAAACGTCGGGTCGGCTTCGATGGCGCGCTCGAAAAAGGTGACTCCCGCATCGATGTGGCCATCGCGCAGCTTGAAGACTCCGATGCTGTTGCAGAAGCGCGCGGTGTCTTTCGGTGCACGTTCGATCCCCAGCAGCAGTTGCGCGATCGCCAGATCCGGTCGTTGCAGGTCCCGATCGAGAACCGCGGCGACTTCAAAGTAAGCCGTTCCAAAGTCCGGATATGCCGCGAGCAGGCTCTCGTAGGCGCTGACGGCCTCTCGAAACTTGCCCTTGTCGGCCAGCGCGCGAGCCTTCCGATGCTGCGTGTCCTTGGCTGCTCTGGTATTGAGGGAAGCGTCAGCCAAGTGAATCCTCGTGCTCGAGGGATTGGTCTAGCCAAACCCGGATCGAATGAAAAGACCGGCCCGTGAATCGGGCGAGCAAGTCCCTCATTTGCGCGCCGCGGTGACGAAATCGAATTCAACGACCGCCGGTTCGGGCACGCGCCAGCGGCCGGGTTCGTCGTTCGCGCGAAGGAGCAGCGCGCGACGGGCCGCGTTGGCAGCGGACCACAACCGATTCGCCCGCACGGGTTGGCCGAGTACCGCGCGTTGCGCCGTGTAGCCCGTGAGCCAGGCGTGAATCTCGGCCGTCTTCAAGAGACTCGGACCTTCGAGGAATAGACAAGCGAGATCGTACGCCGGCCCGCGCCACTGCAAGCGTTTGCCACCGCGCCAGGCATCGATGAAGACGAGCCGACGCGCCGAAGCCGCCTGGGTCACCAGCACATTGCGCCAGAAAAGATCGCGATGGACGAATCCCAGCGCGTGCATGCGCGCCGTTTCGCGCGCCAGTTCTTCCAGCAACGCGGCGCGCAGCGCGGGTTCACTCGTGCGCAACACTAGATCGAGCGCGGTCGCTTCGACGAACTCGGTCACCAGGAACTGCCAGCTCGGAAAAGCTCCGCCCAACCAGCCGGCCGCGAGCGGGCGCGGCACCGAAAAAGAATGTGCGGCGAGCCAGTCGAGGTTTTGCGCCTCGCGCACGCGCGACGGGGGAGTGCGCAGCGCGCAGTGCATGAGTCCGTGTCGAAAGCGCGCGCGGCCGCTCAACGCGCTCGCCTTGAGCCACGCGTCGCGGCCCATGAAACGGATTCTCTCGGCGTGGCGCGCGCGATTTGCGCCGCGCTCGGCCACCAGTTCGCGCGCCGCGTCAAGAAAATCGGCGTTCGCGACTAGCAATTCAACTCGGCCCGCGCCCGTGTTTGCCCGCGCAGATTTCACGCGCGCACACCGCGCACGCGCGCGGCGACGAAAGTTTGTTGCGAGAAGAAGCGCATGGTCGCGCGCCAGCTCAGCACATCGGCGCCGGCGCGCTCGAAGAGGCTCGCGACTTGCGCACGGCTTTTCGCGCTGCGTCCGGCGGGGCCCTCGGCGCGCTTGAGACCCAAGCTGCGTCTCCAGCCCGGCAACGAACGCTCGTCCCAGAACGAGGCGATGACCACACCGCGCGAAACGCGCACGAGTTCCGCGATGGCCCGGCCCAAAGTCTCTTCGTCGTGCAAGTGATGCAGCCAGCGGCAGGCGACGACGACGTCGAAACACTGCGATGCAAAGGGCAGCGCAAGTCCGTCAGCCAAAGCCAGCGTTGCGCGCGGACCCGCGTCGCCACAAGCAGCACGTGCCGCGCCGAGCATCGACGGTGATATGTCCACGCCGACGTACAAGGCCGCGCGCGTCGACATGTCGCGCGTCAGTCGTCCGCTGCCACAGGGCACGTCGAGCAGGCGCGCCGCGGACTGCGGGCCTTGCAGATCGTCGAGCAGCGCGTTCACACAGCGGATGTCTCGCGCGCGAGCACGCTCGCTGGAAAAGCGCGCGCTCTCATAGTGCGCGCCGGATCCCTCGCCGATCCATTTTGCGCTCGCCTCGCTGCCGCTGCGTGTCATCGTCCCCATGGTACGCAGAGCGCGGGGCGGGACGTTCTTGCGAGTGTCCTGGGCGTCGGGCAGGTTTCTTGGGCGACGGAATCAGGCTGCGAAGGCCCGTGTGCGGTGGCGGTCGATATCAGTCCTTGGCCCAGGGTCCACTGCAAGAGGGGGGCGCGGACCGCAGCCGGATGCGTGGCTGTCCACGCCAGCGACGCTCGCCCGTGATTCGAAGGCGTGTACCAAACGTAACCAGATTTTCGTTTAGGTGCACCAGATGCAAACAGACTTGCGGGGGTGAAGCTGCTGGGAGAAGCCCCGCAAGGCGGCCTGATCGCGTTCGTCAAGCATGGATCGCCGAGGACTCCGCATCGAACTGTGGTCCGAAATGCCTGCACAAGTTGACCACTCGCGATCAATCCGCTTTTGATCGGCGCTGAAGCCGCCTTCGAAAAGTTAGGATGCCGGGCCAGCGATGCGAAGCCAGCGACCCGAGAAACCCAACCTGTTCGGACATGTCGCGCCGACGCCGGCCCCGGGCCGGGAGCATCCTGTTGCGCAAGAGGCACAGAAGGGTCCGGCAGCCTCCGCGAGCGGGCCCGCGTCCGGACCTTCGTCCGCCGCCACGGGCGCGGGTGCTGAGCAACTGCTCGAAGGCCTCAACCCCGAGCAGCAGGCCGCCGTGCTGCACGATCGCGGGCCGCTCCTGATCCTGGCCGGCGCGGGCTCGGGCAAGACGCGCGTGATCACGCGCCGGATCGCTTACCTCGTCGCGGCGCGCCAGGTTCCGCCCTCGTCGATCCTGGCGATCACGTTCACGAACAAGGCCGCGGCGGAAATGCGCCAGCGCGTCGCGGCGCTGTCCACGCCGGCGGGCACTTGGGTCTCGACCTTCCACGCGCTGTGCGCGCGCATCCTGCGTCGCGACATCGAAGTGCTCGAGGGCTACACGCGCGATTTTTCGATCTACGACACCTCCGATCGCAATCAGGTGCTCAAACAACTGGTGGCCAATGAAGGCGTCGATGCGACGCGCTTCAAGCCGGGTTTGATCGGCAGCTGGATTTCCGAGCGCAAGAACAAGCTCGAATCGGCGCGCGAGGCGGCGGAGTCGCTGGACGGTTCGGGCGACGGGCTCGAACAAGAGGTTTTCGTGCGCGTGTGGGCTGCCTACGAAGTCGCCATGCGTACCGCGAACGCGCTGGACTTCGACGACCTGCTGCTCAAGGTGCTCGAGGTCTTCGAGACTCAGCCTGGAGTGCGCGACAGCTACGCGCAGCGCTTCCAGCAGGTGATGGTCGACGAATATCAGGACACCAATCGTGTGCAATATCGCTTGATGCGCCACTTCGCCGGCCACCACGGCAACATCGGCGTGTGCGGCGATCCCGATCAGTCGATCTACGGCTGGCGCGGCGCGGATATCCGCAATATCCTCGACTTCGAGCAGGATTTTCCGGGCGCTTTCGTCGTGCGCCTCGAGCAGAACTATCGCTCGAGCCAGACCATCCTCGACGCGGCGCAGGCTTTGATCCGCCACAATCGCCAGCGCAAGGAAAAATCGTTGTGGTCGGCGCGCGGCGCGGGCGAAAAACTCGTTTTCATCGAGTGCGGCGACGAAGACGAAGAAGCGCGCGAAATCGCGGGCGGGATTCGCGATCTGGCGCGCGGCGGCCAGCGCCTGGACGGCATTGCCATCTTTTATCGCGTCAATTTCATGCAGCGCGCGCTCGAACGTGCGCTGCGCCTGGCGCAGATTCCGTATCAAATCGTGGCCGGCACGGAGTTCTATCAGCGCCGCGAGATCAAGGACCTGGTCGCCTGGCTCAAGCTGATCGTCAATCCCAAGGACAGCGAAGCGGCGAAGCGCGCGCTGCAGGCACCGTCGCGCGGTGTGGGCGAGAAAACCATCGAACTCGTGTCCAAGTTTGCCGCGGACCGTCGCGTCGATTGGATCGTCGCCGCAAGTTCGTCCGAAATGCGCGCGCAGGTGCGCGGCAAGGGCAAGGCTGCGCTGGAGGCCTTCGCCGGCGTCGTCGCGCGGCTTGCGCTGTACAAGGATCAGCCGGCGCTGATTGCACTGACGCGCGTCGTCGAAGAACTCGATTACTTCAAGTGGCTCGAGAGTTCGGCGGAGGAAGGCGACCCCGATCGCTCGGCCAACGTCGAGGAACTCTTGACCTACGCCGCGGACTACGACAAGGCCACGCCCGACGGCGGGCTGCGCGGATTCTTGCAGGACATCGCGCTGGTCAGCGACTCGGACGCCTATTCGCCGGATCAACCCAAGGTCACCTTGATGACCCTGCACTCCGCCAAGGGTCTCGAGTTTCCCTGCGTGTTCATCGCCGGGCTCGAGGAGGAATTGCTGCCGCACGCGCGCGCGTTGCTCGAGTCCGCGGATCCCGATCTTGGTGTCGAGGAGGAGCGGCGGCTGTTTTATGTCGGCATGACGCGCGCGCAGGACCGCTTGTTCCTCACGCGCGCCGTCGTGCGCCGGCATTTCGGCCAGACGAACTACACGACGGCTTCGCGTTT
The DNA here is from genome assembly GCA_043754695.1 of Planctomycetota bacterium. Taxonomy (GTDB): domain Bacteria; phylum Planctomycetota; class UBA1135; order UBA1135; genus JADJQU01. Next base: position 11,103 of record JAYUUV010000207.1, read on the forward strand.
CCTCGCCGAATTGCCGCCCGCGGCGCTGCGCGGCTTCGAGGCCGATGCTCCTGAGGAGGAGATGCTCGGCCGCTTCACGCCCGAGGAAGAAGTGCGCATCGACCTGAAGGCCGGCGAACTCGTCGACCACGAAAGTTTCGGCCGCGGGCGCATCCTGCGTTTGTCGGGCGCGGGCGCCAACGCGCGCGCCACGGTCCTTTTCCAGCACTACGGCGAAAAAACGCTGCTGCTCGTCTACGCGAAGCTTTCCAAGGCCATGGAGCGCAATCGATGAGTCAACCGGACCTGAGCGGCGAGATGCGCAAGCGCTTCGAGCATCTGCTCGCCGAGGCGCGCGCTGCCGGCGTGCTCGGTGAACTGCGGCCGCTGTTCGAGTCGGCGCTCTCGGATTCGAACGACGATCAGGCGCAGCAAGGCGGCGCGATCCCGATGCAATACGGGATGGTCGGCGCGAGCCCGCAGATGAAGCAGGTCTATGCGCTGCTCGACAAGATCGTATCGAGCCAGGTCGCCGTATTGATCCAGGGCGAAACCGGCACGGGCAAGGAACTCGTCGCGCGCGCGCTGCATCAGTACGGATCGCGCAAGGACAAACCGTTCCTGGCCGAGAATTGCGCCGCGGTGCCGCCCGATCTTTTGGAGAGCGAACTGTTCGGGCACAAGAAGGGCTCGTTTACCGGCGCGATCGCCGACCGGCCTGGACATTTCGCCGCGGCCAACGGCGGCACGGTGTTCCTCGACGAAATCGGCGACATGCCGGTCTCGATGCAGGCGAAATTGCTGCGCGTGCTGCAGGAAGGCGAGGTGCGCCCGGTCGGTTCGAACAAGGTCATTCATGTCGACGTGCGCATCGTCGCGGCGACGAACAAGGACCTGAAGGCGATGTGCCGCGCGGGCACGTTCCGCGAAGACCTGTACTTCCGCCTGGCGGTGGTCACCGTGCAGCTGCCGCCGCTGCGCGAGCGCAAAGGGGACGTGCCGCACCTCGTGCGCTTCCTGCTCCAGCATGTCGGCAAGGAAATGGGACGTGTCGCGACCGTCACACCCGAAGCGATGGCCATGCTCGAGCGCTGGCGCTGGCCCGGCAACGTGCGCGAACTCGAGAACGAAATTCGCCGCGCCATGGCCTTGTCGAGCGGCCCGATCGGGCCGGCGGAACTGTCGGACGTCGCGCGCAACGTAGCGCGGGCCTGACGCCCGTCTTGATCGAGACTTGATGCTGAGCCCATCGGGGCTGCATGCAGGCGAGGGAGGATCCTGACCGGGATACTTCTCGCAGTGGGGCGAAGGTCTCCTCGAGCCCACGGGCTCCCTTCGAACCGATGATGTCGCGATCAAGAACCGCGTTGATGTTCACGCTCCTGGCCCCGCTGTGCGCCGTGGCTCCCTTCCTGCTGCCGCTCGGCTGCAATCCTGACGTTCAAGGGGCTGCGGCCTCGGCCACGAAGGCCGATCCCAAGTCCGCCGTCGCCGATGCGCCGCTGGCCGATTATCGGATCGAATTGCTCGACATCGCCTTCAAGGCTGCGAGCGCGTTTCCGACCCAGCCGCAGCTGAAGAATCGCTCGCGCATCCAGGAGAGCGTCGTGGATGCCTGCTTTGAACTGGATCAGCCGCGGCGCGCGCTCGCTCAAGTCGAGAAGATCGACAACTGGCGCAAGGGCGTCGGTTACGCTGACTTCGCCCTGTACTGCGCGAAGCGTGGTGATCCGTCCGGAGTGCAGCACTTCCTCGATCTCGCCGACAAGATTGCCAAGGACCTCGAGGCAAGCACCGCGGACGAGGACTCGACCGCGCAGGGTTGGCAGCGAGATCGGATCCGTTCCAAGATCGCCTGCGCTTACCTGGCCCTCGGGCGCGCAGGCGATGCCGCGCGTTACGAACAGGGATTGGCCGACTCCGAGATCGGACGGGTGGCGGCGCTCAAGGCCGCGCTGCTCAGCGACGAAGCCTTCGACAAGCAGCTGGCGGCCATCGACGTCGCCGTTGCCAGCGGCAATTTCGATCAGTTGCGCGCCGCCATCGAGACCTACGCGCAGTTCTTCGCGCGCTACTACTCGGACCTTGGACGGCGCGACGAGCTGGAACGGAAAATCGCCGCGGCCTACGCCAAGTTGCCCCCGCAGGTGCGCGTCGAATCGCTTGGCGCGCTGACCTTGACCGCACTCGAGCACGGGGACCGCGCCAAAGCGCTGGAGCTCGTCGCAAAAGCGCAGCAACTGGTCGACAGCGCCAAATGGACTGCCGAGAGCGGCATTCCGCTGCGCGCCCGCCTAGCCGGATTGCGTCACCGAGCCGGGGATACCCAGCAAGCGCGCAGCGACGTCGACAGTGCACTCGCGATGTACGAGGCGCAGCGCGGCGAAATCGTCGACATCTATCGCGCGGGCGTGTTGCGTCCGCTGTCCGAGAGCTATCAATCGATGGGTGATGGCGCGGCGGCGTTGAAGCTCTACAAGCGTGCCATCGAAGAAGGGGCCGTGAACCCCAACTCTCGCCCGCGCGCCGAGGACCTCTGCGCAACTTGCTGCTCGATGGCGATTCACGCGGTCGAGCCCGACGCAGAGTTGCGCGCGCGGATCTTGCACATGCTCGGAAGTCTTGGCGATCCGTGGTGATCGCGTCTTGAGCTGCGATTGATCCAAGCCCCACCGTACGTTCACTGGATCCTCACAATTCGCCCATAAGTTGCCTGCACAAGGAATGTGAAGGTTGAAACAGCCGCGTTGGCGGCGTGGATCGAGCGGATCGCAGTGAGAAGCAGATCGTCTTATTGGCTGATTTTTGGAGCGGTGGCTACGTTGAGCGTCCTCGCGGACGCACAGCAGTCCTCCGGTTCCATTCGCGGCGTCGTCTACGACAAGGACTTCGATGTCCCGCTCGCGGCGGCGCGCGTGACCGCGGTCGAGACCGGGGAAAGCGTCTTGACCACCGACCAGGGCAACTTCGTATTCGGCCTGGTCCCCGTGGGAAGGTACACGCTGGTCTTCACGAAGGACGGTTATGTCCGCCAGGTGAAAGCCGATGTCCTGGTGAGCTCCGGTCAGCTGACCGATATCGACGTTTCGCTGTCCGGTGAATTCACGGACTTGGACGAGTTCGTCGTCCAGGATGTGCTGCAGCTAGGCGCCGGCACCGAAGCCGAGCTGCTGAAGCTGCGCTCGGACAGTGCCGCGCTGATGGACTCGATCGGAGCCGACCTGATGAGTCGAGCGGGAGCGGGCGACGCCGCGAGCGCGCTGAAGCTCGTCGCCGGAGCCTCGGTGCAGAACGGGAAATACGCTGTGATTCGCGGACTTCCCGATCGCTACGTCAACTCGCAGATGAACAGCGTGCGCTTGCCCACAGCCGACGAAGACAAGCGCGCCGTCGAACTCGACCAGTATCCCGCGGCTGTGATCGAGAGCATCCAGGTTTCCAAGACCTTCACGCCAGATCAGCAGGGCGACGCGTCCGGCGGTGCCGTGAACGTCAAGCTGAAGAGCCTGCCGGACGAGACGATCGTCCAATTCAAAGGCCAATACGCCTACAACAGCCAATCCGCCGGCGGGGACTTCCTCACCTATAAAGGAGGCGGCCTGAATTTCCTCGGCCGCGACGACGGCGGCCGCGACATCCAGTACGACAATCTCGGCAACAACTGGGAAGGCGCCGCGGGCGTCAGCGAGGGCGATGCGCCCACCGATTACAAGTGGTCGTTCCTGGCCGGCAGCAAGCATCAGTTCGACAACGGCGTGAAGGTGGGCGGGATCGTCAGCACCTTTTACGAGCGCGACAGCTCCTTCTACGACAACGGCATCGACGACTCGTACTGGGTCACGACGCCCGGCGGGGGCATGGTTCCGCAGACGAACCAGGGCACGCCGCAGGACGGCGATTTCAAGACGTCGTTGTTCGACGTCACGCAGGGATCGCAATCGGTGACCTGGGGCGGACTGGCGAGCCTCGGCATGGAAACCGAGAACCACTTCCTCGGCCTGACTTACCTGTACACGCGCAACGCCGAGGACACCGCGACACTGGCCCAGGACACGCGCGGCAAGGAGTATTTCTTTCCGGGCTACGATCCAAACGACCCCACCGGTGCGGGGAATACGCCCGGCACGCTGAATGCCGCGCCCTACCTGCGCCTGGAAACGCTCGAGTACACCGAGCGCACCACCGGCACGCTGCAACTGAACGGCCGGCACAAGCTCGGACTCGAAGACTTCGTCATCGCCGACACGTTCAAGTTCCACTCGCCCGAGCTGGACTGGATCGCTGCGCACAGTTCAGCGCAGATGTTGCAACCCGACAAGCGCCAGTTCGGGGCCCTGTTCCTGCCGGAGTCGTTCAATCCCGGCATTCCGCCCTTCATTCCGCCGTTCACGACACCGGCGACCTGGTATCCCTACAAGCCCGCGGCCAACTTCAACCTGGGGAACTTCCAGCGCATCTGGAAGTCGGTCGACGAGGAGAGCAATCAGTATTCGCTCAACCTCAAGCTGCCCTTCGAACAATGGAGCGGCGACAGCGGCTACGTGAAGGCCGGACTCTTCGACGACCAGGTCACGCGCGACTTCAATCAGGACACGTTCAGCAACTTCGGCGACGCCGGAGCCTTCTTTCTCGGCGATTTCGACCAGTTTTGGAGCGCCAGCTTCCCGTTCGAGAATCACCCGATCACGGAGTCGCTGTTCGACGTCGACTACAAGGGCGACCAGCACATCTCGGCCTGGTACGGAATGCTCGATCTGCCGCTGTCGTCGCAGGTCAATGTGATCGGAGGCGTGCGCCTGGAGTCGACGGAAATCGGAATCGTCAACGATCCCGAGGCGAACGCGACCTGGTTTCCGCCGGGCGCCACGGCGCCGGTCGCGTTGCTGCCCGGGGAAGCCGACGTTTCGTTCCATCAGAACGACGTACTTCCATCGATTGGCCTGAACTACGAGCCGATTCCGGAGCTGACCCTGCGCAGCTCCTTCAGCCAGACGGTGGCGCGCCAGACTTTCAAGGAGCTCACGCCGATCCTGCAACAGGAGTTCCTCGGCGGTCCGATCTTCATCGGCGAGCCGACGCTCGGGATGAGCTCGCTCGACAACTACGACCTGCGCGCGGACTACGTGCCCTACGACGGAAGCCTGGTTTCAGTTTCTTGGTTCAAGAAGGACATCCGCGATCCGATCGAGTACGTGCAGCGGCTTGCGGCCTTCACCTACACGACGCCGGTCAACTACCCCAGCGGTGAACTGACCGGCTACGAGCTCGAAATTCGCCAGAGCCTCGGGAAGTTCTGGGATCCGCTCGAGGGTTTCGCGCTGGGAGCCAACGGAACGTTGATCAATTCAGAGGTCACGTTGCCCGACGATGAGGCCGCCGGTTTCAACTTGCCGGGAATCCAGGCGCCGATGAGTTCGCGCGACATGACCAACGCGCCCGACCACCTCTACAACTTCTACTTGACCTACGACGTGCCGAGGTCGGGCACGCAAATCGGAGTCTTCTACACGATGCAGGGCGACACGCTCGTCGCCGGCGCCGGTCAGTCGTTGGGCAACTTCGTGCCGAATGTCTACGCGCTGGGCTACGACACTTTGAATGTGAGCATCGGCCAGAAGATCGGCAAGTACTTCAAGCTGCAATTCCAGGCGGAAAACCTGACCGACCCGCAGATCCAAGAGGTCTACCGCTCCAAGTACATCGGCGACGACGTGACCAAGACCTCCTACACCAGAGGCATCGAGTACTCGATCAGTCTTGGTGCCCATTTCTCACTATGAAAACGCGATTCACGACCTGTCCGGCAAACGCCTGGATGAAGGCAAAAGAGCTAGCACTGCCATGAACCCGAACAACAAGGACCGTTCGCGAGATCGCTGCGTGAGGGCCGCCGGCGCGTGCGCGCTTGCCGCCTGCGCGATCGCCGCCACGCCCAGCGTGGGCTTGCTCCAGGATCCGAAGCCCACGCCGACGCTCGAAGAGACGCGTTTGACGATGGGCAAGTGGATCGAGACTCAGCAGATCATTTCCAAGGAACGCAATGAATGGCAGCAGGGCCGCGAGATCCTGGTCAGTCGGCTCGACCTGGTGAAGCGCGAGATCGCCAGCCTGGAAGAGAAGATCCAGCAGGCACAGGCCGGCATCGGGGAGGCCGACAAGAAGCGCTCTGCCTTCGTTGCCGAGGACGAGCAACTCAAGGTCGACGGCGTGCAGCTGTTCGAGGCGCTTGCGGGCATGGAGCGAGATGTGCGGCGCCTCGTCAAGGAACTGCCCGAGCCGATCAGCATGAAGCTCAAGCCGCTGACTCAGCGGATCCCCGAAGATCCGGGTTCCAGCAAGGTCAGTGCGGCGGAGCGATTCCAGAACGTGCTCGGCATCCTCAACGAGGTCAACAAGGCCAACGGCGAAGTCACGGTCAGCTACGAAGTTCGCGAACTCGCCAACGGCAAACCCTCCGAAGTTCGCGCGCTCTATATCGGCCTGGGCCAGGCGTATTTCGTCAGCGCCTCCGGCGAAGCCGGCATCGGCATTCCCAGCTCCAACGGCTGGACATGGAAATCGTCCAACGCCATCGCGGGAGACGTTTTGACGGCACTCGAGATCCTCCAAGGCAAGCACACTCCGGCCTTCGTGCCGCTCCCGGTGAAAATCCAATGAAGCTCTTCCACGGCACGATCTGCAGCCTCTTCCTCGCCGCGGCGAGTCTTGCTCAAGCTCCCGATGCGACTGTCGCCGCCGGCAACGCGACGATGGACCAGCTCTCCATTTCCGCGCAGCAGCAACTCGACTCGAGCATCGCCGACCTGAATCGGCTGCGCGAGCAGATTGCCGGCGAGAAGCTGCCGCTGGCTCAGGAGTTGACCGCGTCCGAGGAGAAGCTGACCAGCCTGCGTCGCGAACACGAGCGCGTCACACGCCTGATGGATCAGGGCAACCTGGATCTCCCGGCGCTCAAGGCCGAAATCAAGGGCCGCCAGGACGAGTTCGCCTACGTCGGCAATCTGCTCGACGAATACGCGCGCTCGTTCGAGTCCAAAGTCAACGTCTGCGAAATGCAGTACTGCGGCGCCGTGATCGAGGTCGCGAAGCAAGCCAGCGAGAACAAGGAACTCTCCCTGCAGCAGAAGTTCGCGCGCCAGATCGACTTCGTCGATGTTTCGCTCAAGCGCCTGTTCGATGCCATCGGTGGAATGCGCTTCCCCGGGGTCGGCGTCGATCTGCAGGGCGCTGTCTCGGAAGGGACCTTCGCGATGATCGGTCCCGTGGCGCTGTTCCGCGCGAACAGCGGCAATTCAGCCGGCCTGGTCGTTCCGCAATCGGGTTCCGACAGACCGCTGATCCGCCCGCTGGAAGGCGACATCCAGGCCGGCATCGTGGCGCTGATCGACCGCGGCGAGGGCACCCTGCCTCTCGATCCTTCGCGCGGCGGCGCGCTCAAGGCTCTGGTGCAGAAGACCAATCTGTTCCACATCTTCGAGAAGGGCGGACCGATCATGTGGCCGCTCTTGTTCGCGTCGATCCTGGCGCTGGGCACGGTGCTCGAGCGCGTCGTCTTCTTGCTGCGCGAAAAGCTGAAACGCGATCCGAAGGCCCTGGAGTCCTTCTTCGCGGCCGTGACCCGAGGCGACATCGACGCCGCGGTGGCCATCGGCAAGGGCTCGAAGTTCTTCCTGGTGCGTGCGCTGGGCTACGCGCTCTCGCACAAGGAGCAATCCTTGGCCAATGCGCTGTTCTTCGCCCAGGCGCAGGAGATGAAGCGCTATCGGCGCGGGATTTCGGTGCTCGACACGGTCATCACGCTCGCGCCACTGCTTGGATTGCTCGGCACGGTGACGGGCATGATGGGCTCGTTCTCGCTGATCGGCGGGGAACTCAATTCGCCGGGTGCGATCACGGGCGGCATCGCGGAGGCGCTGATCGCCACGGCCTTCGGCCTGGGCATCGCGATCACGTCGTTGATTCCGTTCAACTTCCTGAACACGAAGATGGAAGAGGCGGGTCACGAGATCGAGTCGGCGGCAACGCAATTGGAATTGCTGGTTCATCCGCACATGAGTCAGGGCGTCACGTTGGTGCCCGCGCCCGCGCCCGCCCCGGCGCCGCTGCCTGCTGCCGTGGCCGCGCAAGTCCCGGCAAAGGTCTAGGCCATGCACCGCTCTTCGAGTTCAGGTGGCCGGAAGCGGGCACGGATCGAGATCATCCCGCTGATCGACATCATCTTCTTCTTGCTGGCGACCTTCATCATGGTCTCTTTGTCGATGACGAAGAACCAGGGTGTGCAGGTCGCGTTGCCGACCGCTTCTAGCGCGGCATCACTCGGTGATCAGCAGGAGTTGGACAAGGCCGTCACGTTGAGCGTCAACGAGAAGGGCGACGTCTTCTGGAACAAG
>JAYUUV010000208.1:0-6360 GCA_043754695.1 Planctomycetota bacterium
CGCCGCCCAGGCCGCGGACGCGAGCGCCACGGCCAGCACTATGCAAAGAACGCTGCGGACGCGGCCCTCGCGGGGGCCTCTCCAGCCGATCTTTTTGACGATGGGATGCATCGAGTCTCGCTGCCTGTGCCCCGTCGGACGAACCCGGGACAGTCCGACAAATGCGACGGGCTCAGAGTCTGAGCCCGTCGCGTTTCATTCACCAGACCCGCGGGTCATGGACGGCGCTTTTCAGTGTCGAGCGACCATCCAATCCATCATGGAGAAGGACTCTCCGTTGACCAGCCTGCCGCTGATGATCACGGTGACCTGCGTGTTGTCCGGCAACGCGCTCAGGCGGAACATGCCGCGCAGGATGCGCGACGACGTGGTCATCACGAGGTCCGGCCGGTGGTCCTTCGGCAGCGCGGCGCACGGGCCGTTTTGGCCGTAGTACGGACGCGTCACGTCGGTTTGCGACAGCGTGAATCCGTGGTTGGCCAGCGTCAGCGCTACGCCGACTCCATCCGCGCGCCGGATCTTGATGCTGCTGGGGACGATGTCCGCCGCAGGGTGATTCCAGGTGCCTGGAATCGCGATCTTCACCGGACCCGTCGTCGGCCAGACTTCATTGGGGCAGCTGCCCGGCAGCACGTCGAGCATCATGTCGCCGCCTTGGCCCCACGGGCTGGTCAGCGTGATGGTCTGGTCGCAGCTCGCACTGTGGCCACAATTGTCAGTCACCGTCCAACGACGCGTGACGACGACTTCAGGCGCACCCGGATTTTGCAACGTGTTGGGCACGATGCTGATGTCCTGGTAGGTGAGCTGCACGCCGAGCGTGCAATTGTCGGTGTAGGTCGCCGTGCCGCAATTGGCCGGGTCGGTCTGACCGGCGGGGATGCCACCGTTCCAGACTTCCATGAAATCGGGCGGGCAGTTCAGGATCACGGGCGCACCCGGGCAAGGATCACCCGCCGCGAGCACGCGCACGGTAGTGAAGTTGACATCCGTTCCGCCGTTGTTGTCGGTGACGCGCAGGGCCGCGTCGTACTGGCCGGGCGGCAAAGTCGAGAAGAACGCCGTCACATCGGCTGTCGGGCCGACTGCGTCGGTGAAACTCAGGTCGAGCGGCTGCGGACTGAAGTCCCACTCGTAGAGCACAACCGAGCCGTCCGGATCGGTCGAGCCCGTGCCGTCGAGGATCCAGGGCTGGAATTGCTGGCAGAAAACGTACGGGCCGCCCGGATTGGAACTCGGCGGGAAGGGCGGAGGCGTGATGTGCACGACCACCGATGCGGTCGATTGCAGCGCGTGAGGCGTCGTGTCATCGGTGACGCGCAGCACGACATCGTAGTTCGCCTGCGTGGCAAAACTGTGCACCACGGAGACGCCGGTCGCGTCGTAGTTGCCGTCGTGATCGAAGTCCCACTCGTAGTTGACGATCTGACGGTTGGGATCGGGGTGATAGGAGAAGGCGCCGTTGAAGACGACGGGGAAGGTGGCCGCCGTGTTCGTCGGGTTGGCCTTGGCCACCGCGACGGGGCCCTGTTGCACGATCGTGCTCGACAGGATGATCGTCGCCCAGGCCGTCGCGAGATCGTCGATCACGAGCGCTTCATCCCACGAACCATCCGACTGCTGCGTGCTGACGAGCGTGCGCGCGAGGCCGTTGATCGTTGCGCCGGACTGGATGTCGCTGCGGTACCAATCGAATGAAATGCCCGGGCTGGCGAGCAGCGACACGGGCGGATTGGCCAAACGCATGGCCTTGGCTGTCGCGAACATGCCATAGATGCGATTCTGACTGGTCAGCACCGACCAGTTCCGAGCGATGTAGGCGTTGGCATCGACGAAGCGCGGGTCGGTGCTCGGAACCTGGTCGAGAACGAACTGCACGCAGCCCGAGGGTGTCGTGTTCATGCCGGCGTCCCAGGCGAAACTTTGCGGGCCGCCATAGCCCAAACTTCCGTCGGTGCCCGTCGCCGTTCCGTTGCGGAACTGCGAATAGGCGAGCCAGAAGTTGAGGTTCTCGTCCTTGACCCACTGCGGGATCGTCGAGCCGAAGACGCGCTCCGCGGCGATGCCGCCGATCGCCCACCATTGACAGGCCGAGTTGTCGGAATCCGCGTTGAAGCTGTATCGCCAACCGCCGCGCGCCGTGCCGTTTTCGGACTGGCCCCAGGCGTACATTTCGAGGATGTCTTGAACGATGTCGGCGTAGGTGCGGCCGTTGACGGTAGTCGCTGGACCCGTGGTCGTGACCACATTGGGCGTTCCGCTCGCGACGAACGCGTCGATGACCTGACCGCCGATGTAGGTCGCATTGCTTCCGACGTACAAACCGATCCCGTTGGCATTGGAGTCGGGGTTTCCCGCCGGCTGAGGCGTGAGATTGAAAGCCACCAGTTCGGTCGGCAGGTGCGCGAGTCCGCGCGCGACGTCATCGACGTAGGGATCTTCCGCGGCATTGCCGTTCGCGCGGTGACCGTGGACTTCCATGGCTTGGACGCTGGAAGCGGTCGCTGCCGCAATTGCTTGCTGGTAAGGACTGACGCCCTGCCAGTAGCCCGTCGGCACTCCGCCGACGCTGGAGAGCACTTCCTTCTTGTGCAGGTTCCACAAGCCGTGGTCGATGGCCATGTTGATCTCGACATCGAGTCCCTTCGGATCGACGACGACGACGCGGAAGTCGTCGACGACGGTGTTTCCGCAGGAATCGGTCACCGTCAGCTTCGCTGTGAACGGCTGATTGTTGGTTCCGACATAGATGTGCGGAGTTTCGAGCACGCGCGGATTGGCCACCGACACGGAGATCGGCGGGCCGCCATCACCCGGATCCCACGATGCGCTCACCAGCGCACAGCCAGGCGCGGGGACAGCGACGCCTTGGAGCATCAAGGTTCCGGTGGACCAGACTTGGTGTTGCTGACTCGGGTCACCGCGCCAGGGCACGGTCTTGACTTCGAGTGACTGGGCCTGCGCGCTAGCACAGAGCAGCGACACGCCGATCAACGCTCCGCCTGTGATCGGCGGCAACTTGCTCAATGAATTGCGAAACATGTTGGGTGCTCCGGACTTGCTGGATTGCGGGATCATCGGGACTGAGGTGAGCGCCCATGGATCCCGAATCGTCGGCCAAATACACGCGCGAGCATGGACCGAAACTGGGAGGAGACGCTTCCTGACTGATCGTTCACGCTACCCGGGCTTTCTCGGGACAGCAATACGGGCACGAACGTAGAGCCTCCTACTCTTCGGGCGGGTGGCCGCCCCCGGGTGGCAGAACTCCTGGCACGCCCCACGCAGCTTCCCGCGATACGATCCAGGCTTGCTTGCCCAGAGCCCCCCGACCCCCTCCACGTCCATGCGCACGTTCCAATTCCTGCTCGCCGGCCTCGCGTTCACCTGCCTGCCCGCCCTGGCCGGCGCACGTCCCCAACTCCAGCTGCCTCAGGCGAGCCCGGCCGCATCGGTCAGTCAGGCGATCGGACCGGCGACGGTCTCGATCGAGTACCACCGACCCGCCGTCCGCAACCGGGCGATCTGGGGTGGCCTCGTGCCCTATGGCGAAGTCTGGCGCACGGGCGCCAACGAAGCGACGAAGATCCAGTTCAGCGACGCCGTGCGCATCGACGGACATGAGGTCCCCGCCGGCACGTACTCGTTCTTCGCGATTCCCGCAGCGAACTCGTGGACGCTGATCCTCAACAAGAACGCCGCTCAATGGGGCGCATTCAAGTATGCGGTTGCCGAGGACCTGCTGCGCTTCGAAGTCAAGCCGATCGCTTGCGCAGCGCAGGAGTGGCTGCGCTACTCGATCGAGGCCAAGACTGACAACTCAGCGGTCGTCCAGCTCGCCTGGGAAAAGGTCGCCGTCGAATTCACGGTCGAAGTCGACAACCAGAAGATCCTCGTGGCGCGCATCGACGATGCGATCGCCCACGCGAAGCCCGACGATGCAGCCGTATTCCTGAGCGCGGCGAAGTATTACTACGATCACGGACTCTCGGCTGAGAAGGCCATGCTTTGGATCGACAAGTCGATCTCGATCGCGGACGGATTCCAGGCGCGCGAGTGCAAGGCGCGACTGGCGGATCGAATGGGCCGCAAGGCCGAGGCCGTGACCCAAGTCGAAAAGGCTATCGAACTGGCCACGGGCAAGTCGCGGCCGCAGTACCTCGAGGCCCTGGGCAAGCTGCTGGCCGAATACAAGGCAAAGTAGACCGCGCGCCGGCGCGCGACACCTACCGGGCGAGGATCTTGCGCTGATTGGCCAGGATCGTCGCCTGGTTTTTTTTGATCGTCACTTGGTTGGCGAGGATCCGATCCAGCTTCTTCTGGTTCGCACGGATGGTCGCCTGGTTGGCGAGGATGGCCTTCTGATTGGAGAGGACGGCGGCCAGGGACGCGGGCGAGGAACTGCTCTTCATGCTCGGAGTCTGCGAAAAGGCCGGAGTGCCTGGAAGCACCCGTGCGAGATCCGAGACGGCCCGCGAGCCCCCGGAAACCCCGTTGGCGGCTCCCAAAGGCCACTCGCGCCGCCTTACTTAGGAGCAACATTAGCCAATAGATAAAGGCCCGTTCAAAGAAATTGCATTTCGACTTCACGGGCCGTGGCGCGACATCCGAATCAGGCCCTGTTCGGGGCTCGGGGATGTCCGCGCGACGGACAGGGAGATTGAACCTTCATGCAAGTTCGATGGGGTCGACGTAGACGCCTTGGGGCGAAGGCGGGGCTGACAGTTCTCGAGGTCACGATCGCGATGTCGATCACGGCCACGGTGCTGCTCGCCTCTGCCGCGGCGTTCACTTCGAGCCTCGCCTCGGTGAACAGCGCCCAGCGCACCTTGCGCGGTGCGGCCTTCGCGGAGACCGTGATGGAGGATCTCTCGGCCCAGCCCTACGACAATCTGGCGGCCTTCAATGGCAACCGGGTCTACGACCAGGCCACGGCGGGCGCGTCGCACTTCGCGGTCGACGTCAGCGTGTTCGCTGCCGCCGTGGATCTGATCCAGGTGCGGGCAGTGCTCACGGACATACGCACAAACCGCGAACTCGGGCGCGTGACGACCTTGAGGAGCCGGCGATGAAATGCGCACAGCAATGCAGCGCCGGCAAGCGCGGTTTCACGCTGCTCGAGACCGTGATCGCCTTGGCCATCTTCACGGTCTTGGGCTACGGGCTCGCGCTCGCGGCAGCCGTGGGTAGCAACTCGCAACGCGAAGTCCTGCGCATGGCCGGGGAGAACAAGTCCCTGCGCGAATCGGTCGCCGCGCTGGCGGATGAGTTGAGCGCTACCAGCGACGCGAACATCACGACGGCGTTGCTGGCCGACGACAACACTCGCCTGCGTTTCATGATGCCGATCGTCGACGCGGGTGCGAACTCGTGGGGTGTGTACGACCGCCGGCTGGGATCCACGCCGGCGCTGCAGAACCGCGCCAACTGGCTCGTGCAATACACGGTGCGCGACAGAGAGATCGCCGGCGGTGTGATGGAAAAACAACTCGTGCGTCAAATCTTGGATACCAATCTCGTCGTGCAACTCGAGGACATCCTCGCCCACGGCCTGCGCGGCGGCAATGTAGTGCCGCCTGGTTTCAGGGTGGCCATGAACGGAGTCATGTGGGAAGTGACGCTGTCTACGGACGGCCCGCGGAACGGAAATCTCGGAAAAAGTACGGTCTTTCATGTCAAAACTCGCAATTAAAACGTTTCATTTCGGCCGCCAACGGGGCGCTCACTCGCGCCGCGGAACGGCACTCGTCAGCACCCTGGTGGTCTTCGTCGGCCTGCTGGGCCTGGTCTACGCCTCGACCGTCACGTCGGTCGTCGAGGTCAAGGACGCGCGCCGCGCCCTGCAGGATGTGCGCGCCAAACAAATCGCGCTTGCGGCACAGGAGCGCGGAATGCAGTTCCTCGCCAATGCGGTCAAGAACACGAGCATCTCCGATCCGCTGCAGGGGCTGACCAGCCTGTTCGCGGGCGGCGCGACGATCACGCCCTTCGTTGGCGAGGCGCTGCTGGATGGCGCGAGCCAGGTCGGCTCGTACACCGTGAGTGTGAGCCAACTGTCGTCGACCGCGACGACGTTGACGCTGGCCATTGACGCAACCGGCTATCTTCCGAACGCGCCGGTGGACCTCGCCCCCGGCGAACAAGTGAGCTCCTGGCGCGCTGCGCGCACGACCGTGCGCTACACCGTCGCGCCAAGCGAAGTCTTCGACTACGCCTACTTCATCAACAACTGGGGCTGGTTCTACGGCAATACGATCAACTGCCGCGGCAACGCTCGCAGCAACGGACAGTTCGACGTGGCGGGCTACGCCCCCACCGTCACCGGGCAGCCTCTCTACGACAGTGTCGCCTGGAACGGGG
>JAYUUV010000209.1:0-8511 GCA_043754695.1 Planctomycetota bacterium
GCAGGCGTGACAGCCGATGCAGCGCCGGTGGTCCATGAGAAAGCCGTATTGCATAGGGGGGAGAGTGTAGTGAGCGCGAGGGGCGGGGGATTGGGGGAGGCGGGGGGAAATTGGGGAGAAGTGCGGGGGCGCGGGGGATTGGGATGTGATCGTGCCGCGTACGGAGCCTGGCACCCTCCTGAACTGTTGCGTCGGAGCAACGGCGCTGTGGGAGGTACGGCCACGTCGAGGTCCACCGGCAACGGCGCTGTGAGAGCAACGGCGGCAACAATTCGGGAAGGAGCCCGGCTCCAACGCGGTCGCGGTTCGAGCGAGATGGGGAGCGGGCGGTTCGCGAGGCGAAGGGGAACGGGCGTCGTCGCGAGGATGCAGGCGGCGGCCGTCGCGCGAGGGGACGGGAGCGGGCGTTGCTGAGGGCTCGGGAATGACAGCGGGGATCCGCGCCGGTGGCGTGGATCCCCGCTGGGTGTCGAACGGAGCGCTCGGTTAGAAGAGCGTGGCGTCGAGCATTTGGTAGGCGAGGCGCGAGGTCATCACGGCGATGTTGTTCATGCGACGCACGTGCAGCGTGGCGTCACCGCCGCAGAAGGGACACTCGACCGGAACAGGATCGTCGGTCGCGATCGCGTTGCAATGGTGAGCGAGAATCGGCGCGGGCGCGGCGGCGGAGGCTCGCATTCCGAACGTGACCAAGAGAGCAAGGCTCAGAGTCGTTGCCGCAAGAACTAGGCGCTTCATGATTTTCCTTCGGGGCCGGCCCAGGGCCGGATCCACCGTCCAAAGATACGGCTGTTCAGGCCCGACACAAGAGGGCGAAATCCGTACGACTTCTGTGGGGCCTCGGCGGCGACGCCAAGGCGCCTATTTGGCGCGTCCGGCGAGCTTCGAGGCCAGCGCGGCGAAGCGAGGGTCGCTACGCAGCCCCTCGTAGTCGGGGTGGGTTTCGAGGCGCTTCGCGTCGTCGAAGCCTTGTTGGATCGCGCGCTCGAGGTGCTCGAGGGCCGAACCGCGCAACTCGTCGAGCGTGGTCTTGCGTTCGTCGCCGAGCAAGCCCGGATCCTTCTCGGCCTCGCGATCGATGTGCACGAAGAGCTCGAAGGCTTGGAAGGAAATGTCGCTGCGGCGCACACCCAATTCGAGCGCGGTGCGCGTGGTCTCGAGCGCAGTAGGCCAATCGCCGAATTTGCACTCGACTTCGGCACGCTGCATCAAACACACCGCGAGTCCGCCGAGCACGAGCGGGTGCTTCGGTAGCGCGCGGCGAACGCGTTCGGAAATCTCGACGGCGCGATCGGCGTCGGCGCGCGCTTCGTCGATGCGATCGAGACCTAATAGCGATGTCGAGCGATCTCCGAGCGCGATGGCCAGCGTGCATTGCAATTCGATGCGCGCACTGTCGAGTTTCAGCAGCCGCTCGCTCTGCAGCACGGCCTCGTCGAAAATTTGCTGCGCCTCGTTCCAGCGCGACTGATTGGTCAGGTGATAGCCCAGGTTGTTCGCAACCGCGACCAGGCCGTTGCCCGCGCGCAAGTCCTCGGGAAAGTTCGCTGTCAGGCGCCTGCCGATCTCGACGCCCTTCAGCAGCACACGCTCCGCCTCGATCGGATCGTGGATGGCCAGCTCCAATCCGTAGTTCACCGCGACTTCCAGCAAGTTGGTCTGCAGATTGCGCACGTCGGGGTGTTTGCCGAGGCATGCGAATCCAAGCGTCCAAGCCTCGCGCAGGTGCACCCGCGCCTCATCGGTGAGCTCGCCTCGGCGCTCGCAATTCGAAAGTCCGTTGAGGCAGGTCACGAATTGACCGATGAACTCGGGGTCGTCGGGGTATTGCTCGAGCACAGGCCGCAAGACCTCGACAGCGTGTGTGCGATAGCTCAAGGCTTGCTCGTCCTTGCCGGCCGACATGTCGATTCCGCCCAGGTTCAAGAGCACAGCCGAAAGGTCGTGGGCGAAGCGCGGGTTCTCGGGCACTTCCTTGGAAAGTTTCTCGGCGATCGGCAGCACTTCCTCGTAGGCGGCGCGCGCAAGTTTCAGGTCGCCGACCTGCTGGTACTTGCGCGCGAGCTGCACCATGTTGGAAGCCAATACGTGCCGCGAATTCACCGAGTCGGGATCGACGGCCAGCACCTGGCGCGAGAGTTCCACCGCCTTGAGGTACTCCGCGATCGCCTGATCGGACTGCCCGAGGTCCTCGTACACGTCGCCGATCGAACGCGTGACGCGGGCGATCTCGCGCTCGACCGCGAGATTGTGCGGATCGTCGACCAAGAGCCTGCCGTAGAACGCGAGCGCGCGCTCGACCAGCGTCTTGCGCACCGGCTCGAAAGTCGGAACTTCGCGCAGGTCATCGGAGCCGACCGTGGCGAGCAGCTCGTTGATGGCTTCGAAGGCGTATTGAAAATTGCGCTGCGCACGCGTGCGCTCGCGCCCCTCGCGCGCGAGCGAAGTCGCCAGGTCGGCGTTCTTGGTTTCCAACTCGGTCTTGGCCGACGCAAGACTGATGTTGGTCGCGCGCACGGTCTGGTTCGCGCCGCGCAGCTCTTCGTTGAGCCCGTGTTCCTTGTCGGCGGCGCGCGCCTGCAGGATCCCGTAGCCGAGCGGCCCGCCAAGCAGGACGAGCGCGCCGAGAAAACCGGCCGCGGTGCCGGCGGGATTGCGCTCGACCCAGCGCCGCGCGCGAAGCCAGGCACTCGTGCGGCGCGCGGCGATCGGGCGCCGTTCAAGCACGCCGGCCAGATCGCTCGCCAGCGCGCCGGCCGTCGCGTAACGCCGCGCCGGATCCAGTTCCATGGCCACGTTGCAGATCGTCTCGGCGTCGAGCGACACGCCAGGATTCAAGCGGCGCAGCGAAGCGTGCTCGCCGGTGGCGATGCGTTGGGCGAGCAATGCGGCCGAATCGGCTTGGAAAGGAAGGCTCAGGGCCAGCGACTCGAACAGCGTGGCGCCCAGCGAATAGACATCGCTGCGCGGGCCGGCTTCGTTCACGCGGCCGTCGATCAACTCGGGCGGCATGTAGGGCAAAGAGCCCAGTTGCGCGCCGCTCTTGGTCAAGCGCTCCGCGCCGGCGCGACTGGCCAGACCGAAGTCGAGCAGGCGCGCGCGGCCGTCGGGCGTGATCATCACGTTTGAGGGCTTGATGTCGCGATGGATCACGCCGCGCGCGTGGGCGTGCTCGAGCGCGACAGCGATCTGGCGCGCGATTTCCAGGCACGAGCGCACGAAACTGCCTTCGAACATCGGTGCCTTCGCACATTCGATGCCGCAGCGCGCCTGGACCGCGCGGGCGAGATCGGCGGCGCTGAGCGAGTCGGGAGCGCGGCCGGCGAATTGCTTGAGCACGTCGCCGAGCGAGGCGCCTTCGACAAGCTCCATCGCGAAGAACGGCACGCCGTTGTCCTCGGCGAAGGAAAAAATCTGCACGATTCCAGGGTGCGAGAGCTTGGCTGTCGCCTCGACTTCGCGCCGGAAACGTTCCTTGGCCTGGCCGAAGTAGATCTGCTCGGGTCGGATCACTTTCACGGCGACGCGCCGGCCCAGAGTGATTTCTTCGGCGAGGTAGACGACCCCCATGCCGCCGTGGCCCAGTCGTTCGAGCAGCCGGAAATTGCCGAGTCGCTCGGGAATGGCTTCGGCGTTTTCGCCGCCCAGAAGTCCGGCGCGCTCCAGGTTGAGGATGCGCTCGCGCACTTCCGCGCTGCTCGAAG
The DNA here is from genome assembly GCA_043754695.1 of Planctomycetota bacterium. GTDB lineage: Bacteria > Planctomycetota > UBA1135 > UBA1135 > JADJQU01. The sequence continues at coordinate 3,705 of JAYUUV010000209.1, forward strand.
AATGGCGCTGGGCGAACTCGTCGAAGTTCCTGACCAGGCCTTCTTCGCGCTCTTCCAAATAGAGGAAGACAAGTTCCTCGACTTGGTCGCGCGGCAGGTCGCTGGGATTCTTCAACTCGGACATTGGATTCAGCATCGCCGCGACGTTCGCGAGCCGCAAGGCGGCCAGGTGAAAAGATCTACTTCGAACGCGCGGCCAGATCGGAAATCAACTCGGCAAAACGCGGAAAGTCGCGCAGGCCGGCGTAGTCTTCGAGCGTTTGCAGGCGATTGAGATCGCCGAAACCGCCCTGGATCGCGGCATCGAGTTGCTCCAAGGCGGCCTCGGCCAGCGCGTCGCGTTCGCCCGCGCGCGCTTCACTGGAAAGACTCGTGTCTGCTTGTGCCTTGCGCGCGCAATTCCAGTACGTCTCGAAGGCCTGGAAGCAGACGTCATTGCGAAGCACATGCAGTTCGAGCGCCTCGCCGATCGACTCGGCACCGCGGCGCCAATCGCCGCTCTCGAGCTCGACTTGCCCGCGCTGCATGATGCAAGCCGCGCTGGTGGCGAGGATCGCGGGGTCATTCGGCCGGATCTTGCGCACGCCTTCGACCAAAGCAACGGCGTGAACCGCGTCCTCGAGCGCGAGCGCTTGCTGGCCGCGGTTCAAACGCGCGACGGATCGGCCTCCGAAGGCGGAAGCGAGCAAGAAGGGAAACTCGACTCGATCCGGAAGGTCGCGGCAAAGGCGTTCGCCTTCCGCCACGGCGACTTCTAGGACCAACTCCGAATCCGCCCATCTGGCTTGGTTGCCGAGGTGAATTCCGAGGTTGCCCGCGAGTCCCACGACGCCGCGCCGGATCAAGGCATCGTTCGGAAAGTCGTGCATCAGCTTGCGACCCGCGTCGAATCCGCCGCGCAGCACGCGCTCCGCCTGCGCCGGATCGCGAGTCATCAATTCGAGACCGAAGTTCACGGTGTTCTCCAGGAAAGCAGTGCGAACCGTGCGCGAAGCCGAGCCCTGGGCGACGAGGTCGCGAATCAGCGTCCAGCCCTCGAGGTGAGCCGCGCGCGCTTCGCGCGGATTGCCGAGTTTGTCCTCGCACATTCCGCGGTAGGACAAGGCCGAGGACAGCGCGTCGTAGTGCATCTCCTCGCCGGGGTCCTTGGCCAGCAGCCCGCGCCCGATCGCCGCGGAGCGAGTGAATCGTTCCAGCGCTTCATCGAGCGCTCCCGATTGATAGTCGATCAATCCGCGATTCGTGAGACCTGTCGCCAGGGCGTGTCCGTACCTCGTGTTCTCGGGAACCTCGGCGAAAAGTTGTTCGATGACCGGCAGCATCTCGTCGTAGGCAGCGCGCGCCTCATCGCGTTTGTTTTCGCGCGAGTAGACGTTGCCAAGTTGCGACAGCGTCGACGCGAGGATGTAGCGCGTGTCGGCATCGGCTTGCTCGCTCTCCAACAGCGTGCGCGCGCGTTCCACGGCCAACTCGTATTGTTGCTTCGCCTCGCCGTCGCGGCCGAGTCCCTCGAGCACGTCGCCGATGGAGCGGGCCGTGCGCGCCATTTCGCGGCGCACGCCGATGTCGGTCGGATCGTCCACTTGCAATTTGGCGTAGAACTCGAGCGCGCGCTCGAGCAGCTTCGTGCGCACGGGATCGAAGTGCGGAATCTCGAGCAGCTCGTCGGCACCGACCGAGACCAGCATCTGGTCGATCGCGTCGAAGGCGTTGGCGAAGTTGCGCTGCGCCCGCGCGCGTTCGCGTTCCTCGCCGGCAAGGCTGCTCGCGAGGTCCGCATTCTTCGTTTCGAGTTCGTGTTTGGCCTGCTCGAGACTCGAGTTGACATCGCGCACGCTTTGATTGGCGTCGCGCAGGTCCGCGTTGAGGCGGCGCTCTTTTTCCGCGCTACGCCCCTGCAAAAAGCCGTAGCCCAGCGGTCCGCCGGCGATCACGAGCAGGCCTAGAACGGCCGCGGCCGCGCCCGCGGGACTGCGCTGAACCCAGCGCTGCGTTCGCACCCAGGCGTTGATGCCGCGCGCCGCGATCGGACGACGTTCGAGGACGCAAGCAAGGTCGGCGGCCAGCGCTCCCGCGCTCGCATAACGTCGCGCGGGATCCAGCTCCATGGCGACGTTGCAGACCGTTTCGGCATCGGTCGACACATCCGGATTGCGGCGGCGCACGGATTCGTGCGCGCCGCTCGCGATGCGTTGGGCGAGCAGCGCGCTGGAATCGCCTTGGAAAGGCAGGCTCAGCGCCAGCGCTTCATGCAAGGTCGCGCCGAGCGAATACACATCGGCGCTTGCACCGGCGGCTTCGACGCGGCCGCTGACCAATTCGGGCGGCATGTAGGGCAGCGAGCCCAACTGCGCACCCGTGCGTGTCAAGCGCGAGGCGCCGGCGCTGCTCGCCAGGCCGAAGTCGAGCAGGCGGGCGCGGCCGTCTGGCGTGATCATCACGTTCGAAGGTTTGATGTCGCGGTGCACGACTCCGCGTTCGTGGGCGTGCTGCAGGGCGACGGCCACCTGGCGCGCTATTTCGAGGCACGAGCGTACCCAGCTGCCTTCGAACCGCGCCGTCTTCGAACATTCGATTCCCGAAGTCGTGCTGACCACGCGCGCCAGATCGGCGCCGCTGAGCGAGGTCGCCGAACGGCCGGCGAATTGTGCCAGCACTTGACCCAGCGAGGCCCCTTCGACGAGCTCCATCGCGAAGAACGGCACGCCGCCGTCTTCGGAGAACGAGTACACCTGCACGATGCCCGGGTGCGCGAGCTTGGCGACCGCTTCGACTTCGCGCCGGAAACGTTCCTTGGCCTGCGGCATGTAGATCTGCTCGGGCCGGATGAGTTTCAGCGCGACGCGCCGGCCGAGGCTCTCTTCCTCGGCCAGGAAAACGATGCCCATGCCGCCGCCGCCGAGGCGCTCGATCAGCCGGAAATTGCCGAGGCGTTCTGGAAATTCCGGTTGCGCGTCGTCGCTCATCAGGCCCGCGCGTTCGAGCGCGTCGATGCGTTCGCGCACGGCGGCGCTGCTGTCGGGATGGCGCCGGGCGAAGTCGTCGTAGCCTGCGACGAGGCCTTCCTCTCGCTCTTCGAGATAGAGGAACACCATCTCCTCGACCGGATCGCGGCCGGCTTGGCTATCGACTTTGATATCGGACATCAGCTGGGGCAACGGCTCTCGAAGCAGCCCATCAGCATCGCCGCGCACGCGAGCTTTCGTCAAGGCGTGGGCGCACAGATGCGCTGCAATGCAGGCAAAATGGCGTTCAGCGCTCGAACACCTGACTCGCGACCGTGGCGCCACGGCCGTCGACGATCTCGATCGTCAGGCGGCCGGCTCCATCGACGGTCAGCATGCCGAAGTTGAACCAGTTCAGGGCTTCGTCGTAGCTCGCCGGCTTCACTGGCGGGCCGTGAAAAAAGATCCGGCGCGGGCGAAAGGTCGGATCAAGTGCTTGCGTCGGGAAAATACCTGCGCTGAGCGGACCGGCGACGAACTCGCGCACGTGGAAATCCGGCGCTTCCGGAAATGGCGTGTATTCGAAGCCCGTGGCGAAATGCACATCGGTGGTGAGCCAGATCGTGTTGCCGATGTCGCGCACGCGCAGCGTGGCGAAGAGTAGCGCGAGCTCGCGCTCGAAGCCCGTGGCCGAATCGGCGTTGGCCCAGCCGTCGCGCGCCGTCGGACTGCCGGTGGGGATCGCGATCGGCACGCTGGAAATCACGATACGCCAGGTGGCGTCGCTCGCGGCGAGCGCGCCTTCGAGCCAGTCGAGTTGTTCCACGCCGAGTTGAGTCTTTGGCGTCGGGCTATCGTCGCGCGCGCGGTTGGGGTCGCGGAAGCTGCGGTTGTCGAGGAAGAACAGTTCGAGGTGTTTTCCCCAGCGAATGGAGCGGTACAAGCGCTCGCCGTGATCATCGCCGATCGTGTTGTAGTCGCAGAACGCGCGGTAGCCCAGCGGCAGCAAGTGTTGCTTCGCGTCGAAGGGCGGTTCGCTGCGCGTGTCTTCGCTCGGCGAAAAATCGTTAGCGACTTCGTGGTCGTCCCAGACTGCGTAATAAGGTGTGCGCGCGAGCAACTGCTGCAATCCGCGGTCGGCGCGGTTGTAGCGCCAGTGCGCGCGATAGGCCTCGAGCGAAGCCGAAGGAGCGAAGTCGCCGGGCACTTGTGCGTTGCCGTAGAGTCCGACGGATGCGACAGCAAGGTCGCCGTAGATCATGTCCCCGAGGCCGATGAAGAAATCCGGTTTGCGCTCGAGGATGCGCGGCAGGATTGCGAAACCCTGTTGCGCGTCGCGGCCGACGTTCTGTCCGGCGAGGTCGCCGCTCCAGGCAAAGGACACGGCGGCGGTATCGTCGGGATCGGGCGCGGTGGAAAACCAGGCGCGCTCAACCGCGGTATCCGGCGGGGCCGTGGCATTGCGCTTGGGCGTGAACCAGACGCGGGCGCAGTACTTGGTGTTGGCTTGCAGGCCCGCGACCTCGACGTTTGTCGCGAAGTCTGTGTCCGCGTTGACCTGCTTGTGCGCGGCGGCGACGCTGCGTTCCTGCGCCGCGAGCGTAACCGCGACATGCATCCACCCCGCTCGGTCGCTGCGCGCCCAGATGCGCGCGCGTTTTGTGCGCACCTCGCCGACCAGGACGCCGTGGGTGGGTGGGGTCGCCACGAGGTCCTCGGGCCGCGAGGGCGCCGTGCACGCTCCAAACGCCAGCAAGATCCCGAGCACCCCAACGCGCCTTGAACAACGTGTCATCGCGCAGATCCTATCCGCAGCCGCGTGCGAATACGGCGGTACGGAGCCAGCCTCGACTCCGCCGCTT
>JAYUUV010000210.1:0-19611 GCA_043754695.1 Planctomycetota bacterium
CTGGTGGATAACGCCAACGCCCACCGTACAGGACAAGGCGGTTGCTACTCACAGCTTTTGAAGTGTGCTGTCAAAAATGGAGTCAATCCACTTTCTTTATCCCGTCGATCGTCACACTCGTCTCGGCAATCGACGTGGCCAGCACGATCTTTCTTATTCCCGGCTGAGTGGGAGCGATCGCGCGGTCCTGCGCGTCTTGCGGCAGGTCGTGCATTCCACATCCAGCGCAAAGTAGGTTGAACCGAGGCTCCGCCCACGTCGGCCTGCTCGATCTGCGTGCCGAGGATCAGTTTGGAATCGAGCGGAGCAATCGTGACTTCATCCTGGGCGAAAAGGCGCGCGCTGTTGGAGCGGCGGAACTCCGGGGAAAAATCGTTGAAGCCCTTGTCGCTCTGCAGATTCGTCTGCGCGCTGCGGTAGCCGACACCCCAGGTCAGCGTGTGCAACTCGCTGATCTGCGTGTGACGCGTGTACTCCAGGTCCGCGTTCTGGACATCCATCTCCAGATTGACCTGTTTCTGGTAGTCCGCCGAGTACCAGCCCTGGAAGCGCTGCACGTCCTCGGGATCGCCGAACTCCCAGCTGCCGAGCACATAGCCGCCGTTTCTTGGGGTGTCGTCGAAGGTCGGCAAGCCGAGGATCACGGAGTCCTGCAGACTGTCGCCGAACTCGGATCCGTACATCGTCGTGAGAAAGGTCGTACGTCCATCGACGCCCAGATCCCAATCCGCGCGCAGGCCCGCGCTGGCCACACTCCAGTCTTCCGCAAACTTGTGACCGTCGCTGTTCGGCAGCGCAGCGTGATCCGCGTACGAGACAAAGGCGCGGTACCTGCCATTCGTTCCGAGCGTGCCGCCCTCGCGAACAGCGGCGCGTTGCTCGGCGGTGCCGATGGTCGTCGTGACCAGGCTGCCGGTTGTTTCTTTGGGATGCTTGGTGATCACGTTGACCACGCCGTTCATCGCGTTCGTGCCCCACAGCGTTCCTGCGGGGCCGCGAATGATCTCGATGCGATCGATGTCATCGATCGGCACGTCGTAAAGCGGCCACCAGATGCCGGCCACCGCCGGGCTGTACACCGACACACCGTCGATGATCAGGAGCAGTTGGTTCGCGAACGACTCGCCGATCGGCGAGAGCGAGCCCGTGAATCCGCGCGCCGTCACATCCCAGCCGGAGGTCTTCCATTGGGCGACGTGGAAACCCGGCACCATGCGCAGTGCTTCTTGGATGCTGGTGTGACCGGCACGCCGAATCTCGTCGCCCGTGAGCACGTAGACCGCGGCCGGAACATCGCGCAGAGGTTCGCCGTGACGCGAAGCCACGCTCACCTCGACGTCCATCAACTCTTCGAGACTGAGGTCGAGCAGGCCACCGCCGCCTTGGTCTGATGGCTGGGGCGCTGGTTCCTGGGCCGCGGAACGGCCCTGCAACGCGCTCAACGACGCGAGCAGGACGGCCAAGTCGATGACCAAAAATGTCGAACGGCGGTGCGGCACGGGATCTGCTCTATCGACTCCCAAAGCTCCGACCTGTAACAGCCCGCTCACCTATGGGCAGGGCGCGATTCCCGTGCCAGGTGCCGGGCCACGGCTGCTGCAACCATTTCATGTTGCGAACCCGGAACTGCCGATGCACCGGACTCATCTCCCTGCTCTGAAGGCAGAGCCGCTTCGTGATTTTCCCTCCGTACCAAGACGCAACGAGCCATCGCGCCCCCAGCGCGAGGCTGTTTCGTTGGCTGCACAAGACGCGGCGACCCGAGCGACGCGCAGCGTTGCCTGGGAGGCTGCTGTTCGCCGCCCTGACGATCACAGTCCTGTGGGCGAGCGCTCCGGTCGCGAGCGTGCGCGCTGCGACGCTTCTCACGCTTTCCGAGGGAGCGACGGAGTACACGCTCAAGGCGCAGTTCGTGGAACGCTTCACGCGCTACGTGAAGTGGCCGGAGACGGCTCTGCCGGACAAGACCGCGCCTTTCGTCGTGGCCATCCTCGGCAAGGACCCGTTCGGGAAATTGCTCGAGGAAGTGTTCAGGGACCGCAAGGTCGGCGAGCACCCGATCAAGTTAGTGCACTTCACTTCCGTCGAAGCGATCGGTCCGCAGTGCCAGCTGCTGTTCGTCCCGCAAGCGCAGGAGAAGCAACTCGACAAGATCGTCGAGTTCTACAAGGACCAGCCGGTCCTGATCGTCGCCGAGTCGATAGCCGCCGCTCGGAAGGGCGCGCACATCGGTCTGTACCTCGAGCAGTCCAAACTGAAATTCGTGATCAACAATCAGGTCGCGAAACAAGCGAGCCTGGAGATCAGCTCGGAGCTTCTGAAGCTCGGAACACCGCTCGACAAGCAGACGGAGACTGGAAAGTGAGCCGCTCGCCGCGTCGGAATTCGATCGGAGCGAAGTTGACGCGCATCATCGTCACCACCAGCAGCGCCGCGATGCTGCTTGGGGCTTCGCTCTTCGCGTTCTACGACTGGGCTCAGGCAAAGAACACACTGGCCGCGGACTTGCACCTGGTCGCTGATGTGCTCGGCACGAACATGCGCTCGGCGATCGAATTCGGCGACAGGACCTTTGCACTTGTGGAACTCGCGAAGCTGGACGGACAGACGAGCCTCCAGGCGGCAATGCTCTACGACGAGCGCGGCCGTCCGTTCGCGGAATGGAAGCGCGACGCGGCAACGGAAGTGTTCCAGCCGGACATTACGATCGAGAAAACCGAGGAATTCGATCGCGGGACCGTGCGCGTCGTGCACCCGATCGTGCTCGAAGGGCGCAACTTGGGATCGTTGTTCCTGCAGAGCGATCTCACGCCCGTCTACGAGCGGCTGGAGCGCATGCTCGTCCTGCTGCTCGCGGGTTGGGCAGCCTGTGTCGCGCTCGCCTGGTTGCTCGCACGGCGCTTCCAGGCCTTGATCTCGGGCCCGATCGTCGGCCTCTCGAAGACCGCCACGCGCGTCCGCGACGAGAACAACTATTCGTTGCGCGCGAAAGTCGAATCCAACGACGAGGTCGGTGAGCTGGTCGAGGCGTTCAATCGCATGCTCGATGAAATCCGCTCGCGCGACCTGTTGCTCGCGAGTCACCGCGACAGCCTCGAACAGGAAGTTCGCGTCCGGACGGCGGACCTCGAGCAGCTGAACATCCAGTTGCGCGCTTCGATGGACGAAGCGAAGGCGGCCACGGTCGCGAAGTCGCAGTTCTTGGCCAACATGAGCCATGAGATCCGCACGCCGATGAACGGCGTGATCGGCATGACCACGCTCTTGCTCGACACGGAACTCGATCTGCGCCAGCAAGAGACCGCGAACACGGTGCTGCATTCCGCCGAATCGCTGCTGGTGTTGCTCAACGACATTCTCGACTTCTCCAAGGTCGAAGCCGGGCGTCTAGAACTCGAATCGATCGACTTCGACGTGCATTCGCTGATCGAGGAGAGCATGCAGACCGTGGCTCACCGCGCCGACGAGAAGCATCTGGAAATCGCCTGTCTGATCAGTCCGCGCATCCCGGCGCGTGTGCGCGGCGACCCCAGCCGCCTGCGTCAGGTGCTGCTCAACCTCGCCAGCAACGCGATCAAGTTCACGAAGGAAGGCGAGGTCACGACCGAAGTCACGCTGCTCGAGTCAGCGCCCGACAAAATCGTGCTGCGTTTCGCGGTTCGTGACACGGGCTCGGGCATCCCCGCGGAACGCATGGGCCGGCTGTTCAAGGTCTTCAGTCAGGTCGATTCCTCGACCACGCGCAGGTACGGCGGGACCGGCCTTGGGCTCGCGATCTCCAAACAACTCGTCAATTTGATGGGCGGCGAAATCGGCGTCACGAGCGTAGAGGGCGTGGGCTCGACCTTCTGGTTCGAGGTGCCCTTCGCCGTTGCGCTGTCGCAGGAGCCGTCCGCGGCGCGCGCGCCGAAAATGATGCCGAAGACACGCATGCTCGTCGTCGACGACAACTCGACCAACCGGCGCGTCGTGCGCGAATATGTGCGCGGCTGGGGCTCGATTTGCGACGAAGCCGAGAGTGCCAGGGAAGCCATACTGATGCTGTGCGCCGCCCACGAAAGCGGCATGCCCTACGGCCTGGCGTTCCTCGATCACGACATGCCCGAGGTCGACGGCGAATCGCTTGCCGCGCTGATCAAGGCACTGCCCCAGATCGCTTCCATTCCACTGGTGATGTTGTCCTCGGTCGGCCAGGCCGGCGACGTGCAACGCATGGAGGCGCTCGGATTCGTCGCCATGCTGGTCAAGCCGGTGCGCCGCAACAGTCTGGAGAATTGCGTGGCGACGATCCTCGGCACGGACAGCCTGCGCCGCGCGCTGGAGAAGACCGGGATCATCACCAACACGCTGCTCGAGCACGGCAGCGAACTGCGCACGGCGCGGATCTTGCTCGTCGAAGACAACCTCGTGAACCAGAAGGTCGCGATCGGCCAGTTGCGCAAGCTCGGCTATTCCTGCGACGTGACCGGCAACGGACTCGAGGCCTTGCGCGCCCTGGAAGCGCGTGCCTACGACCTGGTCTTGATGGATTGTCAGATGCCGGAGTGCGACGGCTACGAAGCGACCGCACGCATCCGTCAACTCGGCAACCGCATTCCAATCGTCGCCATGACGGCGAATGCGATGACGGGCGATCGCGAGCGCTGCCTCGACGCGGGCATGGACGACTTCATCACCAAACCGGTTTCGCCGGTGGCATTGAAGGACGCGCTCGACAAATGGCTTGGGCGCAAGCCCGCGACGGCGAACGAATCGCCTAAGTAGCAGCGGCTCAGCCCTTGCGCCGCGCGGTGTCGCCGGTTTCCTGACCGGTCTCGGCGAAGGCCTTCCAGCGCTCGTCGAGCTTCTTGAACACGTCGCCCGCGGAGACGTCGTAGATCTGATTGGCCTTCTCGCGCCACTTGGCGATGAACGTGCCCCGGTCGTTGGAGAACTGGCACGCGGCGCGCAGGAACTTCTGGCCGTTCTTGCCTTCCTTCTTGGCCAGGAAGTCGAACATGCTCCAGGACTTGGCCACGTCCGCTTCTTCCAAGGAGAAGAGGTCCTTGAGCGCGAGCTTCTCGATCGCCGGCCCGCTTTCGAGCGCCAGCGCGTTGTAGATGTCGCGCAGGCCCAACTGCTCCTTCTTCTCGCCCTCTTTCTTCTGCTCGTGGGCGTACTGGGTTTCCTTGAAGGTCTTGCAGGTGACCGTGTTGCGACCGAGGAATTCGAGACTGAGGTAGTACCCGACGCCTTCGAGCAGCCAGTCCTGCTTGAGCGGCTTGGTCAGCGACATGTTGTAGTGCAGCATGCCCAGGTCGTGCCCCAGGCCGTGGGCGAGCATGCCCTCGAGGTCGGCCTGCTCGCTGAACTTCCAATAGTGCACGCTCTCGGGCGGCAGCGCGCGCACCATCGCCGCACCGCCCATCTTCAAGGACTCGGCCTTGTGATCGCCCCACTTGTGCCGGTAATACTCGGTCGCGTAGCGGTCGTACTCGTTCTCGTCCTCGGGGCCGAACCAGAACTCGGCGAAGATCCGATCGGGGATCTTGTCCTCGAAGTCGACGTCGAGGTACGGATCGACGCAATCGCCGCGGAAACCGTCGATGCCCTCTTCGGCGAATTCGAGCAGCGCCTTGACGCGTTCGTCTCCGACCTCGCTGCGATAGACGATGCGCACGTGCATGCTCTCCTGGACCTTGAAGCTCACTTTTCCGGCGCTGATCTCGGTGGCCAGGCCGACGAGGTCGGTCGGCGTGTCCGCCATGTGGATCGCGGCCTTGGCCTTCGTCAGCCGTTCGAGCAGCGCGTCCGCGGTGACGTTCTTCCTCTGTTTCTCGATCTCCTTCTCGATCCTCTTGGCCGCAGTTGGGTAGCACGTGCTCGAGAGCCAGCTCTGCAGGCGCTGGTAGTTCGAGATCACGCGCTGGTGCGCCATGAACCACTCGCGACTGGCCTTGCTGGCGGCGTCGCGCTCGCCCATGATCTCCTGGATCTTGGCCAGGCGCCCGCGATACTCCTCAGCCATGCCCGCGAGACTCTGGTCAGCGATCAGGACGCGGATGCTCTTGATGTGCTCGCCCGAGATGTCGCACACGCCCTTGGGATTCGTGGGCACGCGCTCTCCGGCCTTGTCGTACTTGTAGGGCACGAAACTCGGATCGGCTGAATCCGCGACCCACAGCTCGTTCTTCCCCGCGCCCGAATACTTGATCGACGTGCCCTCGACGTAGATCGAGAACTTTCCTTCGCCGACGACGACCGATTCGCCGCCGATCGTGACCAGGTGCTCCTTGTACTTGCGCGCGACTTTGTCGTCCTTGAACGACACCGCGAAGATCTGCGCCTGGGAGACGGCGGCGAGCAGGACGAGGACGAGCGCAGTCAGGATGGAGCGCATGCGAATTCCAAAGGTGCGGCGGAGTGTGAGCAACGCATCGTTTCTACCTCAGCTCGGCCCCGAGGTCGCGTTTCGAAGGATGACACCGCCGTCATGGCCGGTGGGGTCAGGACGCTCCTGCCTGTGGCCGCGGCCGCCCCTCCATGCCTTGGTCCGACCTTCGAACAGTCCTTAACGAATCTTGATCTGCCGGGGGTCTGCTTTGCGCGTTCCAAAAGCTCGAACCCAGCCCGGCCAACGGCTCGGGCGCCGACCCGATCGGGTCCCACTACCTTATATGAAGACGAAGACAGCGATTCTCTGCCTCAGCTTCGCGGCACTCTGTGCGAGCAACGCGCTCAGCCAGGCCGCAGGCGCCCAAGCCGCAAGCTCGCAAGGCGCCAGCGTCAAGCTTGACCCGGCCTTCCCCGCCTACAAAGCGACCCAAGGTGTCTCCGGCGCGATCAAGAGCGTCGGCTCGGACACGATGAACAACTTGATGACGCTGTGGGGCGAAGGCTTCAAGGCCGCCTACCCCAACGTCACGATCGAAGTCGAAGGCAAGGGTTCTTCGACCGCGCCGCCGGCCTTGATCGCCGGCACGGCGACCTTCGGTCCGATGAGCCGTTCGATGAAGGACAAGGAGATCGACGACTTCGAGAAGGCTTTCGGCTACAAGCCCGTTGCCGTCGAGACTTCGATCGACATGCTCGCGGTCTATGTCCACAAGGACAACCCGATCGCGTCGCTGACCCTGCAGCAGATCGACGCCATCTTCTCCGGCACGCGCAAGGGCGGCATGGAGAAGGACATCAAGACCTGGGGCGATCTCGGTCTGGGCGGCGAGTGGGCCGACAAGCCGATCAGTCTCTACGGCCGCAACTCGGCCTCGGGCACCTACGGTTATTTCAAGGAGCACGCGCTGTTCAAGGGCGACTTCAAGAGCACCGTCAAGGAGCAGCCCGGCAGCTCGTCGGTCGTGCAAGGCGTCGCCAGCGACCGCTACGCGATCGGCTACAGCGGCATCGGCTACAAGACGGCCGACGTGCTCGCCGTGCCGCTTGCCGCCGACGCGAAGTCCAAGCCGATCGCCGCCACGCCCGAAAATGCGTACACCGGCGAGTATCCGCTGGCGCGCTTCCTGTACATCTACCTCAACGTCAAGCCCAACACGAAACTCGATCCCCTGCGGCGCGAGTTCATCAGCTACCTGTACAGCAAGAACGGGCAGGAGCAAGTGATCAAGGACGGCTACTATCCGGTGACCGCGACGATCGCCAAGCGCAACCTGGAGAAGTTCGGACTGAAGTTCGAGCCGGCCGTCGTCGAGGCTGGCGCCAAGAAATAGCGAGCGACGAAACGCTGTTCTTCCGGGAGGAGTGAACGCGGGCGCCGGTGCAGTTCTTGCTCCGGCGCCCCGCGGCCTCGCGCGGCGGCGAATCAAAGGCGACATGGGTCTCGAACAGGATCCCAACCCGCAAGCAACGGCGAAAGCACCTGTGCGTGCGCGCCGCGTTCGACAAGCACGCCCGGGAGTCAAGCTCGCCGAACGTCTCGCCCGCACGCTGATCTCGGTCGCAGGCTTTGGCACGATCGTCGCGGTCGGCACGATCTGTCTTTTTCTGGTGTGGGTCGTCGCGCCGCTTTTCTTCCCGGCCAAGGTTGGTGCGACGCACAGCGGCCTTCGGTCGCCGCTCGACGCAGCGGCGCAGCCGCGCAGGCTCGAGATCGACGAGTACCGCGCGCTGGGCTGGATCCTGGACGCAAATGGCGCGCTCGAATCGCGGCGGCTCGATACGGCCGAGCTCCTGGAGCGCGTCGAACCCTTCGGCGCACAGACGCCGACGGCCGCGGCCTTCGCGCGTGGTGCGGCGCTGTTCGGTTTCGAGGACGGCTCGCTGCGCTACGGACGCATCGGTTTCCAGACGCGCATCCTCGAAGCCGCCGACGTGCCGGAAGCGTTGCGCGCGCTCAGTCCTGGCGCGCTGGCCGGGTTCGAAAACGGACTGATCGGGCGCACGCCCGAGGGGCAGTTCCGCGCGCAGCGCATGCAGGTCGAGATGCAGCAGGAGATCGCATCCTCGCACGCGTCGCGCGTCGTGCTGATCGATCACACCTCGACGCAGACGCAACGTCGCATCGCCGCACTGCACGCGGACGGCACACTGGCACTGTACATCGTCACCGAGCGCACCAACCTGATGACCGGCGAGGTCGCGCTCAGTTCGAGCGAGGGCACCGTGCCCTACAAGCAGCTCGAAAAGCGCGGCGATCCGCGCCACATGCTGCTCGCGAGCGGCGGTTCCAGCCTGTATCTGGTCTGGAGCGACGGGCTCGCCGAACGCTACGACACGCGCGATCTCGAGAACCTCAAGCTGGCCGAGATCGTCGATTTGGCGCCCGAGCCTGACGTCGAAGTCAGCACGATCACTACTTTGCTCGGCGAGACTTCGCTGGTCGTCGGGGACAGCAGCGGGCGCACCTGCGTGTGGTTCCCGATCAAGCCCGAGGACGCCAGCACCAGCGACGGCCAGGTGCTGGCCCGCGTACACGTCCTCGAAGGCAGCAAGAGCCCGGTCACCGCGCTGCAGCCCTCGCAGCGTTCGCGCATGCTCGCCGTCGGTCACGCCAACGGCGAGATCGATGTCTTCTATGCCACCAGTGCTCGGCGCATCGCGCACACCACGCTGGAGGGCGGCGACAGCGTCGTGGCCCTGGCCTTTGCTCCAAAGGAGAACGGACTCTCGGCGCTCACTGCGCATGTCCTGTGGAGTTGCGAACTGGACCCACGCCATCCCGAGGCGGGTGTGGCCGGCATCTTCGCGCCGGTCTGGTACGAAGGCTATCCGCGGCCCGAGCACGTCTGGCAATCCTCGAGCGGCACCGACGACTTCGAGCCCAAGCTGGGGCTCATGCCGCTGATCTTCGGCACGCTCAAGGCCACGTTTTTTTCGCTCCTGTTCGGCGTGCCGCTGGCCTTGCTCGCCGCGATCTACTCCAGCGAGTTCTTGAATCCGAAGCTGCGCACGCCGATCAAGTCGGGCATCGAGATGATGGCCAGCCTGCCCAGCGTCGTGCTCGGTTTCATCGCCGCGATCATCCTCGCGCCGTTCGTACAAGCCTTCGTTCCTGCGGTGATCGCGGGTTTCATTTCGATCCCGCTGTCGCTCTTGTTCGGCGCCTATCTGTGGCAATTGATCCCCGCGCGCATCGCACTGCGCTGGCAGGATTGGCAGCGCTTCGGTTTCATCGCGCTGGCGATGCCCGTGGGCGTACTGCTCGCCGTGCTTGTGGCGCCGTTGCTCGAAGAGCTCTTGTTCGGCGGCGATTTTACGCGCTGGCTGGGCGGCGGTCCGGGCGGCGCGGTCGGCGGACTGGTGTTCCTGGGGCTGCCGCTTTCCGTCGGGCTGGTCACCTTCCTGATGGGACGGCACGTCAATCCAACGCTGCGCACGATCAGTCTGAAATGGGATCGAGCAGCCTGCGCGCGAGTTGACCTCGCGCGCTTTGCCGCGACCGCGCTCGCCAGCGTCTTGGTCGCCTTCGCGGCGGCTTGGCTGTTGTCGCTGATGGGTTTCGACGCGCGCGGATCGCTGGTCGGCACCTATGTGCAGCGCAATGCGCTGGTGGTCGGCTTCGTGATGGGGTTTGCGATCATTCCGATCATTTACACGCTCGCCGAGGACGCGCTGACCAGCGTGCCGTCGCATTTGCGCCTGGCATCCCTGGGTTGTGGCGCGACACCTTGGCAGACCGCCGTGCGCGTGATCATTCCCACCGCGATGAGCGGACTTTTTTCCGCGGTCATGATCGGCCTCGGTCGCGCGGTGGGGGAAACGATGATCGTGCTGATGGCCGCGGGCAACACGCCGGTGATGGACATGAACGTGTTCAACGGCTTCCGCACGCTCTCGGCGAACATCGCCACCGAGTTGCCGGAAGCCGTGCAGGACAGCACGCATTACCGCATGTTGTTCCTCGCCGCGCTGGTCCTGTTCGCGATCACTTTCGTGGTCAATACAGCGGCCGAGGTCGTGCGCCAGCGCTTCCGCAAACGGGCTTTCCTGCTATGAGCCCGACCTTGGAACAATTCGCGACGCCGGCCAAGCGCGACGCGCCGCGTCCGCGGCGCGAACGCCGCACGCAGCAACGCAAGTCCTCGCTGTTCGCCAATGGCGAGCCGATGGTCTGGCTGACCGGCGGAGCGCTGGCGCTCGCCTTGTGCATGATCGTGGGTCTTCTGGGCCTGGTGATCGTGCAGGGCATCGGCACCTTCTGGCCGGCGGAACTGGTCCAGAAGAAACTGCTCGACGGCCGCGTGGTCGCCGGCGAGATCGCCGTGCACGAGAGTTATCGCCCCGACGAGCGCGCCTTCGACGCGCTGCCCGAGGGCGCGCGCGCCGTGGCCCGTGCCAACGTCGCGGCGCGCGGCGGCGCGGCCGAGCGCCAGATGATCCGCTCGGGCAACTTCGATTTGAGTGGCGAGCACTTCACCTGGGTCTCCGACGTCGAAACCGCGAGCGAAACGCGGCCGGAGTGGATGCTGGTGGTCGAGCGCCAGAGTTGGGGCCGCTTCTACGGCACACCGCTGCGATTCTTGCTCGACGGGAAATCGGCGGCCGAGACACCGCAGGCGGCCTGGGCGCTTTTCGAACGTCACCACGATGACGTGCGCGAGCGCTTCGAAGCGCGCGAACGGCTCAAGAGCGAAGACATCGGCCGCCTCAACGCGCGCACCGAGCGCGAACGACTGAACATGCGCAGCGTCGAACTCGAGGACGGCCTCGAGTCGCCGCGTTATCTCGCCGCGCTGCAAAAGCACGACGAAGTCGCAAGCAAGGCCGACGAAGAATTTGCGCTGGTGCGCGCGAAAATCGAGGCGCTCGATCGCGAGAACGCGCGTACGAAGCTCGTGCTGGTCACCGCCGACGGCACCGAGAAGGAGCTTGGCCTCGACGAGATCGTGCGCGCCTATCCGGCCAACCGACTCGGTTTTTTCGGCAAGCTCGGCGTGTACTTCTCGCGCTGGGCCGAATTCCTGTTCGGCGAGCCGCGCGAAGCGAACAGCGAAGGCGGCGTTTTTCCCGCGATCTTCGGCACGATCGCGATGACGCTGATCATGACCATCCTCGTGGTCCCGTTCGGCGTGCTCGCGGCGCTCTACCTGCGCGAGTACGCCAAGCCCGGCTTGTTGGTCAGCATCGTGCGCATCGCGATCAACAATCTGGCCGGCGTGCCGAGCATCGTCTTCGGCGTCTTTGGTCTGGGCTTCTTCTGCTACATCATCGGCGCGCACATCGACCAGAGTTTCTTTGCCGCCAATCTGCCCAACCCGACGTTTGGCAAGGGCGGACTGTTGTGGGCGTCGCTGACCTTGGCGCTCTTGACCTTGCCGGTCGTGATCGTGCCCACTGAAGAGGCGCTGTCCGCTGTGCCAAGTTCGATGCGCGAAGGTTCTTACGCCTGCGGCGCCACCAAGTGGCAGACCATCCGGCGCATCGTCCTGCCGCGCGCCATGCCCGGCATCATGACCGGCGCGATCCTGGCCCTGGCGCGTGGCGCGGGAGAAGTCGCGCCGCTGATGCTGGTGGGGGCGGTGAAACTCGCACCCGAGTTGCCGATCGACGGCACGGCGCCTTTCGTGCATCCAGAGCGCAGTTTCATGCACCTGGGCTTTCATATCTTCGATCTGGGATTCCAGTCGCAGAACAGCGAGGCCGCCAAGCCGATGGTCTACACCACGACGCTGCTCTTGATCGGAATCGTCGTTACGTTGAACCTGCTCGCGATCTGGGTCCGCGCCCGGCTGCGCAAGCGCTTCTCAGGCGTGCACGTATGATTCATCACGACATCCGCCAACGCGGCATCGATCCCGAGCGCAACCTGCCCGAGCAGGCTGTGCCGCGCACACCCACGACCCCTGTGTCCACGCCCAGCCCGCAATCGTCCCGCGAACCTCGCCAGGCCACGCGCCCCGGTCGTGTCTTCGAGTCCGTATCCAAGGGCGAGTCTTTCGAGGCCGAGATCCATCCCGCGCTCGCGGACGACGACATGGTGCTCGAGATCGACGCTTTCAATCTGTATTACGCTCAGAGCCGCGCGCTGTGGGACGTCTCGATGGCGATCCCGCGCGGCAAGGTCACGGCCCTGATCGGACCTTCGGGCTGCGGCAAGTCGACCTTGCTGCGTTCGGTCAATCGCATGAACGACCTGATCGACACCGTGCGCATCCAGGGCAAGATGCGGCTCAACGGCGATTCGATCTACGCGCCCGGCGTCGACGTGATCGAGTTGCGCAAGCGCATCGGCATGGTCTTCCAAAAGCCCAATCCGTTCCCGATGAGCATCTTCGAAAACGTGGTCTATTCGCTGCGCATCGACGGAGTGCGCGAGCGCGCCTTGCTCGACGAAGTCTGCGAACAGAGCCTGCGCAGCGCGGGCCTGTGGGAAGAAGCCAAGGATCGACTCAGTGATTCCGCGCTCAGGCTTTCCGGCGGCCAGCAGCAGCGCCTGTGCATCGCGCGCGCGATCGCGGCCGAGCCCGAAGTGCTCTTGCTCGACGAGCCTTGCTCGGCGCTCGACCCGATCGCGACCGGCCGCATCGAGGACCTGATCGAGGAGCTCAAGGGTTCCTATTCGATCTTGATGGTCACGCACAACATGCAGCAGGCATCGCGCACGAGCGATTGCACGGCCTTCATGTACCTCGGCCGGCTGGTCGAATATGGCCCGACCGACGACATCTTCCTGCAGCCGCACCTGAAGGAAACCGAGGACTACGTCACCGGCCGCTTCGGCTGAGTCGCGCTGCCCTGCGCTCGAAGACGCGCAAGTTGCCCATCGTGCACGCGCGCGAGCAGCACTTGCGCCAGGATCGCTCCGATCAGCGCCGTGAACATGTCCCACTGCGTGTCCCACACGTCGCCTTGCAAGCCGAGGAACGCGTCGGCCGCCTCTCCGGTCCCGATCGCGGCCCACCATTCGATGAATTCGTAACAAGCGCTGATCGCCAAGCAGACGCAGGTCACCAGGAAGAACAGCCAACCTCCGCGCACGAGCGGCGTCTGGCGCAGCAAGATCTCACGCGCGATCAGCGCCGGCACGAAGCCCTGCGCGAGGTGACCGAGCCGATCGTAGGGATTGCGCTCGAGGTCGAGCAAATCGCGCGCCCAGAAGCCGACGGGCACTTCCGCATACGTGTAGTGGCCGCCGACGATCAGGATCGCGGCGTGAACGGCGATCAGGCAGGCGACGAGCGTCGTCAGCGGAAAGCGCTTGCGCGTCGCGAAAAGGATCGGCGCGCCGATGAAAATCGGCGCGACCTCCATGAACCAAGTCAGCAAATCGCGCGGCTGCCAGACGCTCCACGCGAGCAGGGCAGCGACCAAAGCCGTGAGCGACCATCCCAGCCGACCTCTGCTCGCTTCCATGCTTTCTGTATTGGTGCGGAAGGGGGGACTCGAACCCCCACGGGTTTCCCCACGAGATCCTAAGTCTCGCGCGTCTGCCGATTTCGCCACTCCCGCTGGGTCCGATCGCGGTTCTTGAGGGCTAGAACCGCCATCAGAGTCTACCGAAGTCTGCTGCGGCCCACCCTGAAACGCCAAG
The DNA here is from genome assembly GCA_043754695.1 of Planctomycetota bacterium. GTDB lineage: Bacteria > Planctomycetota > UBA1135 > UBA1135 > JADJQU01. The sequence goes on from JAYUUV010000210.1 coordinate 13,967, forward strand.
CAAAACGCCAAGACAGAACCGGCATCGGTGCCGGTTGCGCGCATCTCTTGCGGCGCTTCGTTGCGCGGCAGCGATTCGAGGGCGCGACGATCGTCGTCCACGCGCAGGTGCGTGTAGTGATCCATCGTCAGCACGATCGAAGAGTGTCGCGCCAAGCTCTGCGCGGTCTTGGGATTCACGCCCGCACGCGAGAGGTTCGTGATGAACGTGTGGCGCAGCGCGTGAAAGTCTGCGAAGCGACCGCTGTCATCGACGACTGCAACGCCTGCATCTTCGAGATCCGCCGCGAGCATCTCCGCCTGTCGCCAGTGCGCCGGAATCGAGAAGGCGTGCGAAGTCGGGATGCGATGCGACAGGTACTCGCGCAGCGAAGTCGCGAGTGCTGCGCGCAACGGCATCACGTCTTCGCGTCGGCGCTTGCTGTACGCGGCCTCGAGAGTGACGCTTGCCCGATCGAGTTCCAGCTCAAAGCTGCCTGCGCGAAGGCTCGCGATCTCCTTCGCGCGCAGGTCTAGCCGGGTTCGCGCGGCCGGCGACCAACCTTGACTCCCTCGGCAATCAGGTTGCGCCGGCGCAGAAACGTGTTCGCCGGGCTTTTCCCCGCGCGCACCCCGTCATGTTCGCGGCCCAGCCATCACGCCGATCTTCGGCTCGTCGCCGGGCACGGGCCGCCCCGCGAGTGTTCTCGTCACGCGTCGAAGGTCAGTTCTTCAGCGACAGCGCCGCCCGGTCGGGAACCGGAACTAGCTCTCATCGGTGCCCAGGCGAACGTCGTAGCGATCGAGGTTCATCACCTTTGTCCACGCCGCCACGAAGTCCTTGACGAACTTGGCCTGCGCGTCCGAGCACCCATAAACCTCTGCGACCGCGCGCAGCTGGGCGTTCGAGCCGAACACGAGATCGACGCGGCTTGCGGTCCACTTGACCAGGCCCGTCTTGCGATCGCGCCCTTCAAACGTCTCCTTCGCGTCGGACGTCGCCTTCCACTCGGTGCCCATGTCGAGCAGGTTCACGAAGTAGTCGTTGGTGAGCGTTTCCGGCCGCTTGGTGAACACGCCGTTCGGCGACTTGCCGACGTTGGCGTTGAGGGCGCGCATCCCGCCCACGAGGACCGTCATCTCGGGTGCGGTCAGCCTCATGAGCTGCGCCTTGTCGATCAGCAGCACCTCGGCCGATACGCTGTGCTTGCCCTTGAGGTAGTTGCGGAAGCCGTCCGCCACCGGCTCGAGCACGGCGAACGACGCCGGGTCGGTCTGCTCCTGGGTCGCGTCGGTGCGTCCCGGCGTAAAGGGAACAGCGACGTTCTGACCAGCGGCCTTCGCGGCCTGCTCGACGGCCGCGCAGCCGCCCAGCACGATCAGGTCGGCGAGCGAGATCCTCTTCCCGCCGGACGCCGACTTGGCAAACTCGGCCTGGATGTCTTCAAGGGTCTTCAGCACCTTCGCGAGCTCGGCCGGCTGGTTGACCGCCCAGTCCTTCTGCGGCGCGAGACGAATGCGCGCGCCGTTCGCGCCGCCACGCTTGTCGGATCCGCGGAACGTCGCCGCCGAGGCCCAGGCCGTGATCACGAGCTGCGACACGGACAGACCCGAGGCCAAGATCTTGCTCTTGAGCGACGAGATGTCCTGGGCGTCGATCGGCTTGTGGTTGGCGACGGGAACCGGGTCCTGCCAGATCAGGTCTTCCTTTGGCACCTCAGGCCCGAGATAACGGGGCTTCGGGCCCATGTCGCGGTGCGTCAGCTTGAACCAGGCGCGGGCGAAGGCGTCAGCGAACTGGTCAGGGTGCTCGAGGAAGCGCCGCGAGATCTTCTCGTACGCGGGATCGAAGCGCAGCGAGAGGTCCGTGGTGAGCATCGCGGGGGCGATCTTTTTCGACTTGTCGTGGGCCGCAGGCACCGTGCCGGCCCCCGCGTCTCCCTTGGGCTTCCATTGATGCGCGCCGGCCGGGCTCTTCGTCAGCTCCCACTCGTAGCCGAACAGGTGCTTGAAAAAATCGTTGCTGAACTTCGTCGGCGTGGTGGTCCACGTGACTTCCAGGCCGCTCGTGATCGCGTCCACGCCCATGCCCGTGTTGAAGCCGCTCCTCCAGCCGAAGCCCTGCGCCTCGAGCTCGTCGGCTTCCGGATCGGCTCCCATGTGCGATTCAGCGGCCGCGCCGTGAGTCTTGCCGAAGCTGTGGCCGCCGGCGATCAGCGCGACCGTCTCTTCGTCGTTCATCGCCATGCGCGCGAACGTCTCGCGAATGTCCCTGGCTGCCGCGATCGGATCCGGGTTGCCGTTCGGGCCCTGCGGATTGACGTAGATCAGGCCCATCTGCACCGCGCCGAGCGGGTTCTCGAGCTCACGGTCGCCCGAGTAGCGCTTGTCCTCGAGCCACTTCGTCTCCTTGCCCCAGGACACGTCGTTATCCGGCTCCCAGACATCGACGCGGCCGCCGCCGAAGCCGAAGGTCTTGAAGCCCATGGTCTCGAGAGCGACGTTGCCGGCCAGGATCATCAGGTCGGCCCAGGAGATCTTGCGGCCGTACTTCTGCTTGACCGGCCACAGCAGCCGGCGCGCCTTGTCGAGGCCGACGTTGTCGGGCCAGCTGTTGAGGGGTGCGAAGCGCTGTTGCCCGCGGCCGCCGCCGCCGCGACCGTCGCCCATGCGGTAGGTGCCGGCGCTGTGCCAGGCCATGCGGATCATGAGCGGGCCGTAGTGGCCGTAGTCCGCCGGCCACCAGGGCTGGGAGTCGGTCATGACCGCCGCGAGGTCCTTTTTCAGCGCCGCATAGTCGAGGCTCTTGAATTCCTTCACGTAGTCGAAGTCCTCGCCCATCGGGTCGGACTTCGAGGAGTGATCGTGAAGCAGGTCCAGACGCAGCTGGTTCGGCCACCAATCAAGGTTCGACGTGCCGGCGCCGCTGGCGTGACCAAACGGGCACTTCGCCTCGGTCTTCTCGCTACTCATGCTCGGTTCCTTTCCTTTCATCCGAAGGGGCCAGTGTGGCCGAAACGCCTGAACGGTCCAACGACTTATTTTCGTTACAGGGATCGAGTCTCTCGCGCTGGCCACCCTCCCCACCATGCGCCAGCTCGCTTACCTAGTCGCGCTCTCCGAGCTCCTGAACTTCCGCGTCGCCGCCGAAGCGCTGCTAGTCACCTAATCGACGATCGGGGCGGGATCAAGCGGCTCGAGACGCTGCTGGGCGGGCCGTTCGTCGAGCGCGACAGTCGCAACGTACGGCTCGCGACGGCGGGGGCAGAGACGACAGGCAAAGCGACAAGCCAGAAGTGTCATCACAGACTGTTGCGCGCAGTTCTTGTGGCGTCACGTCGCGCGGGAGCTATCGAGCAGCCGACGAATCCCAGTGAGTTTCGATCCTAGCGTTCGAAGCGCGTTCATGAGTGGCGAGAATTACGATGCGTCCGGAAGCACTAGAAACGCTCCATGCGCATCCCAGCCCACGTGCAAAAGCACCGATTCTCCGATCGTGTTCCCTGGCGACTTGCTGTGCGTGTGACCGTGCACGAATTGACCTGGCCTCAACTTCGGCGCATATCTGCCGAAATCCCGCTGATCATCGAAGCGGACGCCGAGCAGGCCCGGTGGAAAGTGGGACACGGTTCGTCCCCTGAGGATCGGATTGCTGCCCAGCGGGTACAGACGGATGTCGCGGCCCGGAGGGAGCATGCTCTCCAGCTTGTCGAAGCGCGGATCGTGGTTGCCCTGAATCCAGTGAAACGTGCGGTAGGGCATGTTCGTCAGCAGCGTCACTGCCCGATTCAATTTGTCAGGCCCCATCAGCATGTCGCCGGCAAATACGAGCTCGTCGGTATCCGTGACGCTGGTTCGCCAGTGTTCGAGAATCGCCTCGTCGTGTGCTGCCAGGGAAGCGTGGCCCCTTTCAGCGACGATGAAATTCTTGTCGTGGCCGAGATGCCAGTCGCTCGAGTAAAGCACGACTCCCATGGCGCCCATGCTATGTCGATCGATCCCGCGATACGACTTCGCGCCAAGCTGCCGCCGGCGAAGCGAATTCGAAGTACCTGATGCACCGGCTCTCGCGCCTTGGCCGGCAGCTGTCCCGCGCGACCGTTACCTCGTCGGCAACGCGTACAGTGCGACTCGTCCGCACTTGGGGCACAGCTGCGCGCGGATGATGCCTTCGATCGGGAATCCGAAAATCCAGCCCTGCTCAGCATCGCCTGCGGTGTAGCGCAACTCTTCATGACGGTTGCCCGATCCTCCGCTCGAGTCGATGAGTTTGATCTCCACCAGCTTTATCCCACAGCCCGAACATGTGCGTGCCGGCCCTGCGTCGGATGCCACCGAAAGATCTTCGGCGTCTTGCTCTTCGCCGCTCCCGTCCGCCGACCACGGCGCTGCTTCTTCGAGCGAGTCCGCTCCGCTATCCGACTGCGACAGCGCACGATCATCGACCCGCTGGAAATCCGGATCTTCGACACCATCCCGCGAGGTGCCGCAGGCCCAGCAGAGATCGAGTTCCGGCTCAACGGTTCTCGTGCACTTGGAACAGATCCAAACGCAATTCGTTTGGAGCTCGCGCTCGTCCGTGATTGGAGACCCGGCAAGCGCCGCGTACTCGATGGGTCCCAGAATGGGCGTGGGCGCTTCGAGTACCACCTCGAGTGAAGCCGGGCTGGCAGAATCCGGCTCAAGGCGGGTAGAACGTGTCGCTCCACATGCGCGACAAATGCTGCGACCGTCGCTGATTTCAGTTCCGCATCTCGAGCAAGTCCAGGCCGTCATGCGAGATACGGTACCAGGTTCGACTTCGACATCCGGGACGCGATCGGCCGCTGCGGGCACGTGTACAAGTCGCGCCTGCTACCGTTGTCTTTTTCCGCCACTTCACCGCCGCCAGCGCGCGCTCGAACGCCGCCGCGCCGCCGCCGACCGGCAATTCAAGGCTAGTCGCGCCCAGATCGACCGACAGCTTCGTGCCTTTCGGCGGCCACAGCTTGAAGTCGCGATCGCTGGAGAAAATCATCAGCGCGAGCCGCTTGCCGGCCGGAATGATCTGGTCGTCGGGCTGAAGCTCGAACTGGACTTCATGGAACTTACCCTTGGCCAGCGGTTCGCCCTGAGTGAGCGAGGCAAGATCTTGCGGATCGGCCCAGCCGCGCGTGACGATGTTGGCTTCGATGCGCTGCTCATCGGGGAAGTTCACAATGGTGTACGAATAATTCGCCGAGCGGATGGTCACCGGCATGTCCGCGTCAGAATTCAGATCGACCGTCACCAGTAGGATGCCCGGGGGTAGGGTCGGAGTCGGTACTAGGCACTCTAGGGAGGCTTCCCATGCGAATTTCGAGCTCAATCCTCGTTCTGTCGGTCAGCGCGGCCCTCGCCGCCTGCTCAAGCGCACCGCGCGCAATCGTGGGCTCACCCGTTTCAATCGCGTTCGAGCTCGGGGCCAGTGAACTCGCTGCGGGCGACGAGATCGTCATCGAGGAGCTGCGCTCCAGCGGGCCGGCAATTGCTCCAGGCGACGTCGTGACCGTGCGCGGGACCTGTCGACTCAGCTCACACGAGTCGGGCACGCTCTACTTTGGCACGACGACCACCGAGAGCAACCAGACCTCACGCGCCGACTTGAGATCGCAGACGTCCGCGGTCACACGCGGCAGCAGTTCGTTC
>JAYUUV010000211.1:0-4342 GCA_043754695.1 Planctomycetota bacterium
CAAGGCGGCGGGCCGCTGATGGGACAATCCTGCGTCGTGAAAATGTCGGGCGACACTTGGGAGGAGATGCTGACCGTCGACCGCGACATGCTGCACGTCGCTTATCCCAGTGCGCAGAACACGGCCAAGGAGAAGAAGAAGAGCGACGAGGAAAAGCAGCTCGAAAAAGTCTTCGAATCGGCGCGCGAATACGCACGCCTGATCGACGAGGCTGCGAAGTCAGGCGGCACGCCCCCGCTGCTCGATCCGCGACTCGCCGCGCTTGCGCCCTTCGCGCGCGGCGAAAAGAAAATCGCGCTGCACGTGCACAACGCGCAGACGATCCTGAACGCATTGCGCTTCGCCAAGGAGCAGAAACTCGACGTCATCCTTTACGGCGTCGACGAAGGCTGGAAAGTGGTCGATGCGTTGGTGCGCGAGCAACGTGCGCTGGTGATCGGCCCGGTGCTTGCCGTACCGTCGAGCGCCTACGATCCCTACGATGCTTGTTACGCCAATGCGGCCGTGCTCGCGCGCGCGGGCTTGCCCTTCGCCATCGAGACCGCCGACCGCCAGAACCCGCGCAACGTTGCGTTCCACGCCGCGATGGCCTGCGCCTTCGGCCTGCCCCACGAGGAAGCGGTGCGCGCGGTGACGCTGTACGCGGCGCGCACACTGGGCTTGGATAAAGAGCTCGGCAGCCTGACCGTCGGCAAACGTGGCGACGTCATTGTCAGCGCGGGCGATCTGCTCGACATCCGCGCCAAGGTCGAACTTGTTTTCATCGACGGCGTGCAACAGTCGATGAAGAACCGGCAATCTGAGCTATACGAGCGCTACAAGGCGCGCCTGGAACGCATGCGCGCGAAAAAGTAGGCGCCGAATCATGAAGACTCTCGCTCTGACGCTCTTGCTTGCGGCCACGTTGCTCTCAGGCTGCGCGTCGAAGTACTACGGCGCGCGCTTCTCGCCGCCGACGACGGAAGCGATCGCGAACGGCACTCAGCCCGGAAGCCAGGCTCGCTCGGTCGTCTCGGTCGTAGGCGTGCGCCGCCAGGATTCAAAGACGGGCGCGCCGCCCCAAGTCGAGTTCCGCATGCGCGTCGAGAATCTGGGCAGCGTGAGCTGCACGCTCGAGCAACACTCGCTGCAGCTGCTCTCGGGCGCTCTCGAACCCTTCGGCGTGGCCCAGCTCGAGAGCAACGATCCGCCGCTGATCGCCGCGGGCGCCAGCTCCAACTTCGTCGTGCTTTTCCCAGTGGCTGCCGGCCGCGACATCAACGACATCGATCTGCGCTCGCTCAACCTGCGTTGGGCCATCGCCTTCGACGGCGAGGTGATCACCAATGGCATGACCTTCGAGCACGTGCCCTCCGACGCCTACAGTTCGACGAATTTCAGCGTCGGCGTCGGCTTCTGGGGCCACTGATTTTCGCTCCGCCTTCCGGCGGCGTCCTGCGCTCCCCGGCGTGGTAAACTGCTGCGCCTTTTTCGCCGCCCGACCGCTCTCCGAGACATCCCCATGCAATCGACCGATTTGATCAGTCTGCTCGTCATCGCCCTCGGCAACGCCCAAGTCAGCGGCACGCGCTCGCCCGCCATCGATTCCGTCGAAGAGCTTTTGAAGCTCGACATCTCGGGCACGAAAGAAAAGTACGCCCAAGTGCGCTTCGTCACCAAGGAAGCTCCGGAGGGCAAGACGCTCGGCGATTGGCTGCTCTCGCTCGATGGGCTGAAGCAACTGCGCCTGATCAAGGGACAACTCCAAGCGCCGCAGGGCATGCCCGAGGGCACGACCCCCGCGATCCTGGCCGGGATGCAAGGCGCTTCGCCGATGCTCCTGCTCGCGGTCTTCGCAGATCACTGCGACATCTTCGCGCCGCGCATGATCACGCCGCCGCAGGTCGATCTGAAGGTCGACGATCTGCTCGAGTTCCTGATGAACTCGAGCAAAGCCGCCTTCATCCGCGAAGAGCTCGCCAAGCGCCACTCCAACCTGCCGCGCACGCCGAACGAGAATCCTTGGCAAGCGCTGCTGCGCCATTTGCCCGAGCAATTGCCGATGCCGGTGGTCAACAGCCTGACGGCGGTGCTCGCGCTGCCGGAAGTGTCCGACGAGGACCGCAAGAGCTTCGAGGAACTGTACAAGTCGCGCGCGGTGACCATTCCGCCGCGCTTTGAGTTCGCCATCGCCGGCCGCGCCGACGGGGTGCCGCCGAAACTCGAAGTGTCCGAGGCTTCCAAGCGCCTGCAGGATCAATTGAACAAGGCCGCGCAATTCGCGCAGTCGAAGAAACTCGACCAATGGTCGACGCACTTCCGCGCCTGCGCGCAGATCATCACCAACGGTCCGCCGCAGCCCGAGCCGATGCTCACGGTGTTCGACGAATGCGGCTGGCCGAAGACCTCCGTGAACCTGCTCGCAGGTGTCGTGCGCAGCTGGGTTTTCGGCGGAAAAGGCAGTTGGAACGACGTCAGCCTGAACGCGGACGAGGAGTACAACAAGCTCTCGACCGCGTTGCTCGACGAAGTGCAGGGCGGGATCGTGGCCGCGTCGTGCACGGTTCCGCGCGGCTGAGCGGTTGGCGAGCGGGCTGCCGGCGCGAGCATGAAATTTTTTCCGCGTTGGCGGGTGCGAAAGGCCTGCTGGAGCGCACCGTCACGCGCTGCATGCCGATGGACGCGTCATTTCATTTCGTGGCATAGAATTCGACTGTGGCACAGTTTTGCGCCATTTTTCGAACTCCATTCTAGCTTTCAATCGCCTCCCGCCACGGGTCCACACCATGTTCATCTTCCAGCCCATTCCAGCTGCCGCGTCCATCACCTTGCTGGCACTCTTGAATCTTGCACCGCAGCCCAGCGTGGCCGCGCTCGTCAGCCCGCCGGCTACCTTTACCGACCCTGATTGCCACGTCGACGGTCCGAGGACCGCGTGCGCAGGCCAGGCACTGGTCTACAGCTCCCAATTTGCGGGCACCAACTACGTCTGGCACCTCACCGCGAACACCGCCGGCGCATTCTTCTGCGGGCCGACGAACCAACAGTCGGTCTGCGTGAACACGACCCAGCCGGGCTACTTCAGGCTGCAACTCGACTACAACCTGCCGAATGGTCATCACGACTGCGCCGCTGAGCCCATCATTTCGCCGCCTTTGTTGATTGCAACGCTGGCTCCCCAAAGCGTCTGCCCGGGCGACAGTGCGGTCTTTGCCACCGGCGTGACTGGCGGAAACGGTCCCTTCACCTACGCCTGGACCGTTGACCACGGCGCGGGCGCGGTGGTCATCCCGAATGCGACGACCGACACACTCTTGCTGACGAATGTCGCCCCCGCCGACGCGGGGAACTACTGCGTCGCCGTCACCGGCGAGTGCGGAACCGTGCAGACCTGCGCGACGCTGACCGTGCGCGCTGCGACCGTGATCGCGGACCTCCTGCCGCAAAACGTTTGCGTCGGCGGGGATGCAGTGTTCACGACGAGTGTCTCGGCCGGCAACGGTCCCTTCACTTACGTCTGGACCGTCGACCACGGTGCCGGTGCGGTGCTCATTCCGAGCGCAACGACCGACACATTGATCCTGCAAGGCGTCTCGGCGAACGACGCGGGGATGTATTGCGTGCTCGTCACCGGCGGCTGCGGCTTCGATGAAGCCTGCGCTTCGCTGAGCGTGGAAGCTTGCGGCGGCGACGAGTTCTGCACCCTGACCCAGGGCGCGTACGGCAACAGCGGCGGCCAGTTCAACGGCCTTTCTCGCCTCGACCTGATCAACAGCCTGCTGACGACGGACCTCGTCGTCGGCAAGCCCGGACGTTCGCTCAGGATCCAAGCCGGCAACGGTTCCTGCGTCATCGCCCGCCTGCCGGCCAACTCGTCTCCCGCGGCCTTGCCGGCGATCGGCAACGCACTGCTCGGTGCGGCGACCTGCCAGACCGCGCCGGTTGCGCTTCCGCTGAAGAACGCAAGGTTCAAGAACGTGTTCCTCGGGCAGGTGATCACGCTGTCCCTCAACACACGGCTCGATCCCGACCTCTCGGGGCTGGGGATCTGCGAGAGCATGACGACCCAGCTCATGAACGTCGGGCCCGATGGACTGCACGGCACGCAAGATGACGCGCCGGACGCAGGTCCGGACGGCATCTTCGGAACGGCCGACGATGTCTTGACCGTCGCGATCTCGAGCCACGTCTTCAACGCACTGGCCACAGCGGGACTGCCGTTGACGGTCGGTGGTTTGCTCGAACTCGCTAACCGCGCGCTGGCCGGCCAAGCGACGCCGGGTGCCACGCTGAGCGAGATCAACGACGCCGTGGATGCGATCAACAGAGGCTTCGACGAGTGCCGCATGCTGATCGAGTGCAC
>JAYUUV010000212.1:0-6155 GCA_043754695.1 Planctomycetota bacterium
CGGCTGCTGAGAAAGCTGCCTGATTGCGCGGCTGGCGCTCGAGGGCTAGCGTGAGAACCTCGTTCCTCAGCCGATCCGGTGCTCCACCCCCGGGAAGAGACTCGTATGCGAACCAAGGGCTCTGGACCAACGAGGCGCCCTGTGAGTCGAGCGGCACCGGCCTGCCTTCCTACGTGCTGCTTGGAAACGACGGGCGCGTGCTGGTCACCGGCTACCAAGAAGAAAGCAAGCTCAAGGATCTGATCAACGCCGAGATCAAGACTGCGAAGTCCGCTCCGAAGAACACGCCGCCGGCGCTGGTGAAGGCCTACGCGGATTTCAACAAGGGCGCCTACGCCGCGGCGATCAGCGCGGCGAACGAGCTTGTCGAAACTCCCGCCGCGGATGACAAGGCCGGCGTCGGCGCGAAAGCCAAGGAAGCGGCCGATGCCTGGAGCGCGCGCGCGAAGGCGCGAGTCGAGCGCCTGCAGTACATGATCGACAACGCGCTGTTCAGCAAGGCGGACGCCGAAGTGATCGCGCTCAAGCCGGCGGTCAAGGGGCTGGCGGAACTCGAGTCCAAGCTCGCGGAGTTCAGCACGAAGCTCGCGGCGGAAGACCTCAAGCTCGCGCGCGAAGCGGCCAAATCCCTCGAGACACTGCTCGCCAAGGTCAACGAGAAGGGCGTCGATGACAAGACGACCAAGGACCTGAAAAAGCTTGCCGAGAAGTACACGGGCACGAAGCCCGGTGAACGCGCCGCGCGACTTGCGAAGCTCTTGGAGAAGAAGCCCGCAAGTTAGGCAAATGGACCGCGCGCAAACGCGCGGACTCGCGAGCGAGCGCATCCGGCCCGAAAAGTCGGACGCGCTCGCGTCATTTTGCGACTGCGTTCAGCGCTTGGCCTGGCAGAAACACGGCGAACTGAGTTTCACGTCCGCGTGCGTCCATGCGCCGACAAAAGCTCCGCTTGCCAGTTTCGCCTGCCCCGCCTTGCCCAATCCCTCCAAGGCGCGCGCGAGTCCGAAGAGCGACCAACCATTGTTCGGATACTGAACCAGGTCCGCGCGGAAGACGGATTCGGCCTCTTCGAACTGTTTGGCCTCGAGCAGCGCGGCGCCCAGGGTGTGGCGCGAGGGCATCATCCAGTCGGGGGCTTCGTCGTAGACGAGTTCTGACTGGAGGCGCACCGCTTCGCGCAGACTCGTCAGGCCCGCCTCGGTTTCTCCGCGCTTGAAGGCCAGTTCGCCCGCCAGCAGCGCCCGCGGAATCTCGAGCACCTTGAGCGCAGGATTGTTCCCGATCGGCCGCGTGTCTTCGATCGTCGCAAGCAGCGCGTCGAAGTCGCGCAATTCACTCGCCGCTTCCTCGACGCGCCCGAGCGCGGTCAGCGCCGTTCCGCGCGCGTAGTGCCGCACGGCGTTGGAAATCTTGAGCTCCGCCGCGAAAGGCGGATCCGCGAGAATTTCGTCCCAAAGTCCGAAGCGCACCTGCACGTGGACGACGACAGGCATGTAACCGTCCACGAACGGAGCCATTTGCTCGAGGAATTCCTGCGGCACGCCCGCCACCATTTCGTGCGCCGCGGACAGCGCCGAGGCCTTGTCGCCCAGCATCATCGAGGCCCAGGCCAGGAAGTGATGATTGTGGGCCATGTAGATGCGATAGAAACCGGCGCGCGGGAAACGCGCCGCATGTTTCGCGTCGGCTGCGATCGCGCGGCGATTGGCTTCGCAGGCTGCGTGCCAGCGGCCGAGGCGCGCGTCGATGTGCGCGGGCATGTGTACCAGGTGACCCGCGCCTGCGACACGTGAAGCAAGTCGCTGCGCCGCCGGGAAGGCGCGCTCGGGGTAGGGCGAGGCTTCGAGCGCGTGGATATAGAGGTGGCACGCGCCGGCGTGATCGGGCGCGATCTGCAGCACGCGCTCGAGCACGTCCAGGATCTCCTGCGTGTACGGCTTCTGCTTTTGATCCGTGGTCCACAGATCCCAGGGGTGCAGGTCCATCAGCGCCTCCGCGCACCATGTGCCGACATCGGCGTCCCCGGGATGGGCGCGCCAGACCGCGCGCATCGCATCGGCGTAGGCCTGGTCCAATGTCGGACGCGGCGCGTTGAAGTCTTTGGAGTAGCGCGCGCCGACGGCTTCGATCAATTCGCGTTCGAGCGGATCGGCGCTTTTCGCGCGTGCGCGAGCTTCGCCCAGCGCATCCCACGCGGCGCGCGCATGCTCTGGATCGAGTGCGGCATTGTTGATGTGTGGCCCGTTGGCGAGCGCAATTCCCCACCACGGCATCGCAGCCGTCGGATCGAGGCGCGCGGCTTCCTCGAACGCGGCGATGGCTTCATCGTGATTGAAGCCCCACATCAGGATCAGGCCTTGATCGAAGGCGCGTTGCGCGTGCGGCGAGGTCGTGGCGATCGTGCGATGCGTGCTGCCGAGGTCGTCGTAGGCTGCGAGCGTTCCGGCGGGGGAAGACGATGGGGAGTGGCAGCCGGCGATCACGATCGCAATCAAGCTGACGGTCAGCTGTCGGGTGGGGGAGTGCACAGGCAATTCCTCGCGGGCAGTTCCTGGTCCAAGTGTCAAATCTTCTTGGGTTTCTCGGGGCTGGGTTGTTCCTTGGCCGGTCCGGGCGGCCGCGGGAAATGCGTGAGCAATTCCTCGAGCGAAACACGATTTCCCCGCCAGCGGATCGGCCCCTTGATCACCGTGGCCGGATCGATCGACAACGCGCCGACCGGCGAGCCCTCGGGCCGCGCCTCGCGCGTGGGCTCCAATTCGAGCGCCGCGGGATTGGCGCCGGCGACGAAGCGATTCGCGCCACGAATCTCGACGATGGCACAGGCGCCGATCGCGACCAGCGCGCGGTCCCCGCAGCCATCGGCAAACTCGAAGTCGTTGTCTTCCAGGACCAGTCGCGCGGTCGGAACTTCGTCGCCGCCGTCCCAGGCGACGAGCGCTCCCGTTCCATACGGCGATTCAGGCCGCGTCAACTTGCGCAACGCCGCGACGAAACCGGCGCGCAGGCGATTGTGCTGCATGAGTATCGTTCCGTTGTGCCGGCCGGCGAACGTGAACGCGCTGCCGCCCTTGTTGTTGTCGCCCGCGGCGATGCAGCAGTCTTCCGCGGAACAATTACGAATCGTGACCGCACCCTCGCCCGCGGCCGCTTCTTTTTCGCGCGCCGTGATCTGGATGAAGGTGCGTCCGACACGCGCCACGTCCACGTTCTCGATCAAGACATCGCCGCGCAGATTCTGGAAGTAGAAGGCGTGTTCGCGCCGCAAATCGCAGATGCGCACGCGTCCCTCGACGCCGCGGAACTCGAAGTCCTTCAGTCCGCGTCCCCAGACACCCCACTTCGACGAGCGCGGGCCCGTGTCGGTCAGGTGATCCCACTCGCCGATGATGTTGCAGTCCTGGAAGCGATAACCCTCATGCACCCAACCGTCGCCCTGCGAGAAAAGGACTCCCGAGCGGCTGCCGGGCCGGATCTCGATGTTCTGGAACGTGATGAATCCGTTTTTGATCTGCTGGCTGACCGTGATCGCGTCCGAATCGCCGAAGATGCGCGCCTTGCCTTTGCCGAGCACGGTGATCGGCGCGCCGCGCGTTCCGCCGCTGGTGCGCGCGTTCCACGGTGCGTCCTTGTCGTAGCCGATGCCGATGCCCGGGTAGTCGCCCGAGCCAAGTTCGATGCGCGCCCCGGGTGCGGCGCGGGTCAGCGCGGCCGCAATGGGATTCACGGCCTCCTGCGGAGCGCCGCCCGCGCAGGCGATCGTCGTCGGCGTGCAGACGACCAGCATCACCTTGGGCTCAGGCGGAGGCTTGGGGCGCTTGGGGCGGTCCTTCTTCTGCGGAGCGAACAGCGCCAGCGCGATCATGGCATGGATCAGGAACATGGCTGCAGGGCTGCGATCCTCCGCCATCCAAGGTCGCAGCGCAAAGTCTAATTCAGCGCGGCAGCAGGATGGGGCTTTGCAGCCACGCACGCGGCTACCTGCGCGCCAGCGGATCCGCGAGCCGCGGGATGTGCCCGCGCAATTCCTCGAGCGTGACTTCGAGCCCGCGCCAGCGCAGGCTGCCATGGAACTGCGTCCACGGATCGATCCACAACGCTTGCACCGGGGAACCCTCAGGTCGCAACTTGCGCGTCGGCTCCAATTCGAGCGCAGCGGGATTCGCCCCTGCGACGAAGCGATTGGCACCGCGCAACTCGACACGCTTGCAGGCACCGATCGCAACCAGTGGGCGATCGCCGCAGGCTGTGTGCATTTCGAACTCGTTGCCGTCGAGGATCAGGCGCGCGATGGACGCCGCACCGTCGCCGTCCCAGGCCACCAGCGCACTTGTCCCGTAGGGGAATCTCGCTCGCGTGTGCTTGCGCAGTTCTTGATCGAAGCCCGCGCGATAGCGATTGCCCTGCAGCAGAATCGTTCCGTTGTGTTGTCCGGCCAAGGAGAATGCGCATTCGCCTGAAACGTTTTCACCGGCGTTGATGCAGCACTCCTCGACGCGGCAGTCGCGGATCGTGAGTGTGCCCTCGCTGGGGGGGCCGTCTTGCGGGTTCGCCGAAAGCTCGAGGAACGAGCCGCCGATGAAGCGTGCGTCGACGTTCTCGATGAGCACGTCCCCGCGCAGGTTTTGCAGGCAGAAAGCGTCACCCGACTTCAGGTCGCTGATTTTCGCGCACGCGCCCACGCCGCAGAACGCGAAGTCCTTGAGTCCGCGGCCCCAGACACCGAACTTCGATCTTGGGGCTTTGCGCGCGGCCTTCCCGACCGGCTTGCCGGAGATGTTGCAATTGAGAAAGCTGTAGCCTTCGTGGATCCAGCCCTCGCCGCCTTCGAAAAGGATCGCGGATCCATCCTCGGAGACGAGATCGATACGCTCGAAGGTGATGAATCCGTTCTTGACCTGCTGGCTGACGTGGATCGCATTCTTCTCTTCGACGATGCGAACCTTGCCCACGCCGAGGACGATGATCGGGGCTGCGCGTGTTCCTCCGCTCGTGCGCGCGGTTCGAGCAGAGGCCTTGTCCAGGCCGATGTCGAATCCGTTGTAGTCGCCGGCCGCGAGTTCGATGCGCGCGCCAGGCGCTGCGCGAGTCAACGCCGCGGCAATGGAGTACTTCGTTTCCACCGGCAGCTCGCGCTCGCACGCCATCGTCGTCGGCGTGCAATAGATCCTCGTCGCTTTGGGAAGCGACGCTTGTGTCGGGCGCTCCGGCGCCTGCTTCGCCTGCGGAGCGAAGAGCGCAAGCGCCAGGAATACGTGGATCAAGCTCATCGTCCGATGCGCTCGATCCTCGGCCATCCCGCCTGGAAGCGCAAATCCCAATTTCATGGGCAGCTTCGCCGCCAATGAAAGCGGACCCCGGGACGCGCCCGAGGTCCGTTTTCACGGCCCAATTCTGGCGTTGATGCTCAGGGCACCAGCGTCACCGGCAGGGGATTGGAGGCCATCAGCGGCTGGCCCTGCGCGTCGAGCACCAGGGCTGCGTGGTAGAAGGTCAATCCGTAATACGCGGGGCTTTGCAGCGCCGCGGACGGTGTGAACGTCACTTGGGCCTGGCCGTTCGCATCGAGCTGCCCGCTGCTGCCTTGCAGCAGCGCATTCACCGGCGTGGCGATCGTGTGCCTGAAGTAGCGATCCAACGCCAGCGGCACCAGGACGCCGCCGACGAGAGTCTTGGGCGCGAGCCCGCTGATCGAGCCGAGCACGCGATAGTTCATGCCCGCATAGGCGTTGCCGACATCGATCGTCAGCGTCGGATTCGCCGGCAAGGCGGCGCTGACCACGAAGTCGGTCGCCCAGAAGGTCAGAGGCCGCGTCGAGAGCACGAGCGCGCCGCCCTTGTCGAACGCGGCCGCCAGATTGCCCGGCGAACCAGCGACGATATCCGGCCGACCGTCTTCGTTGACATCGCTCGCGCCGGCGACCGAGGCGCCGATCGGCAGGCCGACATCGGCACCGAAATGCCGCAGCAGTTGCGCTCCATCGATTCCGGAATAGAACGTCAGGCTGCCGCAGTCGACGGCGTTCGGCAGGTCCGCGCGCGGCGCCCCGACAACGAAGTCGGCCGTTCCATCCTGGTTCACGTCGCCAGCGGCGCTGACACAGCTGCCGAAACGATCGGCGATGCCCGTGCCGAAGACGCGGAACAACAACGAA
>JAYUUV010000213.1:0-11292 GCA_043754695.1 Planctomycetota bacterium
GCAAAGCGATCAAGCAAGTCGAAGTCAGCGTCGCCCCCGACGGCACGTTCGCCTACGCGATCTCTGGCGACTGACCACGCATCCGCACGTTCTGCGCCCCGATTGACAGGTAGCGCAGTCCTAGCCATTCTCTCCCGACCCCCAAGACCGAACCCCCAACCGAAACAGAAGGAAAACCATGGCCATCTACATGGAAGTCGAAGGCATCAACGGAAGTGCGACCGAGTCGAACCACATGAACTGGATCCCGATCAAGTCACTGGATTTCCCGGTGACCCGTCCGGGAGTCCAGACGACACCTGGAAAGGTCACCGACCGGCTGCGCTCCGCGGTCGACTTCGAAGACATCACCGTCACCAAGGACGGCGACAAATCCAGCCCGGGAATCATGCGCTGGATGGTCGACGGCCTGACCAAGAAGGTCGTGATCGCGATCTGCAAGGAGAAGGGCGAAGAAGTCATGACCATGGAGCTCGAAGCCGCGCTCGCGACCAACTTCAGCGCCAGCGCCAGCGCCGATGAAATGCCGACGGAAACGCTCAAGATCGACTTCACCAAGATCAAGATGGTCTGGACGACCTACGACAAGGCCAACAAGAAGTCGGGTGTCGTTCCGGTCAACTACAACCTGGAAACCGCCAAGGCGAGCTAGCTCGCGCTCGGTTGCGTGCTCAACTTTACTGGCGGCGCGTGAGCCCGGCAGTGCCCCGCACGGGGTGCTTGCGGGCCCATGCGCCGCACGATGCAACAGTTCGTCAATGACTTTCAGGATGCGTCGAGATGTACGTCTACTTGCTAGTCGAGGAGATCACGGGCGTCGGCCAGGAGCCGCGCGAGGACTGGGCCCGGGTCAAGGAATGCACCTTCGGGTTCCAGCGCGGCGATCCCGCGACCGAAGGCGCAGATCAATCGGATGAATCGAACATAAGAACCGTCTCGAGGCCGATCACGATCACCAGGGCCTCCGACCGGGCGACGCCCTCGCTGGTCGCCTGGATGGACAAAGGTGACGCGCGTGCGGTCACGGTCGAATACTCGCTGACGCCCTCGACTTTGTATCTCTTGAAGTTCGAGCTGGCGGGTGCGCGGCTGCGCACCTACCAGGCAGCGCTCGACGGCGACGCCGGCGGGGTGACGGAGACACTCTCGATCGACTACGAAGCCATCCAGCTCACCTACTGGCAACAGGGCCTGACCAACACCGACCTGGACGTCGCCGACTTCGAGTTGGCGAGCGGCGCCTGATCCCAAAGTTCCAGCAAGGAATCCATGCCCATCTTCATGCAGATCACCGGGGCGTCGGGTCCCCTGAGTGGTGGAGGAGTCTTCCCCGGACACAGCGATTGGATCCACCTCGATCACTTCTCGTTCGGACAATCCGCCAGCACGGTCATGGCCACGGTCGTCGATGGCAAGCAACCGATCGCCAACTTCGGTGCGAGCATCACCGTCAAGCGCCAACTCGACATCGTCAGTCCCAAGTTGATGAACTGGCTGCGCACGGGCGACCAGCGCAAGGTGCAGATCGACCACTGCACGCAGGAGGGCACCAGCCTTTTTTCGCTGACCCTGACCGGCGCGGAACTCATCGACTACAGCGTCGACAACCAGGGCACCGACGGCATCCCGGAGAATCTGACGATCGCCTGGCAGAACTTCACGCTTTCCACGCTCGAGATGGGCTCCGACGGGAAGCAGACGAACGCCTCGCCGCGCTCGCCCTTCGAGTACATACGGCCGAATTTGAAAGCCGCCGATTCCGCGGCCGGGCACAAGCCCAAGGACGACCCGAAGGACCGCGCGGAAAAGGCCTTCGACGTCGCGCTGCTCGCTTCTCTGTCCTCTCAGGTGGCCGATTCGGTCAGCACTCCGTCCGAACAAGCCTCGGCGCTCGGCGACAGTTCGATCTTGCACGCGCGCTCGCGCAC
The DNA here is from genome assembly GCA_043754695.1 of Planctomycetota bacterium. Taxonomy (GTDB): domain Bacteria; phylum Planctomycetota; class UBA1135; order UBA1135; genus JADJQU01. Next base: position 1,929 of record JAYUUV010000213.1, read on the forward strand.
CGACACGCGCGCGCCCGACATGCAGCAGAACCGCGTGCTCGAGATCGATGCGATCAACGGCAAGGAGTTCACGCTACTCAGCTTCGAAGGCAGCGAAGCCGTCTCGCGCCTGTTCGAGTTCACGCTCGAACTCTCGTCGCCCGACGACGCGATCCAAGCGAGCGATGTCGTCGGCCAGGAAGTCGGCTTCCGCATCGTCGACAGCAAGGACATCGAGGCGGACAAAGAGAGCCCCGACCGCAACTTCCACGGGCGCGTGCGCCGTTTCTGGGCCGGGGACGTGCGCGACGACGGTTCGCGCCGCTATCGGCTCGAGGTCGTGCCTTGGATGTGGCTCCTGACCAAGCGCAGCGATTGCCGCGTGTTCCAGGAAAAGACCGTGGTCGAGATCATCGAGCAGGTCTTCAAGGACGCGAACTTGACGGCCTTCGAGAAAGCGCAAGTGAAAGGCACCTACCCCAAACTCGATTATTGCGTGCAGTATCGCGAGACCGATTTCGAGTTCGTCTCGCGCCTGCTCGAAGAGTACGGAATCCTGTATTTCTTCCAGCATGAAGCCAAGAAGCACACGCTGGTGCTCGCCGACGCGACCACGGTGCACCTGCCGTGCATCATCGACGAAGTGGTGCAGTCGAAGGCCGGCACGGAACCCAAGCGCGTCTACTCCTGGGAGCGGCGCTACGAGATGGTCGCCAAGAAATCCATGCTGCGCGACTACAACTACCTGACCCCGGCGGACACGCTGCAGGCGGTCAAGACGAGTTCGGTCAGTCTGCAGAACAACACGACACTCGAACTCTTCGATTATCCCGGCGCGTACACGAAATTGAGCGACGGCGAGAAAATCGCCATGGCCCGCATCCAGGCCGAGGAAGCGCGTTTCGACATTGCGGTCGGGCGCGGGAATTGCGATTTCCTGGCGGTCGGCGGCAAATTCACCTTCAAGGAACACGAGGTCAAGGCGGAGGAGCAGAAGACCTACGTCGTCTCGCGCATCGACCACCGCGCCGGCCAGTTCGACGACGGCCGCGCGCCCTCGGTCGACTACCACTCGACGTTCTCGTGCGTGCCCGACACGGTCCTCTTGCGCCCACCGGTGACGCGCGAGCGGCCGCGCATCCAGGGTCCGCAGACCGCGGTCGTGGTCGGGGCCAAAGGCGAAGAGATCGACACCGACAAGTACGGCCGCATCAAGGTCCAGTTCCACTGGGACCGCGTGGGCAAGAAGGACGAGAAGAGTTCGTGCTGGCTGCGCGTCGCGCAGCCCATCGCCGGCAAGGGCTGGGGCGCGCTGGCTTTGCCGCGCATCGGCCAGGAGGTCCTGGTGCAGTTCCTCGAAGGCGACCCGGACCGGCCACTGGTCGTCGGATCGCTTTACAACGAAACGGCGCTGCCGCTCGACCTGCCGGGCAAGAAGAACTCGACCTTGCTGCGCACGCGCTCGACCAAACAAGGCTCGGACGAGACGTTCAGCGAATTGCGCTTCGACGACACCAAGGGCTCGGAGCAGGTTTTCTTCCACGCCGAGAAGGACATGGAGCGCGAGGTCGAACACGACGACAAGCTCACGGTCGGCAAGGAAGGCGACGGCAGCCGCACGGTGCTGATCGAAAAGGACTCGACGCTGACGATCAACAAGGGCAACCGCACCGAGACGCTCAAGGAAGGCAACGACACTCTGACCATCGAGAAGGGCGACCGCACGGTGAAGATCACCTCGGGCAAGGACGTGCTCGAAGTCACGGCCGGCGATCAGTCGATCACGCTGGGCGGCAAGGGCGACATCGCGGCCAAGACGGGTTTCACGATCAAGGTCAGCGGCGGCAAGGTGCTCATCGAAGCCTCGCCGGGCATCGAACTCTCCGCGGGCTCGAGTTCGATCAAGCTCGAGCCGGCCGGAGTCACGATCAAAGGCACGATGGTCACGATCGAGGGCACGGCGAAGTCCGAGGTCAAGGCCGCGATGGTCAATGTCGAAGCCTCGGGCATACTTTCGGCCAAGGGCAGCCTGACCAAGATCGGTTGAGCGTTTTCGCCATGACACTCCCCGCTTTGAAAAAGATCTCTGGTAAGCCGGCTGACGCGGCTTCGACCGGCCTCGAGTTCAGCGAACGCGCCCAGGCTCTTTTCGCGCAAGGCGAAAGCGCACAGGCACGGCTCGAAAAATTCGACGAGGCCGCACTGCATCTTGACGCGATCAAGTTGCTCGCCGGCGCCCTGCCGAAGCGCGAATGCGTGCACTGGGCGCTGACCTGCGCGCGCGAGGCGACGCCCAAGCAGGCGCCCGCCGTGCAGCAGGCCGCGCTCGACGCGACGGCGCGCTGGACTGTGGATCCGAGCGATGCGAATCGCCGCGCCGCCGGCGACGCTTCGGAGTTGGCGAAACTTCGCAACGCCGCGGGCTGCACGGCCTTGGCGGCCTTCATGAGCGGTGGCAGTCTCGCGCCGGTGGAATTGACGCCGGTGCCGCCGCCCGAACACCTGTGCGCAGTCATGGCTTCGGTTGCGATCGAGCTTTCGTCGCACATGGACGGTCACGCACAGGCCGCGAATCACCTGCGCCGCTTCTTCCAGCTGGGAGTCAAGCAGAACCGCGAGCCCGCGGCCTGGGATGCGCCCGCACAGCCGGTCGCACCCGGCGCGCCGAAGTCGGGCTGAAGCCATGTTCTGCGCGTGCGCCCAATCGGTTGCGGGGCTCGCTCCCCTGTTCGCACCACTTCCGGCCAACGTTGCGGCCATGGGCAACGTGTCCGCATACGCGGGAGCGCAGACGGCGCTGGGCGCGGCTCTCGCGTCCAATGCGGCACTCACCGCGGCGGGTTCAGCCAGCGCGCTCGCCGGCGCGAACTTCGGCTTGAACGCGACGGCGATGGCCGGTCTGACCGCGCTCGCGAACGGAATCGGAGCGCTGCAGCTTGGATTGAAAATGCCGCTGAGCGGCTCCAATTGCGCGCCGTCTCTCGAGCAGTTGGCGAACGCGCTGCAGAGCGCCGCGTTGTTCAAGGCCCTCGGCGGACTGCCGATGAGTTCGCTCGCGCCCCTGCAGGCTCTCGCGCAACTGAGCGCCGCGATGGCGGCCTCCAACGCGCTCGGAGTCGGCCTATTGAACGCGAATGCCGCGGCGCAATTGAATGCGATGGCGCAGGCCAACGCCGCAGGTTCGGCGTCGGGAGCCGCCTCGGCCAACGCACAGGCCGCGATCAATGCCGCGGCTTACGCGGCCATGAGCATGTCGCTGCAGGCGAATCTCGGCATCGCCATCGGCGCGCCGGGCGGCGTCGACATGCTCGGTGCGAAATTGAACACGTTGAGTTCGAATGCCGGTGCGCTGGATGCGCTGAACGGCCTGCTCAATGCGGCGCTGCTCGCGCAGACGCTCGCGCTCTTGAACGCGCTCTCCGGAATCAAGACCTCGCTGGGCGTCAACATGCTCGCCCCCGGCGCGGGCCTGCAGGTGCAGCCGAAACTCAAGTCGCTGTCCAAGTCGTTCGCTCCGCCGCCGTCCGCGTCGAAGTCGAAGTCCGTGGCGAAATCGCTTTCGAAATCAAAAAACGCCTCGCAAGTGAAAGCGCTCTCCAAGTCGGCGCAAACGGCCCAGCAAGGCGGGCTCGCCAATCTGCTGACAAGTCTGCCGGTCCTGCCGCCGGCGACCCTGTTGCTCGCCTATCTGTTCGACAAACTGCTCGGACAACTCGGCGTCGGCCTGCTGCAGACTTCGCCTTGCGGCCCGCTGTGCCTGGTGCCCTCGCCGCCTTGTCCATTCGGGCCCGCGGATTTCGCCCAAGAAATTGCCGCTGAAGGCGCCAAGCTGCAGGCGCCCAAGCTCGCCTTCGAAGCGAGCGCGACGGCTTCGACGCCGCAACCGCCCGGCGCGGGTGACGCACTGGCCCTCGAGGTCGCGAGTTCGGCGCCGCCTGCGCTGGCCGCAAGCGTCGGCGAGAAACCGACGGTCAAGCTTGGCAACGCGCCCAGCAGCAAGCTTGGCGCCGCGAGTCCAGCGCCTCCCGCGCCGGGAGTCGGCACTCAAAGTCTTCCGAAGCCCACTCTCGGCGCGAAAATGCCGCCGTTTCCAAAGGGTCCGAAGACCGGCGACGGAGGCGCCTCGCCGTGATTTGCATCTGCTATCCGCGCCAGGTGGAACTGCTCGCTGCATTCCAAAACTTGCCGTCGAACATCGGTTCGAGCCTTGCGATCCCCGCCGATCTCATGCCCGCGATCGGAGCGCTCAGCAGCGCGCTGATGAACGCAGCTACGGCTCTCGCCGCAGCACCGGGCGCGTCGAGCGGCGCGAGTTCCGCCCAGCCTGCGGCGGCGGCCGAAGTCGCACTGAGCGCGAACCCAAGTCTGCAGGCCGCGGGCCAACTCGCCGCGCTGGCCGGCGCGGCGGCGACGATGAACGCGGGCCTCGGCGTCAACATGTCCTCACCCTCGGCAGCAGCGTCTTTCGGCAGCCTGGGGTCGATGCTCGCCGATCTGATCAAGACGCTGGCGGAGCTTCCCTTGTATCTGCTGGACAAGTTGCTGCAACTCGCAGCGGTCGGCGAGCTGATCGAAAAGTTCAAGGATCTTCTCGATGTGGATCTCGAAGCGCCCGACTGGGTCGACGATCTCGGCAAGGCCGTGAACTCGAAGCTCGCCGATGCTGCGTCGGCTGCCGAAGCGGCCACGAAGGACGCGTTGTCTGGTCTGGACAGTCTCGCGAACGACGCGGCCAAGGCCGCCGCACTGTTGGCGGCCCAAGTCGCGGCGATCAGCGCCTCGAGCGCAGCCGCCGTCGAGAATTCCACTGCGGCCACCGTCGCCAGCGCGACCGCGGCGCTGCAGACGGGCCTTGGAGTCGACCTGATGATCCCGGGCGCGCTCGATGTGCTCGGCAAGAAGGTCGCAGCGATGAAGGGCACGATGTCGAGCATGCCCGGCGCGCTCGATCCCGCATCGGCGGCCTTACTGCTCTCTCCGATGAAGGCCTTGTCGGCGATCGACTCGCTGCGGCGCACACTGGGCATCGACGTGCTCTCGCCCGGCGCCGGCGGCAGTCTGCAGGATCTGCTGGACTCGCTCGGCGCAAACCTTTCGTCCTCTGGATCCGCCAGCTCGACGTTGAACGGCGCGGCCAGCACGGCATCGGCGCTCGGCGGCGCAGCTTCTGGATCCGGCGGCGCGGGTGCGAGCGCTTCAGGCGGCGCGGGTGGCGCGCTGGGCGCCGCCGCCGGTGCATCCGCATCCAGCGCCGCGAGCGCGAGCCTCTCCGGCCTCGCCGCCTCCCCGCTGATGAATCCGGCGCTGGCGCAGATGATGGCCGGCATGCCGGCCATGCCGCTGCCTTGGATGCTGCTCAGCTCCTTTTGCGTGCAGGTCCAAGCGACGCTCGGCATCCAATTGATCGCCCACGGCCCCTGCGAATAACGCGCCGCCGAAGTACAAGGAAGAGACGATGGGCAACCCCGCCGCACGCATGACCGACAAGGTCCTCCAGGACGCACCGCATTGCCACGCGCCGATTCACCCGCCCGCGCCGGTGCCGACGCCCGCGCCGCATCCGGCGATGCCGTTGACGATCATCAAGGGCATGCCGACGGTCTTGATCGGGGGCATGCCCGCCGCGCGTTCGACGGACATGACCGCGCCGTGCATGCTGGCCGGCTGCGTTCCAGGCGGGCCGGGCCTGATCACCGTGGGATCGGCCACGGTGTTGATCGGCGGCCTGCCCGCCGCGCGCGTCGGCGATATGACCGCACACGCCGCATGTGTCGCACCGATTCCTTCGCCCACCGGAAAAATCCTTCCGCCGGGCTGTCCGACCGTGCTGATCAATTGAGCACGTGAAACGCGGACATTTCGCGCGCCTTTTGCCGCGCTGCCCGGCCTGCGCAGTCCACGCGCCGCTCTACGTGCTGCGCGAAGCGCGTGCCGACGAGCAGGCGATCCACGAAGGCGCGCTGTGCTGCTCCAATCGCGATTGCCAGCGCGAGTATCCGATCCTCGACGATCTTGCGCTTGTCGTGCGCGATCTGCGCGCGCACCTCGCGGACCAGTGGACTTCGATCCAGGCGCGCGAGGATCTGCACGAAAGCAGCGAGAGCGCGCTCGGCGATGCCTGCGGCAGCGGCTCGAACTTCGACACGCTGCGCCAGCACGTCAGCAACTACGTCTTCGATCACTACGCCCAATTCGATCCCCTGGAAACGCAGCGCGATCCGCCGCCGGGTTCGATCGCGCGGATCTTGCACACGCTGTTGGATGCGGCGGGAACGCTCGTCGATGGACCGCTGCTCGACGTCGGCTGCTCGGTCGGTCGCACGAGTTTCGAACTGGCGCAGCGCGCCGGTCGCGACGTGCTCGGCGTCGACCTGCACCACGCCAAGCTGCGCCTGGCTGCGCGTGTCTTGCGCGAAGCACGCGTGGTCTATGCGCGCCGACGCGTCGGACTGGTCTACGATCGGCGCGAATTCGCCGTGAAATTCAGCGCGGCGTCGCACGTCGACTTCTGGTCGGCGGATGCCTGCGCGCTGCCTTTCGCTGCGGACACATTCGCGGCCGTCGTCGCGCTCAACCTGCTCGACTGCGCGCGCTCACCGCTCGAAGTGTTGGTGGAATGCGCGCGAGTCGTGCGGCCGGGAGGAAAACTGCTGCTGGCCTGCCCCTACGATTGGTCGAGCAGCGCGACGGCCCCCGAGCAGTGGATCGGCGGCCATTCGCAACGCGGGCCCAACCAGGGCGCGAGCGAACCGTTGCTGCGCGCGTTGCTGACGCCCGGTGCGCATCCGCAAGCGCTGAACGAGCTTGAAATCGTCGGCGAAATCGACAACCTGGACTGGCACGTGCGGCTGCACGATCGCAGCAGCGTGCACTACCGCGTGCATGCGCTGATCGCGGTGAAACGTGGCGCTCCGGCCTGAGTGTCGCCGGCCGCAAAGGCGACGAGTACTTCGCTTGCGCTACGCTTGAATGCTCAACGCGCTGATGCCGGGCAGCGTCTTGCCTTCGAGCAACTCGAGCGAAGCTCCCCCGCCGGTCGAGATGTGCCGGATGCGACTCGCGATTCCGAGCAGCTCGACCGCGGCGACGGAGTCACCGCCGCCGACGACCGTGTAGCCCTTGCAGTCCGCCACCGCGCGGCCGACGGCTTCGGTGCCGGCGCGGAAAGCCGGCATTTCGAACACGCCCATCGGGCCGTTCCAGACCAGCGTCTTCGCGCCCTTGATCCGGCTCGCATACAACTCGCGCGTCTTGGGGCCGATGTCGAGCGCCATCCAGCCCTCGGGGATGTCGCCCGTGACGATTTTCGTCGCCGCGTCCGCGGCAAATTTATCGGCGATCACGTGATCGAGCGGCAGACACAGCTCGATCTTGCGCGCGCTCGCCTTGACCAGCGCCGCGCGCACTGTCTCTAGCTGCGCGTCATCGCACAGCGATTTGCCGATCTTCACGCCCTGCGACTTGAGAAACGTGTAAGCCATTCCGCCGCCGATCAGGAGGCAGTCGACTTTCTCCAGCAAGCTGTCGATCACTTCGAGCTTGTCGGAAATCTTCGCGCCACCGAGGATCGCGACCAGCGGCCGCTCGGGCTTTTCCAGGACGCGCTGGAAGGCTTCGATCTCGGCCTCGAGCAAACGGCCTGCGACCGACGGCAACAGGCGCGCGACACCACTGACCGACGACTCGTCGCGGTGTGAAGTGCCGAAGGCGTCGTTGACGAAGACGTCGCCGAGTTTCGCGTAGTTCGCGGCCAGCGCCGTGTCGCCCTTGGTCTCGCCGGAATTGAAGCGCACGTTTTCGAGCAACAGAATCGGTCCTTGTTTCGCCGCGCAGGCCGCTTCGACCTCCGGCCCGATCGACGCAGCCAGCTTTTTCACCGGCGTTTTGAGCAGTTCTGACAGGCGCGCGGCGACCACATCGAGGCGCAACTTTTCGTCCACGCCCTTGGGCCGACCCAAATGCGACATCAGGATCGGCCGGCCGCCGCGTTTGACGATTTCCTGGATCGTCGGCAGCGCGGCGCGGATGCGCGTGTCGTCGGTGATCGCGCCGCTGGCATCTTGGGGAACGTTGAAATCGACGCGCACTAGGACGCGCTTGCCTTCGAGCGCCAAGGCGTCGAGACCGTGCTTGGAACTCGCCATTTGAAAATCCTCGGCCTAGAGCGACTTGCCGAGCAGCAGTGCGAGATCGACGACGCGGCAGGAGTAACCCCACTCGTTGTCGTACCAGGCGATCACTTTGACCATGCGCTTGTCCATCACCATCGTCGACAAGGAATCGAAGATGCTGCTGTGCGGATTGCGCACGATGTCGCTGGAAACCAAAGGATCGGTCGAGTACTCGAGGATGCCCTTGAGCGAACCGTTCGCGGCCTCGAGGAAGGCCTTGTTGATCGCTTCGATGGTCACGTCCTTGGAAAGTCGCGCCACGAGGTCGACCACCGAACCGTCGGGCACCGGCACGCGCAGCGCGACACCGTCGAGCTTGCCCTTCAACTCCGGCAAGATCTTGCCGACCGCGCGCGCGGCACCGGTCGTCGTCGGAATGATGTTGATCGCAGCCGCGCGCGCGCGACGCAAATCCTTGTGCGGCAGGTCGAGCACGTTCTGGTCGTTGGTGTACGCGTGCACGGTCGTCATCAGGCCGTGTTCGATGCCGAAGTTCTCGTGTAGCACCTTCGCAACCGGCGCGAGGCAGTTGGTCGTGCACGACGCGTTCGAAACGATCCGATCCGTGCTCTTGAGCGTCTTGTCGTTGACGCCGAGCACGATCATCGCGTCGATTTCGTCCTTGGCGGGAACGGTCAGGATCACGCGCTTCGCGCCCGCGTCGATGTGCTTCTGACAATCCGCTCGCGAGGTGAACACACCGGTCGATTCGATGGCGATGTCTACGTTTTTCGCGCCGTGGGCGAGTTTTGCGGGATCGCGTTCGGCCGTGACCGTGATCGTCTTGCCGTCGACCACGATCGAATCCTTGCCGGCCTTGATCGTGCCGCGGAACGGCCCGTGGACCGAGTCGAATTTGAGCAGGTGCGCCAGGGTTTCCGTGCTGGTCACATCGTTCAGGGCGACGATTTCGATCCCGGGATGGCTCTGGTGGATGACCCGAAAAACGTTGCGGCCGATGCGTCCGAAGCCGTTGATGGCGATGCGAAGTGTCATGGAATTAGGGGGTCGAAGCGGCTTAGGAACCGCTTCGTAGGGGCAGGGGGAACGGGATGCCTTGGAACGTAAAGCCAGCGCCAGTCAGGGCCAGCGCGCGGGCCGCCAGATTCCGGAAAACGTGGGGCAAGAGGGTAGCCCCGGCTGCCGATTCGATCAACGCGCGAAGCCTCGCGGATTCGTCGCTGCGCCCTAGTGCGCAGTCGGGCTCCTGCCGG
>JAYUUV010000214.1:0-5975 GCA_043754695.1 Planctomycetota bacterium
CCACCGCCCCGTTCAGCCCGGTCAGCGCAGCGAAGCCAGGGCTGACCTCGAGGAAGCGATAGTCGATCGCGTGCTCGTCCTCGTCGAACAGCACCTCGAGGAGGCAGTACCCTTCGTTCATCTGGCTGAGCAAACGGCGATAGCGTTCCTCTGAACTGAGCAACGCCTGCTCGGTTCGCTTGCGCTCGGTGACGTCCTTCGCCGCGCCGATCCACTCGATGATCTCGCCGTTCGGATCGAGCAGCGGAACCGCGCGGGAGAACGTCCAGCCGACGCTGCCGTCCACGCGCCGGACCCGATGCTCCATCTCGAAGGTGGTCTTGGTCCGGATCGCCTCCTCGATCACCTTCATCACGGACGCGTGGTCCTCCGCGTAGATGTACTCGGCCAGCCAGGTGCCGCTGGGCTTGCTCGTATCCGCGACGAAGTTCCGCCCCTGGAGCTGGCGCAACTCGCTCCAGTCCGGGCTCATGCGGTAGACGACATCCGAGCTGGCCGTCACGAACGCGCGGAATCGCTCCTCGCTCTCGCGCAACGCGGCCACGGATGCCGGCTCCTCGGGAATCAGGTGGTCATCGGTCATTTGCGTTCACACTCGCGTCGAGTTCCGGGCGACGGGCGATCCTTCGGGCGGATCGCTGGCGTTGGGTGTGGGCTCCCTTGGCATCCGCCTCGCTTGTACCACCTCCGCAACCGGCCGACGGTGGAGTCTTCAAGCCTCTTCATGCATTCGGTTGCGTTCACCCGCTGGTGCTCCGGAGTCGAGGGGTTGGGAGGCGATCTGTCGACCGCTCGTCCACACCAGCTCCCCGACGCCAAAAAGCGAGCGGCCTCAGCGCGTCTTGCGAATCAGCGTGATGTCGTCGGTCTGCCAAGACCCGGCGAGCCCGCGATCGAGCTGCGCGAGGATCGTGTCGGTTGCCGACAGCGCACGATCCGCGTCGCGAATCGCGGCCTCGAACCGCTCCTGCCCGGAGTATTCGTCGCCACTGCGAGCCGTGTGTGTGGATCGGGTATGCGACGGACAGGACTTCCAAGCTCCTGATCATGCCGTCACGGTAGCACTCGGGAGGGGGATGTGGGCCTTGCGGCGGCCGTTCTTGCCTGACGAGGCGTTCTTGGCGTGCCACGAAGTGTGCTCCGACAGCGCTCGGGCGGCAGGCTTTGGCCCGCGTGGCGAGGAACGTGTCGAGGACCATCTCGAAGCGGTCGTCCGGATCGAGTTCGGCATCGCGCGAAGGTTGTGTCGCGATGATCTTCAGTGGCTCGCTGTCGAAGCAGCGCACGCCGATGTAGAGCGTGTCCGAGTCGCAGAGAATGCGCACTTCGGTGAGTTCGCTCGCTTCCGCGCCGCTCTTGGGCTCGACTTGAGGGAGCCGCGCGATCGTCGGTGCCCCAGACCAGACCGCGGGCTCGAGCACGTCGTCGATACGCGGCACGAGCGTCGTTCGCGCGACCGTGGCCCGCGGCCCCTGCATGGGCGGATCGCCGGCATGAGCCGTGGATAGAAGGAGGACGGCGAGCAAGCGCGAGATGCGAAGTCCGCCGGACAAGAAGGCTTTCATGGGGCTTCATGGCAAGGCGGTGCGACGACGCGCATTCGCTGCAAGGCTCGGAGGATCGGCGACAGATTCTGGGAACGCGGACGAGCCGGATTGTCAGGCGCAATTCAGGAGCAGGACCTCGGCCGTCGCATCCAGGGACTCTGCGCCAGCTCTGCGCGCGTGGACTTGGAGCGGCGCCTGTGCGCCGAGCAAGGATCAATGTTGATCGCGCAACTCGCGCAGGGCGCTCTCGAGCGCGGCCGCATCGAAACGGATTTCGAACCGCTGCTCGGCACCGTGCGACTCGATCGACAGGAGGCTCGCGGAAGTCGGACCGAGATAGACCGTCGCGGGCGCGACCGGGTCCCACAACGCAAGGAATCCCTCGGCGAGGACCTGGCCCGAAAATTCGAGTTGGCAGCTCAGCACACCGTGCTCGTCGAACTCGCGCATCTGCACGTTTGCAAAGGCCGAACCAGCTGCCGAGTCTTGTGCCGTCAAGCGCAGCCCGAGACGGACGGGCTTCTCAGGAAGCGTCGTGCCCGCCATCAGCTCGAAACGCAGATTGGCCGCGCGTAGAAGCGTGACTCGCCGCGGAGAATTGACGGCCTCGATCTCGCAGTGCAGGAACCCGGCCGCGGAAATCTCGATGTCGAGCGGCCGGCCATCGCACAAGAGATTCAATCGACCGTTCTCGGGCGTGGATCCAAGCCAGCGGGCGTCGGCGACTCCGGATGGCCGACCCATGGCGCGAGCGCCAGGCACGGCCAGCCCATTTTCATCGACCGGCTCCAGCTCGATCAATCGGAACGGCGCGCGCAGGTCGAGCGGATCGAGGCGCGGGTCGCGCGTGGAGGCGCCGGTCAAAACGACGAGGTTCTCGACGGCGCAGAGTTCGCTTCCGGTAGCCGCGTGCAGGATCTTCGCTGAATAGGTTCCCGGCTGAAGATTCGCCAGTACGAAGCGTCCATCCTTGGCGATCACCGCCGGCTTGGGATCCGCGGCCCATGGCCCGGCCGGAGTGGCATCCGTGCGCGCGGCCTGCACGATGAGCATGCTTCCGCGCAACGATTCGTCGAGCAGCACCAGACCTTCGATGCGCCCCGCGGCTTCCAGCACAAGCTTCGCATCGCGCGCACCGCTCTCGACGACGACGGGATCACCCACCAGACCTTGCTTCTCGGCGAGCAGCGTGACGTTCGCCGCGGAAATCTCGCCGCGAATCTCGAATCGGCCCTGCGTGTCGGTCCTGATCGGTCCAAGCGAACAGGCTCGCGTGGACGATTCGAGCTCGCTCGCGGAGATCACCGCGGACAGGCTGACCGACGCGCCGGAAATGGCGCGGCCTTCGCGATCGACGACGATGCCAGCGGCTGCCACAGGCGCTCCCGTCAGCACGAAATCTCCAAGTTCGTGGGAGCCGGCGGTCAATTCGTCCGGCACTCGCCTGCGCGCAACGCCGATCTCCGCCCCACGATCGGAGACTCGAACGAGCGCGAGATTCCGCCCCTGCTCGGGATCCGAGTCGGGTTGAGCCTCCACCGTGAATCGGCCGTCGTCGGACGTGCAGAGCGTCCACGATTCGCCGATCAACTGTCGTGTGAGCGCAGTTTCGAAGCACGCTCGCACGCGCAGGTTGCGGACCGGCGTGCCGCCGGCGTCGGTCAGACGACCGCGCAACAACACGATGTCTCTGCCGAGCTGCACGCGAATCTGGATGCGCTCTCCCGGCTTCGCGGGCCCAGGCGCGCGGGCAGAGAGGATTGTCGTTGAAGCCTCGCGAGTCACGCGCACGGCCAACGAGCGGCCGAGTTGAACATGTTCGAAGACGACTCGATCGCTCGATCTCGAGCGCAGCGTCTCCTGGTGAGCGGGACCATTGCCGGAGCTTGAATCGTCGAAGCGAAGGCGCGCCTCGATCGCACCGATCACCGGATCGCCGTCCGAATCCATGACGAGGACCTCGCATGAACCGCTCGGGGCGAGCACGAGGCGCATCACTCGCGAGTTATTGGCGTCGAGGCGCGCTTCCGGCGGCTCCTCGAACAGGCCTGGAACTCCAACCACGAATCCCGCGTCCGCCCGGGAACGCAGGAAGCGGCCTGCATGCTGCAGGATCGCAATGCCGTCCGGCGCGGTGGTTCGAGCTCCCATGTAGTCGGTCGTTTCCAGCAATCGATGCTGGCGGAGCACGACGGGGATGCCTGAGACGGGCGCTCCGCTCGGATCGACGACCTGCGCGCGCAGATCGAAGTCGGGAGCGATCGCGAGGAGTGCGGCTTCGTCGCGCCGAGCCGGGAAAGACGCATATCCCCAGTCGCCTCCGAGTGCCGCGATCGCGACGAAGCCGAGATCGTCATCGGGCACGCGCACGCGGCCTTCGGAATCCGCGGTCAACTGCACGGCAAAAGACAGGTGCTCGTCGAGCGTCCCGGTCCGAAGCCAGCCTTCGATTCCGTCGTCGCCGTCCACGCTCACAGCTCCCGGCCACCACCAGACCGTCGCGCCCGGCGCTTCGGCGCCGCTCTCGGCACGCACGATCTTCAGCTCGATCGCGCGACCGTCCGAAGTGGCGGCCACGGAGGGATCGACATGCAGGAGCGCTTCACGCTGGGCGGTCGATGTATGGGGCGCGACAGCGGAGTCGGAATGTTCGGCTCCGAGCGCCGGCTCGCGAGGATCCGCCGCGCCGGCAGGAATCGCGGCCAACTCGCCGGCTCGCTTGTACGCACCGGGCATGGTCAGGGCGAGCACGACGAGTCCGAGCAGAGCGGTCAACCCTAGCCATGAAACGATCCGAGATTTCCGTGTCTGCCTGGCCATCCGCGCTTTTCGATGAGCTCCTCACCCATCATCATCGGCGATCCGATCGCGGACCTGCGAGGGAAAACACGCGAGAGGCCCCAGACTGAACTGGGACCTCTCGCTTTTCTAGCTTGCGCTACTGGCCGACCGAGCGGCAGTCAGCTCCTGATCTACGGGCAGTGCGGGAAGGTCGGCACGCACGGCACCACGCCAGGCGTGACGACCTGATTGGGGAACTGCGTGAGCGGTCCGCACGGATAACCGTTGTTCCCGTTGTTGTTGAGCATATCCAGGAGATTCTTGACGCACTCCTGATAGGTGCGCTGCGTGCTCGCGCTCGTCGTCGTGCCATAGGCGATCAGCAACGCCTTCGCCCGCGCGCGCAGGTCCCCGATGCTGACCACTCCATTGTTGAAAGGAACTCCACAGGTGCCGGAGCCCGGAACGCTGGTAACCGCAAGCAACGGCGGAGTTCCCGCCGTGATCGGCTTGACCACGCTGAGGAACGGCACGACTTGCACGCCGCCGCTCGTCATCAGGCGCCCGGGAACGAGCACCGTCGTGGAGGCTCCCATGTTGTTGTAGGCGCCGTCGAGGACGTTGGCCGCCAATTGAGCCGAGAGCATGTAGGCCATGTTCGTGGCGTTGGCGCCCAGGAGCCACGTGTTGAGGTCGCTCACGGTGCTGAAGGTGTGCAGCGATCCGTTCGCGTTCCGCAAGCAGCCCATCCCGTTCAACAGTGCCACCCAACCCGGGTTGAGGTTCAAGATCTTCTGTCCGTTCTTGTTGGACCAGAAGCCCAGCGTCAGTCCGTTCGTCAGCGGGCTGAAGCAGTAGTTTCCGAACAGGACGCTCGGATTGCAGTTCGTCGGTCCGACGGTCAGCGGGCCTGAGGTCGTCGGCGTTGTCGCCGCCCAGTTCGACTGGTTCGCCGTGCTTTCGCTGACGGTGTAGGTACCTGCGGCGACATCGAAGCCGATGCTGCCGGAGGCATCCGTCAAGCCACTTGCCACGAGGTGGTTGAAGCTGTCGCGCAGCTGCATCTGCCAGCCGGGCACGAACAATTCGCCCAGGTCCATCTGTCCGTTGGCGTTGGCGTCATAGAACTTGGTCGCCGTGATGCGGCCCTTCACCGTGACTTGGAAGATGAAGGGAATCGCATGGTTTCCGCAGGCATCCGATGCCGTGGCGGTCACTGTCGTGATTCCGATCGGGAAGCAGCCATTCACAGGGTCGGGGCTGAACTGGACCGGCACGCTGCCGCCACAGTTGTCGTTGGCGCTCGCGCGGGAGGAGAGATTCACCGTTCCGCAGCAGGCCCCCCCTGCCGTGACTGTGATGCTTCCCAGTCCACCGAGCGTCGGGGGGAGCGTGTCCGCCACGGTCACATCCTGTGTCACCGAGGAGGAGTTGCCACACGAGTCCGTGAACCGCCACACGCGGTGAATGACCAACGGGCTCGTCGCGCAGCCCGCGCCGCCATTGTTGGTCTCGGTCAATTGACCCGCGACCAGACCCGAGCAGTTGGCCATCGCCGAGAGGCTCGGCGCCGCGGTGACGTCACCCGCGCATGGGAAGTTCGCGTTGGCCGGAGCCGTGGGCGCGACCGGTGCGATCGTGTCCGCG
>JAYUUV010000215.1:0-6756 GCA_043754695.1 Planctomycetota bacterium
GATCCAGACTCCGCTGCGCGCGATCATCGCCGGCGACGGGCCGGCGCGCGCCTGGCTCGAAGCCAAGGTCGTGGCCGACGGCCTGGGAGCCCGCGTGCACTTCGCCGGCTGGCAGTCCGCAGGACAGATCGAAACCCTGTACGAAAAATCGAACGTGGTCGTGCTGCCCTCGACTTGGAAAGAACCCTTCGGCCTGGTCGGAATCGAGGCCATGGCCCATGCCAAACCGGTCGTCGCCTTCGACGTTGGCGGCATCTCAGAATGGTTGCAGCAAGAGCGCACGGGAATCCTGCTGGCGCGCGGCGACGTCGCGGGCATGGCGCTCGCGATCGAGGGACTGTGCCTGGACGAGCCGCGCGCCGCACGCCTGGGCGCGGCGGGACAGGAACGTGTGCGGCGCGACTTCAGCGAAACGGCCCACGTCGAGCGGCTCGAGCAGGAACTAGTGCTCGCCGCCGGATAGCCGGGGCCGAAACCGACCCGCATGCCTGCCTGCGAATTCGGGCCAGGCCTGCGGGGCAGTCCCGCCGGCTCGCGTCGCCTGGAACCTAGAACTCGTAGCCGAACACGAAGTAGATGTCGGAGGCGCGCGAGTCGTCGCCGATGCCGATCAGGGGCGCGAAATCCAGATGCATTCCGGGCGCCGGCCGCCACTGCACACTGGGGCCGACCTCCAGCGTCTGGGTGAAGTCGCCGCGGTTCGAGTTGTCGTCCTCGAACTCGAGCTTGAACTCGCCGCCAAGCGAGAGTTTTTCGTCCGTGAGCGTTTTGCTCAGTCCGCCCGTCCACTCGAAGACGTTGCCTTGGGGGTTGCTGAGCTGGCGCTCCCAGACCAGGTTCGAGCCCCAGTGCCAACTCGGCGCCAGTTCGTCGCCGAGCAGCAACTTGCTCTCGAGCACGTCGGACTCGCCATTGACCATCGCGTATTCCTCGTAGAGTGTCGGATTGCCCCAGAGCTTGCCCCAGTCCGCAAGCGCGTAGCGCAATTCGACTTTCTGCTCGGTGTGGTCCAGCGCGCCCTTCTCGCCGGTCTTTTCCGAAGTCCAATAGAAGTCGAGCATGAACCTGTTCGGCAGGCCTAGCTCGAGTTCGTACTGGTTCTGGACCGTGGTGTCGCCGCCGTGGCGCGGCGTCTTGATGCGCGTCCAGTATTCGAATTCGACCTTGCCCTCCGGGATCACGTAGACGCGCGTGGTCGGAAATCGGCGTGTGGCCGTCCAGCGCGGTTGGGCATACGGACCGACGCGGTCCTCCTCGCGCAAGTTCGAGATGCGCTCAGCCTCGACCAGCACCGGCGGAAGTTCGAAGGTGCGCAGCCGCTGCGGCGGCGGCGTGTCGGTCAGGCTCAGGTCCTGCGGCTTGCCGGCTTGTTTGTCCGCCGGATTGATCACCTGGGCGGAACTCGTGGCAGCCGTAGCGACGAACACGAACAAACCGAGCGCCAAAGCGGCGGGCACAGAAGCGTGGGGCATGTGAAGGCTTGGGGAAATTCCGCGGGGCAGGACGATTGGTCCACGGCCAACGCGCAGCGATGCACTCGGTTCAACTTTTCCGGCGAGGATCGCAGGCGCGCTGGATGCGCTCCCAGGTCGAATCGCCCGGGGCCGCTCCAGAACCAGGGGGCCCCCCCGCTTCCAAGCGATCCTCCAACGCCAGGCACAGGGCCGAGAGAAAGCTGCGATCCTCGTCGACGGCCGCTTCCGCCAGCCGACGGGCGAGGGCGCGGACGTGCGCCTCGAGCAGTAGCGGATCGTCGAGCTGCTTCCAGGTGAAGAGCAGTCGATTGCGCTCGATGGCGGCCAGGACGACGGATTCGGGCACCAGCGCGCCGATCGTGCCGCGGTGATGGTGTTCGACCACGGAACTTGCGACGTAGCGGCATTCCAGCCCGGCCTTCCAGGCGCGCCAGCCCAGATCGAGATCCTCGAGGTAAAAGGGCTCGAAGGCGCGGTCGAAGCCGCCGAGTCGCTGGAACATCGAACGGCGGAACAGGAAGGCGCCGCCGATCGGAAACGGCACCGCGCAATCGAGCGTGCCGAGTTCCCAAAGCGCGGCTTCGTCGGCGCGGCGTTCGAGCAGCGGCTGGGCCGCGCGGGCGATGCCATTCTCCAAGCGCACCTCGACGATCGATTCGATCGCGCCCTCGCGGCCGTCCAGCAAAATGCGCGGCACGGCGGCGAAAACTCTTTCATCGCCGAGCGCGGCCTCGAGCGGCTCGAGGAAACCCGCGCGCACGCGTACGTCGCTGTTCATGGCGAACACGCGTTCGTGTTTCGCGGCCTGCACACCGGCGCTGAGCGCGCGCGCGAAACCGAGGTTCTCGCGATTGGCGACGCAGCGCACCGTCGGAAAATGTTCGAGCAGCCACGCAGCGAGCAGGTCTTCGCCGCTGTCGTCAACGACCAGGATCTCGTCGCCGCCGCGGCGCGCCAACGCGCGGGTCAGCGAGGCGAGCGCGAACTCCAGCAATTCGACGTCGCCCATGGCCGGGATCACGATCGACACCGCGGGGCTCATGCTTCGCGCTCCCAACCGTGCATGCGCCGGCCCAGCGCACTGCGTTCCAGCAACGCGCGGATGATCCGGCCGCCGTCCTCGCGCAGCGCGCGCATTTCGGCGCGGCGCCAGTCGAGTTCGCGCTGCAGGCGATCGAGCCGTTCATGGGCAGCGCGCACGTCGTCCGCGTTGCGCAGTGCCTGTGCAGTGTGCCCGAAACGGCGCACGAGGTTCGCGGCTTCACCCTCCAGCCATCGCGCGTGTTGGGCGGCCCGAGCCAGCTCGGCCTCGAGCTGCGCGCTGCGCTGCTCGGCCGCCGCGAGGGCGACCTGCAACGCCGCAAAGGCCCGCTCGAGTTCAGCGCGCGCGGTCTCACTTCGCGTGCGCTCCTGGAGCAGGCCAGCCACGGCCTCGCGAGCCTGCGAAAGTGCCGCTCGCGCCTGCGTGTGGGCAGCTTCTTCGCGTTCGAGCGCCGCGCGTGCGGCGCTCTGCGCCAGCGCCGCGTCGCTGATCGCCTTCGCGCGCAAGACGAGTTCCGCTTCCGCCCGCGCCAGGGCCGATCTGGCCTGGTTTCCGTCCTCGATGGCGCGCAGGTGCGTCTGCATGAGCTGCGACGCGTCCGCGGCCCGCTTCGCAGCCTCCACGCGAGCACTCTCGAGATGTGCTTGGGCAAGTGCGTCGCGCTCGGCGCGCCAGACGATCTCGCGCCGCGCGTCGCGCAGGCGTTCCTGGCCGATCGGGCCTGGATCGGCCGTCTGCGCCGCGCCTGCATCGACGCCCAGCGAGCGCGCCAGCGCTGCGAGCCGACTTTGCGCGCGTTCCTTGAGCTCAGCGACGTTCAGCTCCTCCATCGCGAGCAGGCGCTGGGCAAAGGGCCGCACGCTGCGAGGCAACTGCGGCGGAAGCGTGCGGCGTTGTTGCGACATCAGCTCGGAGTATCGCGCAACGAGTTCGTCGCCGAGTTCGTCCAGCGAACGCGGCGCGCGGATGGTGCCCGCAAGCCTGGCGACGAGTTCCGGCTCGCTGACGAGCCGCTCCATGGCCAGTCGCAGCGCGGCTGAATCTCCGGGGGCGACCAAGAGTCCGTCGATGCCATCGCTAACGCTCTCGCGCAGCGCGGGCAAATCGCTCGCGATCACCGGTCGCGACGCGGCAAAGGCCTCGCGGATCGCAAACGGTGCGTTCTCCCACCAGATCGAGGGCACGACGAGCACGTCGATCTCGTCCATGACGCGCGGCAGTTCCGCGGCACTGAAGGCGCCGCGCCAATCCGCACCCATGCTCGCCGCGCGCGCGCGCATCTGCGCGACGTAATCGCGATCCGTCGAGTCGGCGTGGATCACCAGGCGCGCGGGCAAACTCAAGGCAGCGTAGGCGTCGAGCAGCACGTGCAGACCTTTGTGCTTGTGCGCCCCGCCGATGTAGCCGAAGGTCAACGGACCCTGTGAGCCGTCGCGCGGCGGCGCGAGCGCGGACAGAGCCTCGCTCTCGATGCCGTAGGCGCACAGCTCGACGCGCCGCGGATCGTGACCGCCGGCGATCAATTGCGCGCGCAGGAATTCCGTGGGCGCGAGCAGCCGCGCCGTCAAGTCGAAGGCCTGCTTGCGTTGTCGGTCGAGGCGCGCGCGCTCTTCGAAGACGGCAATCTGGACATTCTGATCCGCAGCGGGATCGAGACATCGCGCGAGTTCCTGCTGCTCCAGCTCCGCGAGCGATCCGGCGAGCACGCCGGCCTGAAAATCGCTCCAACGACCCTTGCCATTCAAGTAGCTCAGCGCCAGGTCGCAGCGCGCGCAGGCGCGCGAATCGCCGAGCGTCGTGCAGCGCGACAGATCCGGCCGCGCCAGGATCGTGCGATGGCACACGGGCAAATAATCGTGGGCCGTGTAGAGCGAAGGAATGCCGCGCCGCGCGGCCGCTTCGAAGACGCCAATGCCGACTTTCTGGACGTGGTGGACGTGCACGAGCGCGGGGCGCACGCGCTCGAGGAACTCGGCGAAGGCCGCGGCCATGCCGGGTGGATCCTGATGTTCGGCCGCCGACTGCGGAACTCGATTGGCGATCACCCAGGTCAGGCCGTAGCCGTCGCGCTGTTCGCGACGCTGCGCGAAATCCGGGAGCGTCGCATCGGCGCGCGGAGCAAAGACTTCGATCGCGATTCCGCGCCGCGCCAGGCATTTCGCCAGCGCGGCGACGTGGTTCTCCACGCCGGTGTGCTCGTGCGGAGGAAAACCGTGGACGACAAAGGCGATGCGCACGACGCGAGGAGTGTGTACCGGGCTCCCCAACCGTTCAAACTATTCAAGCGCAAACTATTCGAGCGCGAATCGTTCGAAGCAGGGCCCGCTGGCGGCCGTCAATGCATGAAGCCGCCACCGTTCATGTCCAGGCCCTGCCCGGTCACGCCGCGCGCGTCGGGCGAGATCAACCACGCCGCCATGCCGGCGATATCCTCGGGGCTTGCCATGCGGCCAAGCGGCACCAGTTTCATCGCCAGTTCGTGCGCCACTTCGCGCGTGACGCCGATCGCCTTGGCCATGCCGTCGATCCCCTGCCAGGCCATGTCAGTCTCGACCCAGCCCGGGCAGATCGCATTGACTTGGACGTTGAGCGGCGCGAGTTCGACCGCCAGCGAGCGCACCAGGCCCAGCAGACCGGCCTTGGAAGCGCAGTACCCCGAGTATTGGGCCACGCCGATGCGCGCGAGGATCGAGCCGATCACGACCAGGTGACGGGCAGCTGGCCCCGGAGCGAGTTGGCGCCGCGCCGCGCACAGCGTCGTGTAGGTGCCGATCAGGTTCGTGCGCACCAGCTCCTCGAAGCGATCTTCCGGCCCTGGAAAATTCGGCCCGCCGATGCCCGCGTTGGCAATCATCGCGGTCAACGCTCCCTGCTCGCGCGCAAACTCCTGGAACACACGCTCCACCTGCAGGGGTTCCGTTATGTCGCAGGCGCGCGTGACGACCGAGCGCGCACCGGCGAGCTCGCAGCTCTGCGCAGTCTCTGCGAGCTGCTCCTCGCGGCGTGCGAACAGCGAAAGCCGCGCGCCGCCCGCGGCCAGGCGCAGCGCGATCGCGCGGCCGATTCCGCTGCCCGCGCCGGAGATTGCGATGTGGGAATTGGATGCAGAAGACGTGCCCATGCAGCCCTCAGTGCGACGCTTGCCGCTCGAGCCAGCGCTCGGCGTCGATCGCCGCCATGCAGCCCATGCCCGCCGCCGTCACGGCCTGGCGGTAGGTCTTGTCGGCCACGTCGCCGGCGGCGAAGACGCCCTCGACCGAGGTGTAGGAGCCGTCGTGCACCTTCAGGTAGCCGACGTCGTCCATGTCGAGCAGGCCCTTGAAAATGCCGGAGTTCGGCTGGTGGCCGATGGCGATGAAGATACCGTCGGTCGCGACCTCGCTGACCTCGCCGCTCTTCACGTCGCGCAGCTTGACCGCGCGCACCTTGCCTTTCTCGCCCTCGAGGATGTCGAGCACATCGCGACCTAGCAGCCACTCGATCTTCGGATTTTTCTTCGCGCGCTCGTACATGATCTTGGAAGCGCGGAACGTGTCGCGGCGGTGCACGACCGTGACCTTGGACGCGTGGCGCGTGAGGAACATCGCTTCTTCCATCGCCGTGTCGCCGCCACCGACGATCATGACCTGACGATTCTTGAAAAACGCGCCGTCGCAGGTGGCACAGGCCGAAACGCCGTGACCCATCAGGCGCGTCTCATTGGCAAGACCGAGCAACTTGGCACTCGCACCCGTGCAGACGATCACCGCATGCGCGTGAAACGTCTCGAAGTCGCTGACCAGCGTGAAGGGCCGCTTCGAGAAATCGACCGAAACGATCTGCTCGAACTTGATCTCCGTCCCGAAGCGCTCGGCCTGGGCCTTGAAGTCCTCCATCATCTTGGGGCCGAGCACGCCCTCGCGATACCCGGGGTAATTCTCGACGTCCGTGGTGATGGTCAGCTGCCCGCCCGGCTGCATGCCCTCGAAGAGCAGCGGCGAGAGGTTGGCGCGCGCCGCATAGATCGCGGCGGTGTAACCCGCGGGACCGGAGCCGATAATGATGAGTTCGCGGACTTTGCTCATAAATGGAGGGGCTGGCCGCGGGGCTGATCCAGCCGACGGCAGCCTGAGTGCGCGAGTCTAGTCCCGTCCAGACCAGAGTCCAACCTGCTGTGCGCGGCGAGGCCTGTTAGTGTGGGCGCGATGGAGCCCGAGCTCGAGGCACGCTGGCGCGCGCGACTGGTTTCACTATGCGGCG
>JAYUUV010000216.1:0-12755 GCA_043754695.1 Planctomycetota bacterium
GGAAGGATCGCAAGCAGCAGGTTCTTCATCGGTGAAAGACTCCAAAGGCGCGGGCCGTGAGCGAGAGCGGACGAGCGAGGTAAACCCAGCGCACGCGCCGCGGGCTCGACCTCCGAAACAAGTTTCGGCTCCCTACCTGCGCAGGACGAGCTTATTCCGGCGGGGGCGCCGGCCGCACATCGCTTTGCAGAATCAGGAGTTTTGCCCATTTCAAACGCACGTACTGGGCGGCAAGACAGGCCATCAGGAAGCCGCGCCAGCCGTCGAGCAGGCCCAGCCGCAGCAGATAGAAATTGAAAAAACGCGCGGCCGGGCGCAGCCACAGGTCGCTCCAGCGTGCGCGCCGGCCACGCGCATGCAGGCCCTCGGCCATGATCGTCGTGTAGTTGTCGATCGTGCGCAGGTGCTCCGAAATCGAGCGGTAGGGATAGTGCAGCAGATCCCCGCGCAATTCCCCGGGCTGCCCGTCCAGTTCCACCCGATCGTGCGGGTTGTTGCCGCCCCACTTGCCGCGCCGGCGATCGAAGAGCCGCAACTGCCGGTCGGGGTACCAGGTGCCGTGGCGGATCCAGCGCCCCAGGTAATTGGAGCAGCGCGGGAAGCGCCAACCCGCGCGCTCGGGAAAGCCGCGCGCGCGCAGCTCGAGAATCTCCGCTCGCAGGCGCTTCGAAACACGTTCGTCGCAGTCGATGCAGAAAACCCAATCGTGCGCGGCCTGGCGGATTGCGAATTCCTTCTGCGCCACGTGACCCGGCCAGTCGCGCTCGATCACACGCGCGCCCATTTCCGCGGCGACCTCGCGCGTCCTGTCCTGCGAGTGCGAATCGACGACCACGATTTCGTCGCACCACGACACCGAGCGCAGGCAATCGCCGATGCGATCCTGCTCGTTCATGGAAATGATGCAGGCCGTGACTTTCGGGCCCTGTTGCTGTCCTTCGCTCATCGCCTTCTAGGGACCGAGACTTGCCCGTCGGCCAGCACGCGACGATACAGGGCCTCGTAGGCCTGGACCATCGCGCCGACGTGATAGCGCAATTTGATGCGCGCGCGGCCGCCGGAGGCAAAGCGCGCGCGCAGGGCGGGGTCGCGAATCAGGGTTTCGAGCGCGCTCGCCAGGGCCACGGAATCCTCGGGAGGCACCAGCAGGCCGCTGACGCCCGATTCGACGACCTCCGCCAGGCCACCGACGGCGCTCGCCACCACCGGACAACTCGAGGTCAGCGCTTCAAGGGCGGCCACGCCTAGACCCTCGCGGCGCGAGGGCATGGCGAACACGTCCGCGGCATGCAGCAGATCGGCGACGTCGCCACGACGGCCGAGGAATTTCAGCCCCGTCAGCGAGCGCTTGCGCGCGAGCGCCTCGAGTGCCGCGCGCTGTTCCCCATCGCCCGCGATCCAAACCGCCGGGCGCAGATCGCGTGTCGCAAGCAATTCGAGCGCCTCGAACAGGACGTCAAGGCCCTTGCGAGCCACCAGCGCTCCCAACGTCAACACGACGACCTCGGAGTCCGAAACACCGAGTTCCGCGCGCACCTCGGCGCGCGTGCGCGCCGGCAGATAGGCGGCCGGATCGATCGAGCTGTGGATCACGCAGATGCGTTCGCGGGGCACACCGCCCTCGAGCAACGCCCCCGCGACACTCTCGGAGATGGCCGCGACGCCGCGCGTCAGGCGCTCGTAGACCAGCCGCGTGCGCCAGCCGGGACGCAGCTCTCGATCCATGCGCCGAGTAACGATCGCGGGCACTTCGGCGCGACGCGCCGCGAGTCCTCCGATCCAGACGGCGCGCGCGGTGTGGGCGTGCAACAGATCAGGTCGGATCTCGCGCAGGACTCGCGTGCATCGCAGCACGGAGACGAAGTCGAGGTCGGAGCGCATGCCGACTTCACGGACGTCGAAGCCGTCGCGCCTTGCGCGCAAGGCGGCCGCTGACCCCGCGGGAGCAATCAGGATCGAACGATGTCCCCGCGCGCGCAGGCCGTGCATCAGCAGGAAGACCTGCACCTCGCCGCCCGAAAACTTGCGTTCCGCATCGACGTGGCAGATCGTGAGCGGCTTCGCGACGTCGGGGGCCATGGCTTGCGCAGTGTAGGCAGCGCTGCGGACTCGGGCACCCGTTTCATCTGTGCAAGGCGCGGCGGGAGACGGCCCAAATGGCTGTGCCCGATTCGTGCTGGAGCTCCTCTGCGTTCGGGGACACCGGGCCGCAGCTAGGAACGAAACGGCGCGAGGGTCCGGCCTTGGAGTTGCTCACGGCGCAGGCGAAGTGCTCTGCCTCCCGGCGCAGCACGGCGGCGACCGCATGCGAGCTTCGGCGGCCCCTTCCCTGGGAGGATCGTGTCGCTAGCATGACGCTTGGTGCACCAGCACGAAGTCAGCCAGCCACGAGGGACAGCCCTGCGGCAGCCGAGCAACATCATCAGGCCTCGAGCAAAAATTGGCGGATTGCGGGCGCATGCCTTCGACCCGCCCAAAGTCGGACTCGAAGAACAGGCGCGCGTCTGGTTCGAACAGGGGCCGGGCCACGGCGATGAGGTGATCAAACCTGGCCGCGTCTGGCGGCACGCCGACCTCGTCATCAAACTTTTCCCGTCCGAGCCGTTGGTGCGCTACTCGCTCAGGCGCTCGCGGGCGCGGCGCTCGGCGGAGCTGTGCCGGACCCTCGCTCCGCTACCTACACCGAAGCCCCGCCTAGTGCTCGAGGACCGGACCGGCAGCAGCATGCTGGTCTCCGACTTCGTCCGCGGCGAATTCCTGAGCGCGCTCTGGAACGACGGCGGGCCGGGTGTGAAGGCCTTCCCGCACTTCGTGGCCGCCATGCATCGCCGCAACACCCTGCACGGCGACTTCCACACTCACAATGCACTTTGGACTGGCCGGGAGTGGGTGCTGCTGGACCTCGACGGCCTGCGCCACCCACTGCACTCCCTGCGGCGCACGAAGCTGATTGTCGGCCACTGGGGCCGGATCCACTTCGCCCTGCGCGGCGCGCGCGGCCTGCGGGATTGTTTCGCGACCTACCTCGAAGCGGCGAAGCTCACTTGGGATCTCGAGCGCGCTTGGCCGAAAGTGGTTGCGTACTCGGCCAACTGGGCAGGAATGCAAGGCGTCGACCTGGGCTATCTGAATCGCGATGGCCTCGATCCGGCTCCCTGACCGCGTTGGCTGGGCTGCTTGCCCTCCACGCCTGTCGGGGCTAGGAACCCTTCCATGATTCTCCTGATCGCGCTGCTCTCGATACTCGCGCTCGCGGGCGCGGCCTGGGGGCCCGGCAATCATCTCGAGTTCGAAGCGCGCGTCTGGCGCCGGCGCAAGGAGCTCCTGCCGCCGAATGTGTGCACGCTGATCAGCGAAGAGCGCCAATCCTGGCAGTACGGGCACATCGCCGCGGACCTGATCAACTTCAAGGCCTTTGGCGGGCACTACAACCACTGCCATCGCTGGACGATCGTCGAGGAGATGCGCGATCTGGCGCGCTCCCCGGCCGAACATGCTTTTGCCCTGGGCTATCTGGCGCACCTGGCCGCGGACACGATCGCGCACAACCACTTCGTTCCCTATCACCTGGCGCGCTACGCGCGCGGCCGCGAGCTCGGGCACCTGTATTGGGAGATGAATGCGGATCGCTTCGTGGCCGACGAGCGTTGGAACGTGGTCACCGAGCTCAAGGACAATTCGAAACTGGCTTCGCTGGACCAACTGGTCAATCGCAGCGTGCCGCAGAAAGCGTTGTCGATGGGCACCAACAAGTTGATCTTCAATCACGTGCTGCTGGTCAGCGAGCGCAAACGCTGGCGCGCGGGCATGGAATTGCTGCACCCGCTGCCGCAGGTGCAGTTGACGCGCGGATTTCTCGACATGTTTCGCGAAGCGGCGGTCGCGCGCATCGTGCTGGCGCTCTCGCCGCGCGGAGTGCAGCGGCTTTCGCACCTCGACACCAGCGGCAAGGAAGCTCAGGCGCTGGCGCTTGCCTCGCGCAAGCAGTCGCTGATGCTGACGCCGACACGGCGCGCCGAACGTTCCAAGGAACGCGCGCTGGTCTTCCTCGAAGGCATGCAGTCCCCGCCCCCGCGGGCAGTGGACTGGCGAGCCCACTGGCCGAAGGCCGAGTGACTACGAGCCGATTCGGAACCAGGTCACGACGAAGCCGTCGCTGCGCCCGTCGGGCGGGATGTTGAGATCGGTGCCGGCCATCGACTCGTCGGCCAGGAACGCTCCTCCCAGGTTGCCGGAACTGCTGACCACCGGGCCGCTCAGATTGTTCGCGGTGGCGCGCACGTTGGAGCCGATCACCGAAGAGAAGTTCGATGATAGCGTGGTGCGGAAGAGCACGAAGTCGTTCTTCGCGTTGTCGCCGTTCCAGTCGCGATTGTCGGCGGCCTCATCGACGCGGTAGATCGCAAATCCCCCGGCGATCACGATGCCAGGATTCGCCGCGGCAGTGGCCACGGCGGGACCGGGGAAGTCGAGGTCAAGGGCGTTGGTAGGGTCGAACAGGGCGAAGGTCGGCACGCTGTCGAGTGTGTCGTTGTCGCCGGTGTTGATCGGCTGCCCGAGCACGGACTCTTGGAAAGCGACCAGCAATCGGTCGCGCTCCTTGCGATCCGACATCGCCGAGGCACCGACGCTGTTGATCTGGACGGTGGCCGGATTGTGATCGAATTTCCAGGTCGGCGTTCCGGCGCTGGGATCGATCCAGGCGACCAGGCTATGGGTCTTCAGCGTGTCAAGGTCGTGGTCGGTGTTGTCGTCGCTCTCGCTGACGACGCACAGGAACTTGCCGGCAAGATCGCTGATGCCGCTGCTGCCGCCGGGAATCGAGTCCTCGACCGCGTTGAGCTGCGTGGAGGTGCCGAAGGGCAACTGCGGAGCGTTCGTGCGCACCCAGCGCAACACCTTGTCCAAGCTGTCACCGTCGGCATTGAGATCGCAGCCACCGTCCTGGATCTCGCTCACCAACGTGGCGACCGCGCTGCTCGTGCACAACACGCGATCTCCGCCGGGAATGCCCGTGTTTTCGGGCGCATTAAGGACCGGATTGATCGACCATTGTGCGAAGTTCAGCAGATGCAGGACTTGATCGGTCGTGTCCACATCGACATAGCCTGGGCAATTTGTCGGCTTCCAGGCTCCGCCGAAGCCAAAGGCGCCGACGGTCGGATCGTTCAAACCAGTCGTGAAATTCGACTGCGTGGCTTCATCGACGAGGAACCCGACCAGCCAGTCGTGCGCCGAAGTGACATGCGCGCGCACCGGCGAGGAATCGCTGTCGAGCGAAAGCCCGACCAACTGCACGGCGCCGGCGATGTCCGTTCCGTCGAGCAGCCCGAGCACGAAACCATCGGTCGAGTCGGTGTCGCCGTTGAGGTCGCGACCTTCGACGACTTCGTCCGCGACCAGGAAGATCAGGTTTTCGTCGACGGCGAGAATCTCAGGGAAGAGCGTGTTGCCGAGGTCCGTGCTGAACACGGTCACCGGAGTCGTCGGCGCGGTCGTGGCCAGGAAGGCGATGCTGGTTTGTCCATTGACCAGACCCGTGGTGTCGCCGCGCACGTAGTAGAGTCGGCCACCCGCGACGCCCCATGCATGGGTGCCCGGATCGATTTCGTCGACGAAGGTCAGGCCCAGCGTGGTCGAGTAGTGCAGCAGCACGTTGCCGCTGATGCCATTGGCGGGCACGCTCCAATCCTTGCTGTCGGCTGTCTCGGAGACGATCAGGTAGATCTCGTTGCCGACGATCTTGGCCGCGCCGGTCGCCACATTGAGTTCGACCTCCGCCTTGTTCGTCATGTCGACCACGACCGCGCAGTCGTCGCCGATGTCCGCGTCGCCGGTGGCTACGTTGAAGTTGGTACCGCCGACGCCGCTGAGCGCTTCGCTCGCCAGGTAGACGAGCCACTTCCCTTCGACCACGACCGGCGAGGATGCGGCGCTAGGATGCTTCGTCGCGATCGGTTCGAAGTTGGGCACGCTGCTGCTGCCGCCACCGCTGCAGCCTCCGAGCGCAGCGAGTGAGATCAGGGTGGCCGAGAAGGCGAGTGCGAAACGGGACTGGGAGCGCAGATGTTGTTTCATGATCTTCTTGGCGAGCGTGCCGTTTGAAAACCCGGCGTCGGCACGCAGCGCCGGCGCACGGATCGAATTCCCTGGGGAAGTTCCTGCCGTCCACAGGATCGACGATCTAGGTTGGGGGCTCAAGGACAAAGATCCGGGGCGGCAGAGACTGGGGAGGAATTGGGATGGAATTGCGCTTTTATGGGGCCACGGGCGACACCACGGGCAGCTGTCACATGCTCAGCGCGAACGGCGCGCACGTCTTGCTCGACTGCGGCCTGTACCAGGGCCGGCGCGAGGAGTCCTATCGGCGC
Organism: Planctomycetota bacterium; assembly: GCA_043754695.1. Taxonomy (GTDB): domain Bacteria; phylum Planctomycetota; class UBA1135; order UBA1135; genus JADJQU01. Next base: position 6,372 of record JAYUUV010000216.1, read on the forward strand.
AATCGCGAATTTGCCTTTGCCGCAGGCAGAGTCGACGCGGTGGTGCAGTCCCACGCGCACGTCGATCACTCGGGCAAGTTGCCGATGCTCGTGCGCGAAGGCTTCCGTGGTCGCGTGTACGCCACGCACGGCACGCGCGACCTGTGCGAGATCTTGCTCGCGGATTCCGCGCACATCCAGGTCAAGGACGCGCAGACGTTGAATCGGCGGCGCAGCTTCGAGAACCAGCGCCGCGAACGGCGCGTGCCGATCGAAGTTCCAGACCCCGACGAACCGGCCTGCCTCGCGCACTCACAGCTGCCCGAACGCGAGGTGCAGCCGCTCTACTTCGAGGAGGACGTGCGCAAGACGATGCGACTCTTCGACCAGCAGCGCTACGGCGACTGGTTCGACGTCGCGAGCGGGATCCGCTGCCGATTTCACGACGCGGGCCACATCCTCGGCTCGGCCTGGATCGAAGCCGAGGTCACTGAAGGCCAGCGCACGAATCGGCTGGTTTTCACGGGAGATTATGGCCGTGCGGGCCAACCGGTGCTGCGCGATCCGGAGCCGTTGTGCGACGCCGACGTGATCATTTCCGAAAGCACCTACGGCGATCGCTCGCACCCTGACTTTGAGAACACGGAGCAGTTGCTCGGCGATGCGGTCGAACGACTTTCGCGGCGCGGCCGCGGACGCTTGCTCGTGCCGGTCTTCGCCGTCGGTCGCGCGCAAAATTTGCTCTACACACTGGCCAAGATTTTTCGCACGCGCGCGGTCGGCGAAGTGTGCGTCGTGGTCGACAGTCCGCTGGCGAAAGCCGCGACCGAAGTGGTCGCGAATCACCCGGAGTACTTCGACGAAGAAACGCTGAGCGAGTTCGCGCGCTTGAAAGCCGGCAGTCTGTTGGGTCGGCGCCTGACGTTCACGTCGAGCGTCGACGAGTCCAAGGCGCTCAACCGCGATCCGCGCCCCTTGGTCATCCTGTCCGGTTCAGGCATGCTCGAAAACGGCCGCATCGTTCACCACTTGGCCTGGAACGTCTCGCGCGACGACTGCGAGGTTTTGATCGTCGGCTATCAGGCGCGCAACACACTGGGGCGCAAACTCCTCGACGGCGCGAGCGAGGTCAACATGCTCGGCCGGCGCTTCGCGGTTCGGACCAAAGTCACCGCGCTGCTGGGTTTTTCGGCCCACGCGGACCGCGAGGGCCTGCTCGCCGCGCTGACGCCCCACGCAAGCAAGGCCAAGGCCCTTTTCCTCGTTCACGGCGAAAACGACCAGCGCGCCCCCTTGGCCAGGGCCCTGAGCGAGCGCGGTTTCGTGCGCGTGGAATCCCCCGAGGATCCCCAGCCGTTCACCTTCTAATGAGGGGCCGGGCTGCCGGTCACCAAAACTCTTACGTTACCTGCCATATCGGACCGCCGACCGAACTCGGCTCTCGGCTGACGCGCCTTGTCGCCCGCGCAACCCGCTGGAGTAGATAGATCGCATGCAAGACCGCCCCGCACCGCTGTGCCGCACGCGCGCTCGAGGCGCTTCCGGCCTCAGCTTGTGGCGGTGCGCCGGCGGACGAGCTCGGAATCGACACAAGTTCAATCTGCAAAGCCTTTTAGAGCGGATGCTGAAGACCCGGGTCGGGCAGGGTCCCGCGCAGGAAAGCCGAAAGCGGATAGCAAGCAGAGTCCGCGCGCTCCTGATTCTGTTGTTCCTCTCGATTCCCCTGCCCGCGCCGGCCCAGATTCGCGGTTCGGCGTCGCCGGGCGACCCGCTGCGCGCGATTGCGCGCTGGACGAACGATTATCGAAGGCTTGGAGCGGCCCTCGATCCGGCGACCGACCGACTCTTGGCGCCCGCTCTCGAAGCGCTGAAGTTCAAGTTCGAGGCCTCGGCGGAGGACGAGAATCAAGCGCTGCTGGCGTTGTGCGACCTTGGCGCGATCGCCTCCAGCAAGAGTGCGGAGGTCATCGCCATGGGCCGTTATGTCGCTGACGGACGCGAGTCCGCGATCAGGGACGCCGCGCAGAAAGTCCTGCGCTCCGCGCTCGACGCACCCACGGGCGAGGAGCGCGGCGAATGGCTCGCGAAGAATGTGCTCGCCGGCGGCGCCGATCAGCCGATTCCGCGGCGCATCGCCGTGGGCGAAGCTCTGGTCGGCCGACACTGGGATTCGACGCTGCTTGCATTGTTCACCGCCGCCGCCGCGCCGGAGCGCGGCTTGCGCGAAGCCGCCGTCGCCGCGCTTTCGGGCTGGCGTTCCGACGCCGTCGATCGCTATCTCGCCCAAATGACGCTGCGCGCCCTGAGCGAGAACGATTTCCTCTCGACCGATGCCTTGATCAAGCACTTCGAGACGCGGGCGCTGACGATCGAGAACCCCGCCGCTATCGCGGTTTCAGCGGCCCTGGCGAAGGCGGCGATTTCCGCTGACTGGCGCGCTGCCGTGAGGCGAATTCCGCTCAGCCGCATCCTGCCCAACGAACTCGCCATGCCGAAGCTGGTCGAGGCCCTTTCGCTGTGGTCCGCCCGAGGAGCAGCGGGAGCCAGTTCGCGCCGGGTCGAAGCGCTGCTCGTTCAAGAACTCGAACGCCGCTCGGGCCTGCACCTTGGAATGTCCGCCGAACGATGGGCCCGCTGGTGGATGGTCACGCGCGCAAAGGACCCCAAGGCCGCCGGGCGAAACGAAGCCGGTGCGCCGCCCGAGGAACGCACCGAGGCCACCTTTTTCGGCCTGCGTCCCTGGACCGACCGAGTTGTTTTCGTGATCGACCGGTCCGGCTCCATGGCCGATGGCTTCAGCACGGGCGGTTGGTCGCGCTACACGGAGGCGCTCCGGCAATTGAAACAGCTGCTGACGCAGCTAGGCCCGCGGACCAAATTCAATCTGATCCTGTTCTCCGACGAGCCGCATTCATGGAGCTCGGAGCTGAAGTCCGCGAACACGGCGATGATCGACGCCGCCGTGCTCTGGGCGCGCAACTCTCCGCCGCTGGGCGGCACCTTCTTGCGCCCCGGGATCGCCAGGGCGCTGGAGATCGACCCGCGCGACGGACGGCCCGACCTCGAAAAGCTCGAAGCCGACACGGTCATCGTGCTCTGCGACGGAGGCACCGCCGAAGGTGCCGGATGGGTGGCCCCGCTCTTGCGCGCGGTGCGCGAACCGACCGGCATTCAATTCCACTGCGTCCAAATCGGCGGCAGCGGCGACGGGACACTCGAAGCGCTGGCCAAGGAGTCGGGCGGCAAGTTCGTGCACGTGGATACCTGACGCGCTCCAATTGCTTGGAGCGAGCCCGCGCGCCCGCTAGACTCCTTGCCCTCCACACCAAGGGGGTGCGAACTCCCGGTCAGGTCCCGGATCCCCCACCCTCGGCGTCTCGCCAGGTTCCGGTACCCAGGCCGGATGCATGCGGGTCGAGGGCGCCGGAGCGCGCTCTACCGGCGAGCAGGTCCGCAGCCCCACGACGTTCCCCGACCGCCCCATGCTCAACGATTACGCACCGATCCTGATCCTGCTGGTCCTGATCGTCGGCTTCGCGGTCGTCAACATCGTCCTGTGCGACGTGCTGGGCGGCAAACGTCGCAGCATCGCCAAGGGCGCGGCCTACGAGTGCGGCATGGAGCCCTTCGGGAGCGCGCGCATCCGGCTCTCGATCCACTTCTACCTGGTCGCGGTGCTGTTCATCCTGTTCGACGTGGAGTCGATCTTTCTCATTCCGTGGGCGGTGACTGCGCGCGAGTTCAGCGCGATTCCAGGCCTGGGTGCGATCGTGTTCGCCGAGATCGCCCTGTTCGCGGTCGTGCTCGGGGTCGGCCTTGCCTTCGTGTGGAAAAAAGGAGGTCTCGATTGGGATCGCTGAAACCGGTTCAAGGCGTCGAGGATCTCGGCTTCCTCGCCACGCGCGCGGACTTCCTCATCAATTGGGGACGCAAGAATTCGTTGTGGCCCATGCCGCTGGGGCTTTCGTGCTGCGGCATCGAGCTGATGGCCATGATCGGGCCGAAGTTCGACCTCGCGCGCTTCGGAGCGGAAGCCGCGCGCTTCTCGCCGCGCCAGTGCGACCTGTTGATCGTCGCCGGCACGCTGACTTGGAAGATGGCCACCGCGGTGCGCACCATCTACGACCAGATGCCCGACCCCAAGTGGGTCATCGCCATGGGCGTGTGCTCGTCGTCGGGCGGGATGTACGACAGCTACGCGGTCGTGCAGGGCGTCGATTCGATTCTGCCCGTCGATGTGTACGTGCCGGGCTGCCCGCCGCGGCCCGATGCGGTGATCGACGCGATCATCAAGTTGCAGCAAAAGATTTCGCGCGAGGATCCGCTCAGCCGCGTGCTGCACGGTCTGGTCGAGAAATCGGACGACGCCGGCACGGGCACGCTGGTCTTCCAGCCCAACCAGGGCGTGCTCAAGACCATTGGCGATAAACACGCGCACGATCCTGAGTCGCATCCCACGGAGAAAGCGCCGTGAGCACGACGCGCGAACGAGTCAGCGCCGCATTGGCGGAGATTCCGCATGAATTTGTCGCCACGCTCGACGGGCTGCCGACGCTGATGATCGAGCGTGCGCATGTGCGCGCGGCGATGGAGCGCTTGAAAGCGGCCGGCGGCTTCGAGGGCAACACGCTGGTCACGGCGATCGATCACTATCCGGCGACGCCGCGCTTCGAAGTCGTCTGGCAGTTTTTGTCCTATGCGCACAACGATCGCGTGCGCGTGCAAACGAAAATCGAGGAGAGCGCGGCTTCGGTGCCGACGATCACCGACCTGTGGCCGGGCACTTCGTTCTCCGAGCGCGAGTGCTTCGACATGTTCGGGATCCTCTTCGAAGGCCACCCCGATCTGCGCCGGCTCTTGATGCCGCAGGGTTACGAACACTTCCCGCTGCGCAAGGACTTCCCGCACCAGGGCATCGAGCCGGACAAGCTCTATCGCACCTGGGACGTCGAGCGGCGCAAGGAATGGGAGAAGATCAAATGAGCACGATGCAAGTGTTCGAGTACTCGCGGACCATGCCGCCGTCGGATCACGACGATCCGATCCACGGCGAGTCGATGATGGTCAACATGGGGCCCCAGCACCCGGCGACCCACGGCGTGCTGCGCCTGGTCGTGCGCCTCGACGGCGAGATGATGGAGTTCATCGACGCCGACGTCGGCTATCTGCACCGCGGCAAGGAAAAAACCTGCGAGAGCCTGGGCTGGCACAAATTCTTCCCGCACACCGACCGGCTCGACTACGTCCAGCCGCTGATGAACAACATCGCCTACGCGCTGGCCTGCGAAAAACTGGCCGGGCTCGCGGTGCCCGAGCGCGGTCAAGTCGTGCGCGTGTTGTTGATGGAAATTTCGCGCATCGCCGCGCACCTGATCTACATCGGCACGACTTCGATCGACCTGGGCGCGGTGACGAACTTCTTCTACTCGTTCGAGCAGCGCGAGGAGATTTACTCGATCCTCGACGCCTACACCGGCCACCGCATGAACAACACGTACGTGCGCATCGGCGGCGTGTACGCGGATGTCGACGAAGAGGTCGAGCGCATGCTCGAAAAGTTCCTCGACGGGTTCCCGGCCAAGCTGGAAACGCTCGAGAAATTGCTCACGGGCAATCGCATCTGGTACGGCCGCAACCGCGGGATCGGCCTGGTCACCAAGGAACAGGCCATGGCCTGGTCGCTGACCGGCCCGAATTTGCGCGGCAGCGGTTTCGACTGGGACCTGCGCAAGAAGCAGCCGTACTGCGGCTATGAAACCTACGACTTCGAAGTGCCCGTCGGCACGGTCGGCGATTGTTACGACCGCTACCTCGTGCGAATGGAAGAGATGCGCCAGTCGTGCAAGATCGCCAAGCAGGCGCTCGAACGTCTCAAGAAGACGCGCGGTGCCGAAGTGCTGGCCGAAGATCGCCGCTACGTGCTGCCGCCCAAGGCCGACGTGATGCGCTCGATGGAAGAGCTGATCTTCCAGTTCAAGGTCGTCACCGATCTGCGCCTACCCAAGGGCGAGGCCTACCACGCGGTCGAGTCCTCGAAGGGCGAACTCGGTTTCTTCGTCGTCTCGGACGGGACTTCGAATCCTGTGCGCTGCCACGTTCGCGCGCCGAGTCTGATGAACGTCCAGGCGATTCCGCTGTTGGGACAAGGAGCCATGTTGTCCGACATGGTCGCGATCATCGGCAGCCTCGATTTCGTCATGGGTGAGGTCGACCGCTAATGGTTTTGACGGCAAAGCTCGTGGCCGAGTTCACCGAACTCCTGACCCACTATCCGCACAAGCAGGCGGCGTTGATCCCGGCGCTGCACCGCTGCCAGGAAGAACTCGGCGGCTGGATCTCGCCGCAGACGATGGAAGATTGCGCGGCGTTTTTCGGCCTCGAACCGGTCGAGGTCTACGGCGTGGC
>JAYUUV010000217.1:0-5012 GCA_043754695.1 Planctomycetota bacterium
GCCTAGGCTTGGCCCCCTGCGATTCAAGCTCCCGCCTATGCCGGAGAACCCTGGGAGGCTTGGGCTCCCTACGGGCAAACGAAGTACTGGAGTCCCTTGCTCAGCGTCGTGTTGTTCGGCGGCGCGAAGCCGGGATCCCGACCCCACCACTGACAAGTCACGCGTGTCCCAGGAACCCGCAGCGCCGGCTTGGGCGTCCCGCCGAGCAGCCCTGCCGCGAAGGCGTTCATGTCGATGTGATAGTTCCCAGTGCAGTCGCTAATCGTCGGCCCGGATCCCCCTGAGTTGGAGGGGATCGTGCGCGAGATAGGCGTCTTCACGCACAGCGTCCCGCCTTGAAATGGGATCGAGTCCGGCCCCGACGTTCCGTAGAGCATGAGGCCGGGCTTCTGATTGACGATCTGAGTGACACTGAGCGCAAAACCGCTGGTCGCCGACGCGCTCGCAATACCGGAATGGGCCCAAGTCGGCGTACAGCCGAGCGAGTTCACTTTCGCAGTGCAAAACTGTCCTGTGTAGAAACCGCAGAACGCGGGGAAGATCTGGAACCCGTTCAAGCTTCCAAAGCCCTGGACTGCGAGCGCGCTGAAGGAGAGCTCGCCGTTCGTGACGCCGACCTGATTCCAGGCGTAGTTTGCGAAGTTCCAGGTCCAGGGCTGATTCACGAGACCGCCGCACACCCTGGGACCGAACAATCCTTCACTGCACGAGACCTGCGTGAGCTGCGTCGGATCGTCAGGCGCCCAGGCGAACACATTGATGTTGTAGATTCCGTTGGGCACCCCGTGCAGGGTCCAGGTGCTCGTGCTGCCAACCGGACCGACGTTCTGGAGATCGTCGACCAGCTTCTCGAGATCCGATCCGGAGGGAGTCGCGCCGGCATCGAATTGATAGTTGCCTTGGCCTCCGACATGGGTGATCGTCACGCCGGCGTCAACACCATTCGCATCGAGCAGCGCGGTCGGGTTAAGGACACTCGCGCTGACAGCGTTCCAAACACCGCCACACGACTGGCAGGGCGGAATCGTGAACCCCATGGATGGGACCGGGAACACGTTGTTCGCGCCGAAGTCGACGTTGTACGCCTGCGCGAAGAGGGGGCTTCCCCACGATCCGAGGGTCGCAACCGCGGCGAGACCAAGTTGCTTCGGGAGACGCATCATGGGCAAACAACGAACTCAAGCGCGTTGGAAAGAGTCGTATTGAACGGTGGTGGAAAGCCCGGGTCACGGCCCCACCATTGGCATTGAACGGTCGTGCCCGCGATCCTCAGCGCGGGTGAAGGCGTCCCCCCGAGCAGGCCAGCCGCGAAGCCACTCAGGTCGAGCGAGAAGACTCCGCTGCAATCCACGGCGGGTGCCGGAGTGCCGCTGGAGTTCAGTCCTACTGTCCGCCTGAGCGGGGCGGTCATGCACAGCGTGCCCCCACTGAACGGCAGGTTGGCTCGACCGTTCGTGCCGTAGAGCAGCAGCCCCGCCTCGTTGTTCATGACTTCCGTGCACAGCACCTGGAAACCCGAGATGGCGCTGCCACTGGGGATTCCACGCATGTCCATCGCCGGTGAGCAGCTCATGGAATTCAGTTTGGCCGTGCAGTAAGTCACGGGCTCAGGAACGAACGTGTACACAGTGACTATGCCCGGACCCACATTCGGGTACTGCGGTAGGGGTTCATAGGGAGTCCCCACGACAAATCGGTCACCGGAGACTGAAACCGAGGTTGCGTAACCTGCAGATGCTAGACCTGGATCCCGGCCCGCAGCCCCGATCAGATTCCAATTCAGGCCGGTTCGCTCGTAGACAAAAGCGCGACCAACGTAGTCGGTCGTTCCGGGCACCAACCACTGTCGAGCACCGATCACGGCTCGGTCTCCCTTGAAGTCAAGTGCCATCCCGTGGCTCGCGATGGTGCCTGGGACCAATGTGCCTTGGAGTACCCAGTTTGCGCCGAGCGATTCGAAGTAATACGCCACAGTGCCCGACCAAGTCCAAGGCGCGCCGACAAGGACCCTTCCCGCGCTGATGCCAACACAGGACCCAAAATTGGCATTGGGAATCGCACCGGTAATTGGCGCAAGCAACTTGGCCTGTTGCGTCCAAGTCTGCCCGACTCTTCGAAACACGTAAGCGGAGCCCGACTCATTCCCCTGATCATCATCGCCGGGAACACCTACAACTGCCGTGTCTCCTTCCAGATCTACTGCGCCAAACGAGTCACCAGGCTGCCCGTCGGCCGCATTCAGTTTTGTTTGCTCCGTCCAAACCGCGCTGGCCCTCATAAAAACGTAGACCGAACCGGACTCAGTGCCCATATCGTCATCTAGGGGCGCGCTGACGAGCAGTGTATCGCCATCCACGCTCACGGAAGCCCCAAAGTGATCGTTGGCTGAAGCGTCAGACGCGTGCAACGTAGCTTGGAGTACCCAGCCGCCCGGGGTATTCAGATAAACGTAACAACTGCCAGCATATGGAGCGACTGTGGAATCGGCATATGCACCAACGACTAGGGTGTCCGCTTGAAGCGACATGGCGCTGCCGAATCCTATGCAGGGAAGAACCGGCGGGATGAGCAGCGAGTCTGCAATCCAAGCCCCCCCACTCCGTTGGAACATACCCACTCCCTTAGGCGAGTTCCTGTTCCCAACCGCAAGCCAGTCGCCGTCGAGTGCAACAGAGTTTCCACCTTCATCGTACGAGGTGAGGTTTCCTGGAGTCAGTCGCGCCTCTGGGCAAACGAGCAGGCCCGACCCACCGGTGCCTTGCCTCGCGAACGAGTCGGGATTCAGGAGCCACCCAATCAGGATTGCCGCCTGCGCGAGCCGACGAACGAATGACGGCCGTCCAGCTTCATTCGCGACATGACGCGGGAGCACACGACCAGTCCATGCATGCGAAACGCTGTCGACCCACACCGAGGTCCTGATCGATTCCGCACGACCTTGATCCGCGAACCAACCCGGATCGGAATTACGATCGCTGCGGACGAGGATCGACCCGGTGTCACCTATGTGCGCGGACATGCGTCATCCAATTCGCGGGAGCGAAAAGTCGATGGCCCGCGGCCGATCGCGCCCATTTCCCGGCTGCCGAGGAGGGGATTCGCGAGCGCGATCGTCGAGGCGAGCTTTCGAAATGAGCGCATGACCTGAATCCGATTTCGCGATGGAACGGACGTGGACCGCAGGCAATGGGAAACCGGGCCTGCTGTGGCCAGTTCCACTGGACTCCTCTGGCGCGAATCGCGCAAGGCAGGTCTCGAGAATCCTGATCTGGGGCGCGTCTCAGGGAGCGGCCGCGTGTCGCCAGGGTTCGCCCCCACCCGGAGTCATGCCAGCGCCGCCTCTGGCCGTACCCCCACCCTCCCCAAAGGGCCGTTCGCACGGCCGTCGGATTGAGCTACCCTTACGTAAAGGGAGACTCCGGTCCGCCAATCCACATCGATGCCCAACTTAGCCATGGTCGAAGCTCAAATTGAACTGCTGAAGATCGGCGACTTCGCCAAGCTCGCGGGCACCAACCTGCGCACGCTGCGCTACTACGAGGAGATGGGGCTCTTGATCCCCGCTTCACGCAGCCAAGGCGGCTTTCGCTATTACAGGCGCACGGATCTCAATCGCCTGACCATGATCCACGATCTGCAGTCGCTCAGCCTGCCGCTCGAACGGATCCGCGAGTTGATGGCGACACGCGACGCCGGCGGGCCGCGCAAGGAATTTTTGGCCAAGGTGCGCGCGGCACTGAGCGAGCAGGATCGATTGCTGCAAGTGCGCGTCAGCGAACTCGAAGCCCAGCGCAAGAGCATCGGCGTCGCAGTCAACAAGTTGCGCGACTGCGAATCCTGCAAGCACTCGCCCGTCACCGACAACAACTTCTGCGAGCCGTGCCAATTGACCGGCGAGCACCTGCCCGCGACCTTGAGCGCGCTGTTCTAGGCGCGACGACGCGCGCCGCAAGACGAGCGCTCGTCAGCCATGTCGATCTGCTACTTCGATAACAACGCGACCACGCGCGTTGCGCCGGAAGTGTTCGATGCGATGCGGCCGTGGTTCGTCGAGAGCTACGGAAATGCTTCGAGTTTGCACGCGCTCGGGCAGGCCTCCGCGGACGCGGTTGCGAGCGGGCGAGCCAAGATCGCGCGGCTGATCGGCGCGCGCTCGCCCGAGGAAATCGTCTTCACGTCGGGCGGGACAGAGAGCGACAATGCTGCAATTCATGCGGGATTGGCGCGGTTTCCGACACGTCGGCGCATCGTGACCAGCGCCGTGGAACATGAGGCCATCCTCGCGCCGCTCGCGGCGTTGGAGCAAACCGGTTACGAAGTCGTGCGCATCGCGCCTGACCGCGAAGGCCGCTTCGAATTGTCGCAGTTCGCTGCTGCGATCGACGAGCGCTGCGCACTGGTCGCGTTGATGTGGGCCAACAACGAAACGGGCGCTCTGCACGATGTCGCCTCGGTCGGCGCGCTGTGCAAAGAGCGCGAGGTTCCGTTCCACGTTGACGCGGTGCAGGTCGCGGGCAAGCTCGCACTCGATGTGGCGTCGCTTCCGATCGACACGCTCGCGATCTCGGCGCACAAGCTGCACGGGCCCAAGGGCATCGGCGCGCTGTATGTGCGCGCGGCGACAGACTTCGAACCCTTGCTGCGCGGCGGCGGTCAGGAGAGCGAGCGTCGCGCGGGCACCGAAAATGTTCCGGGCATCGTCGGCTTCGCGCGCGCGGCGGAGCTGGCGCAGACTTGGATCGCGAACGGCGGACCGACCAGGCTTGCGAAATTGCGCGACATGCTTGAAGCAAGAATCCTTGCGGCCGTGCCCCACTCGCGCGTCCACGCGGCGAGCAGCGCACGCACCTGCAACACCGCGAGCTTCGGCTTCGACGGCGTCTCGGGTGAAGCAATGGTCATGTTGTTGTCCGAATTCGGCATCTGCGCGTCCGCGGGATCGGCCTGCGCCTCCGCGAGGCATGCTCCGTCCCACGTTTTGCTGGCCATGGGCCTCGACGAGCGCGCGGCCT
>JAYUUV010000218.1:0-5857 GCA_043754695.1 Planctomycetota bacterium
GACGATGCCCCGCCGCTTTGAGGGATCCGAACCAGTGTTACGGTAGGGAAATCAGGTGTCGTATGGGTAGCACGCGATGCTGCCGTCGATGATGTCGGAGACCGTGCCCTCGCACTCGACGTACATCGCGGGCCACGGATCGCCTTCGCACGTCGCACCGACCTTCGTGGCGATCGCATCGGCCTGCTGCTCGATGGCCCGCGATGGCCAGATGTACTGCTGGGCAGCGAAGGTGTGCGGCAGCGAGAACGGAAAAAAGCCGAGCGCGCCAAAGGCGAGGCCATGAGCGGCGCGCAGACGGACGTCGAGCGCGTGCGCAAGGCTGCGACCGACGAAATGGCCGCGCTTGGGCACGACGGTTTGATCAAAGCCGGCGCCGGCGCCGCGCCGCTCTTGCTTGCCGCACTCGGCAAGGAGAAGGATGAAGTCGTGCGCGGGCGAATCATTGGGATCCTCGACCAGATCACCGCGGCGGAGCACACGCGCCTGCTCGCCAAGGAATTCGGTTCCAAGTCGCGCGACGTGCGTCTGTACGTGCTGCTGCGTTGCGCGCTGTTTCCCGATGCCGAGCTGAAGTCCCAGGCCGAGCCGTTCCTCGCGCGACTCGTGAAGGACGGCGACAAGGCCGACTCCGACGAGCGTTACGCCGCGGCGCTGTGCGCGACCTCGACCGGCTCTACCGCGGGGTTGACTGCGTTGCACGTCGCCGCCGTCGAAAATTGGAACAAACGCGGCGTCGTGATTCGTGCCGCGCTCGAAGGCGTGCGCGGGCCCGATGCAACGGCGGTCGTGACCGCGATGTTCAAACCGACAGACGTGCAAGCGCCTGGCGCGCCGCTGTTGCCGAAGGAGGATCGCCAGCGTGTCGTGGCGTGTCTAAATTTGCTGGCCGGCTGCGGCGACAAAACCGCGCTGTCGAAGGCGCGTGCGTTTTTGGACTCGAACGACAACACCGTGCGCGTGGCGGCGATCAATGCCGTGCTTGGGATCGCCGAAAACAAGCCGCCGGTCGCGAATCTGTCGGCGTTCGAAGCCGTCGAATTGGCGAAGAAGTTGAAGAGCTGAGGCGCGCGCAGCGTCGATGAACTGGCTTTGGCGATTGCAGCTCTGGTTGAGAGCCCCGGCGCCGCTGACCGGACTGATTGCAGACGCCCCCAGCGAAACGTACTCCCTGCGAGGGCCGGTTCGAGCCGTCGATAACGTTGTGAGCGTTTCGATCTTTTTGCGGGGTCTGCCCGACGTCCTCCCCGCGGAGGGTCGCATCCAACTGGAGGGATATCTCGAGCCCTACGCGGCGTACAGCAGTCGGTTGGTTGAACCTGAGCGCGTGAGACCGGAAGGTTGGCCTAGCCGGAAACTGTGGCGAGTCGCCCGCTTGTCGCTTAGCGAAGTGAACGCACTTTGGCTCGGCGATTATTGGGACACCGAGAACCCCGACATGTATCTCGGCGTGCACCTTCACGTGCTCGGTCGAAGCGAATGTTGGATGCGCTGGTACGACGTCGAACCGGCCTGCCCCGGCTCGCACTCGCCATGGTTCTGGGCCGATGTCGATGTCGAGAAGCTGCGCGCACTTGCCCTGCGCTGCGGCGGCACGCTGTCCGAGCCCTTCGACCCAAGCGTGAAGCGCTGACGTTCGATTCAAGCCCCTTTCTCCAGCTCTCGCGAGCCGCCGGTTCCGGTACGTCGCGAACGAATGACCGCCGTGACAGGGGTACCGGCGCCAACAGCGGGCTATGTTCAAGGCTCGCATGCAGCTACCCGTCATCATCCAAGGAGGCATGGGAGCCGCGATCTCGAGCTGGCGGCTCGCGCGCGCGGTGTCGACGCTCGGACAGCTCGGCGTGGTTTCGGGCACCGCGGTCAACAGCGTGATGGCGCGCAGACTCCAAGACGCTGACGTCGGCGGCGACGTGCGCCGCGCGCTGGCGCACTTCCCCGATCAAGAAATCGTGCGCGGCGTGCTGCGCTCGTATTTCCTGCCGCAGGGTCGCAACGCTCGCTCCTACAAGCTCTGCTCGATGCCTTCCGCGCGGCCGACGCTCGACTTCCAGCAACAGGTCGCGATCGGCGCATTCGTCGAAGTCTTCCTCGCCAAGGAAGGTCACGACGGTCTGGTCGGGATCAATTTCCTGGAGAAGATCCAGTTCCCGAACCTCGCGGGAATCTATGGCGCGATGCTCGCGGGCGTGGACTTCGTGCTGATGGGCGCGGGGATTCCGCGCGAAATTCCCGGCGTTCTCGATCGTCTCGCTCTGCACGAAGCGGTCTCGATCAAGGTCAATGCCTCCGGCCCCGCGGATGCTCCGGAGCACCGCGCGCACTTCGATCCGCGCGTCGTCTTTCCGAAGCTCGAACTCGAGCCGCTCAAGCGTCCGAAATTCCTCGCCATCATCGCCTCGTCGACGCTGGCCGCGCATTTGATGCGCAATCCGACGGGCAAGCTCGACGGCTTTGTGGTCGAGTTGCCGAGCGCGGGCGGACACAACGCGCCTCCGCGTGGCGCGCTGCAACTCGATGCTCGCGGCGAGCCGGTGTACGGCCCCAAGGACGCGCCCGATCTCGCGGCAATCCGCGCACTCGGTCTGCCCTTCTGGCTCGCGGGTTCCTATGGCTCGCGCGAGAAACTGCGCGAGGCGCGCGAACTCGGCGCGAGCGGCATCCAAGTCGGCACTGCCTTCGCTTTTTGCGAGGAATCAGGCTTGGCCGAGTCGCTCAAGCGCGCCGCGATCGCCAAGTGGGTGCTCGAGCGCGACGCGTCGCCACAGCGTGTGCGCACGGATCCGCAGGCTTCGCCGACGGCGTTTCCATTCAAAGTCGCGCCGCTCGACGGCACGTTGTCGGACGATGCGGTCTACACGGCGCGCACGCGACGTTGCGATCTTGGATATCTGCGCCAAGTCGTAGTCGGCGCGGACGGAAAGCTCGTCTACCGCTGCGCCGGAGAGCCGATCGACGATTTCCTGCGCAAGGGCGGAACGATCGAAGAGACGGTCGGACGGAAATGTCTGTGCAATGCCTTGATGGCCAACGCGGACATGGCGCAGACGCAAGCGGACGGATACGTCGAACCCGCGCTGGTCACTGCCGGCGACGACATTGTCGACTTGCCGCGGTTTTTCGGGCCCGATCGCGAGGTCCTGTACGCCAAGGACGTGGTTGAGCAACTCTTGGGCTGAATGTCGCTAGATTTGGCGGCATGAGGAGCTTCGATCGCCGCTGGCTGGGAACGAGTCGGTTGCCGTGGATCGGATTCTTGCTGCTCGCATTCGCCAGCAGTTCCTGCTTCGGCAACATCGTTGTCGCTGGCTATCCCGCCTTTCTGGGCAACAACGTCGATCCGAACGTGGTGATTTGGCCAGTGGATGCGAACGGCACCAAGTTTGGTTCGCTGGCCACGCCAGCGACGAAGATGCTGCGGGAGGACGATCGAGTCGTCACTTTTGACTGGCCCGGGGATCTCGCGCGCTCGCTGCCGGACAAGATCGGCAGCGTCACGGTGCTGCTCGACCCCGCGCCCAGCGTCGAGCTGCGCGCACGCGTGAACGCGTGAACGAGTTGCTCCGCAACATCGAGCAGTCGAATCCAGGCGTGAACGCGTCGATCACGGTCTGCGCGCTGCCCCTCGGCGGGGCGCATGATGGAAAGTCGTTCACGGCGGCTGTGGAGCGCCTCTACGCCGCCTCTTTCGATCAAAGATCCCAGGAGTCGCTGGAGCCATTGGTCCAGCTGGAATATCTGTTGTCTTCGAATCAACGCTTTGACGAGCGTCGACTCGTGCTGCCCAACGCCGCGATTCCTGGCGAATACTTCCTTGCGATAGGACAGGGCTCGAGTCTCGAGCGTCCGCTCTTCGATGCGGACTTCGACAAGTTGCAGAGCGTAGGTCGCCAACGCGTGCTGGAAGGCGTCGATGACAGGACGGTCGTCTTCTTCCTCGCTCCTTGGGACATGCAGCACGAGCTCGAGCAATCCATGGCGGCGTTGATGGCCGAGCTCTCGCCGCAGCCGCGGCCCGGTAACTACGCCACTGCGCATTGGGTGCGCTGGCCAATCTGCTACGCCGAACTCACCAGCCTGAAGGCCGTACGACTGACCCTGCAGGGTCGCACCTCCGACTGCACCTGCCAGTACTGCAAGGCGGGCGCGGAACTTTGACGACGCGCGCGTCTCAGCCCAACACGGAAGTCAGGAACTCCCCCACCAGCACGATCTCTTCGAGCACGACCTCGTGCTGCATCGGGTACTCGTGCCAGTCGACGTTGTAGCCCGCCGCCTTCAGTGCGTCGCACGAGTTCTTGCCGCGCGAACGGCCGACCATCGGATCACGCGAGCCGTGGCACATCAGGATCGGCACGTCGCGATTGGCCGCTGACGCTTCCGCTCCGATCGAATCGCCGAGCACCATGTACGTCGAAAGACCGATGACGCCCGCAAGCCTTTCCGGATAGCGCACGCCGGCGTACAGCGCAATCGCTCCGCCCTGCGAAAAACCCGCCAGCACGATTCGCGAGCTTTGGATGCCGCGCGCGTTCTCACGCTCGATCAACGACGTAACCGCCGCAGCGGAACGGCGCACGCCGACCTGATCGTGGCGCTTCTCGAGGTCGATGTCGCCGATGTCGTACCAGGCCGGCATCACGAAGCCGTTGTTGATCGAGACCGGGATCTTCGGCGCGTGCGGAAAAACGAAACGCACGCCGAGTTTTTCATCGAGGCGCAGCGCGGGCACGATCGGGACGAAGTCGTTTCCGTCGGCGCCAAGACCGTGCAGCCAGATCACGCAAGCTCGCGCGGGAACGGTCGGCTCAAGTTCGACCGTCTTCAATAGGCCCACGCTGCTCATGCGGACCTCGCTTGGCCGTCGATCCAGGTGATCGGCCGCTGCGTCAGCTCGTAGCGCTCGACCAGCCGCTGTGCGAAGGCGTCCATGTAGGGATCGCAGTCGGAAAGTTCGCGCGCGATGCCGCGCAGGTGCGCGAGCTCGACCAGCTCGCCGGGCAAACCGATCAGCGGAACGCCGCCCTCGACGACGCAGATCGACGCGCAATAACCCTGCCCCGGGCCGTGCGTGTGGAAGTTCAGCACGAGTTCGCGCTGCTCCTGTGCGGCACGCGCCAACTTCGGGCCATAGGACGCGTGCTCGCGGATCTTGTCGATCGCGAAGTCGAAGAAGGACAATAGCTCAGGCCGGCTCTGCAGGTTCATGGGGCCGAGGATTTTACCCTCGGCGCCCGCTCGCAAGCCACGCTCACACGCGACTCAGGGCGCGCTGTGATCGATTTTTCCGGCGAACAGCGTCCGGCGATCGAGTTTCACGAAGCTCGTCTCCTCCAGCAACTTGGCCGGCGGCTGCGGCATCGGCGTCTTCGCGTCATTGACCAGACTGCGCACCTTCCACAGGTCGTCGATGCGCACGAAATCGGTCCAGGCAAGCGAGTCCTTCGAGGCCACGTTGTGCGAGAAACGCACCGGGCATTCGATCACCTGCAGGCCCATGCGTTCCGCCAGCGCGATCCACTCGACGTAAAACGTGGCGCGCTCCAGGCGCGCGCGCTCGGCGATGCGCCGCGCGGCGCCGCGTTGAAAGGCAAGCAGGCCCGAGAACAAGTCGCGCGCGCCCAGCGGCACCATCATGCGCGCCGCCAGACCGAACATGGCCTCGGCGGCACGACGGCCTGCGGGCCTCGGCGAGCGCACGAAGGCTCCGTCCAGCTTTCGCGAAGCGATGGCAACGTCGGCGCCGGCGGCGAGACTCTCCAGCAACACTCCCGCATCCTCGATCGGAGCGGCCAGGCCGACTTCGGCGAGCAATACGTGTTTCCCTTCCGCGACCAGCAGGCCCGTGCGCGCGGCG